>JAIXRU010000132.1 GCA_027485045.1 Opitutaceae bacterium | reverse complement strand
TGGCGTTACCCAAGGGCCGCAAAAAAGGCCGGCCCAAAATGGGGCCGGCCAGAACGACGGAGCGCGATTAGAGGCTTTGCGCGGCGGCGACCACGGCCTCGGCCGTGATGCCGAGTTCCTTCATCACGGTGTTGCCGGGAGCGCTGATACCGAAGCGATCAATGCCGACCACCTTGCCATCAAGCCCCACGAATTGATACCAGAGCCCGGTCACGCCGGCCTCGATGGCGACGCGCTTGCGACAGCTAACGGGCAGAACGCTTTCACGATAGCCCGCGCTCTGACGCTTGAAGCGCTCGAAGCTTGGCATCGAAACCACGCGCACGCCGCTGCCGAGGATCTTGGCCGCGTTAACCGCAAGGTGCAGTTCGGTGCCGGTAGCCAGCAGGATATGGGTCAACTCGGACGATTCACGCACTGCGACATAACCACCATACTGAACACCCGAGCGACGGGTGTCGGCCGGGATGTCGTTGAGGATGGGCATGGCTTGGCGCGAGAGCGCGAGCAAGGTGGGACCATCCGTGCGGCTGTAGGCGGCGGCGAAGGCACCGGCCGTCTCCTCGGGATCACCGGGGCGGATAACGTCGAGGCCGGGGATAACGCGCAGGCCGGAAATGGTCTCGACCGGCTGGTGGGTGGGGCCGTCCTCGCCCACGCCCACGGAGTCGTGGGTATAGATGTAGGTGACGGGCAGCTTGCACAGCGCGGCGAGGCGCATGGCGGGGCGCGAGTAGTCGGCAAAAACCAGGAACGTGGCGACGGAGGGCTTGAAAATGCCGTCGTAGGCAATGCCGTTGGCCATGGAGGCCATGGCGTGTTCGCGGATGCCGAAACGGATATTGCGCCCGGCGCGGTTGGCAGGCTCGAAGTCCTTGTCCGAGGCGATATAATTCAGGGTCGAGCCGTAAAGATCGGCGCTGCCACCGATGACAAGAGGCAGCTTGGCGGCGAGCGGTTGCAGCACCTGCTGGCCGGAAGCACGGGAAGCGAGTTTCACATCGGCGGCAAAGTTCGGAATCGCGGCCAGGAGCTCCTCGGCGGTGACCGTAGCGGAGCGGCTTTCGAGCAAGGCGGCCTTCTCAGGATTGGCGGCGGCCCACTCGATATAGAGCTTCTTCCACTTCTTGTAGGCACGCTCGGACTTCTTCTTAAGACCGTCAAAATGGGCGCGAACTTCGGGGCTGACAAAGAAGTGTTGGTCGGCTGGCAGACCGAGACCGGCGCGAGCGGCATCGATAAACTTGGCACCGCCTTCGCCGTGGCCCTTGGAGGTGCCGGCCACCTCGGGAATGCCTTTGGCGATGGTGGTCTTGGCGATGATGATGTTGGGCGCGCCAGTGGCTTTCTTGGCCTTGGCAACGGCCCGGGCCACAACCGCGATGTCGTGACCGTCCACAAGCTGCACGTTCCAGCCGAGGGCCTTGAAACGCTTCACGAAGTCGTCGTCCTGGGATTTGTTGGCCATCGCGTCGAGGGTGACGTCGTTGGAGTCAAAAATGAGGATCAGGTTGTCCAGCTTCTGGTGGGCGGCGAAAGAGATGGCCTCCAAGGCAACGCCTTCCTGCATGCAACCATCACCCGCAAGGGCGATGACATGGCTGTCAAAAATCGGGTGGGTCTCGGTGTTGAAGCGGGCGGCGGCCATCTTGCCGGAAATCGCAAAGCCCACTGCGTTGGCGATACCCTGGCCGAGAGGGCCGGTGGTGCACTCGACGCCGGGAGTCTCGTGGAATTCGGGATGCCCGGGAGTCTTGGAATGGAGCTGACGGAAATTCTTTACCTCGTCGAGGGGCAGGTCGTAGCCGCTGAGATGAAGCCACGAGTAGATAAACATCGAGCCATGACCGGCGGAGAGCACAAAGCGGTCACGGTTCAACCAGCGCGGGGCGCTGGGGCAGTGCGAAAGCGCGCCACCGTAGAGGGCGGCACCGATTTCGGCGGCGCCGAGCGGCAGGCCGAGATGGCCGGAATTGCTTTTGTGCACCGCATCCATGGCGAGGCCACGGGCTTGGTTGGCGGCTAGGGCGAGGAGGGGGAGGTCGAGTGCCATATAGGAAAAGAGGGATTTAGGTTTAGGGAATGCGCGGGTCGGAACAGGGAGAAAGGTGAGGTGTAGAAAGGTCATGACGGGCGGGGAAGCCCAAAGGTTATGAAATAACTCGCAGATGGGGACGAGCCCGACTCATGGGACGGAGAACTGCTAGTTCGCCCAGCCAGAAATCTTCGAATGAACGCATTAAAAAACCCCGGAGAAATCCGGGGTTTTGATGATGCCTGTATTGAAACGGCGCTTAAGCCTTGGCGGCTTCGGTTTTGGTGCTGTCGAAACGTTTGACGTTAACCTGCATGGCGGCCTTGCCCTTGAGGTCGCGCAGATAATAGAGGCGGGCGCGGCCGATCTCGGACTCGCGATCCACTTCGATCTTCTCGATGTTCGGGGAGTTGACGGGGAATACGCGCTCCACGCCCTCTCCATAGCTGATACGGCGCACGGTGAAGGTCTCGTGGATGCCGTGGCCCTTGCGGGCGATTACGATGCCGGCGAAAAGCTGCGTGCGCTCTTTGTCGCCTTCGCGGACCTTGGTGTGCACCTTGACGCCGTCTCCTACCTTGAAGGAAGGGACGTTACGGATCTGGGTGCTGGTGATCTCAGTGATGATCGGGTTCATGACGTGTAAGGTTTTTCGAGTAAATCGGGTCGGACGAGGCGGGTTTTTTTCACGCGTTCCTCGTGTCGCCACTTTTCGATTTCAGTGTGGTTTCCGGAAAGAAGGACTTTCGGAACGGACTGACCTCGGAATTCGGCGGGACGCGTGTATTGCGGGAAGTCGAGAAACCGACCGGTGAAAGATTCGTGTGTCAATGACTTTTCATCGCCAATCACGCCAGGAATGAAACGTGCGAGGGCATCAATGGTCACCGCCGCAGGTAAAGTGCCGTTGGTCAGCACATAGTCGCCTATGCTGATTTCTTGATCAATCACGAGGTCGCGGATGCGCTGATCGATGCCTTCGTAGTGACCGCTAAGAAAAATGATGTGCTCCTGCGTGGAGAGCTCACGGGCGATTTTCTCCGACAGGGGCGCGCCATCGGGCGTCAGATAAACACGACGGCAACCGGGGGTTTGCAGTTGCTCGATGGCCGCCACCACCGGCTCGGGCTTCATCACCATGCCGGCGCCGCCCCCGAAGGGACGATCATCGGCGGTCCGGTGTTTGTCCGTGCACCAGGCGCGCAAATCATGCACCGAAACCCCCAGTTTTTTGGTCTCGATGGCTTTGCCCAGAATACTTTCGGCGAGAAAGCCCTCCAGCATGCGGGGGAAAAGCGTGAGAACGTCGATCTGCAGCGCCATGTGAGAAAAAAAACGCCCCGGAAATAAATCCGAGGCGAAGAAAGGTAAGATACTAAAACGGGCTTAGGCGGCGGCGGGAGCGGCAACCGGAGCGGCGGCGGCCTTCTTGGCGGCCTTGATCAAGCTGTGGGCGGTGTCCGTGGGAGTTGCACCCTTGCTGAGCCAGTAATCAACGCGGTCCACCTTGAGCTTCAAGCCATCTGCCTTGGCACGGGGATTGTAGGTGCCGAGGATCTCGGTGGCAGCACCGTCGCGACGGGAACGAGCTTCGGCAATGACGACGTGATAAACAGGATTGTGGGTCGATCCGATACGGGAGAGGCGAATTTTAAGGGCCATGTAATAACGTGGGACGAGGGCTAGTGATTTGGAAAAGGGTGGAAAACACCGGTCGCCAACGATGGTGTCAAGAAGCCTTTTACGGCCATTTCAAGCTCGGCCCCGCCTGCGACGCGACGGCTTGATTTAAGGCCGTCTGCTTCCACTAGTGAAGCATGCCACTTTCCTACGATGCGTTGAAAAACGCCTTCTCCACCACTGCGCTCTTTGAAGACAAGAGCTGGCGGCTGGCTCCGGAAGCTTGGCCGCTTACCCCAGCACAGGTAGAGGAACTGCGCGAGATCGGCGCGGCCTGCCTCGAATACCATAAGGCGCTGGAGACCCTATATACACGCAGCGTGGCCGGAAAAAACCTATTGCGCAACAAAGCGCTGCTCGCGCCCTGGGTCGCGGAGTATCTTGATCGTGGAAAACCCGAAGCGCTGATCACCCACGCCCGCGATCCGCGCAACCGGGGTGCCTTGCCGGCCGTCTTGAGACCGGATTTGCTTCTTACGGACGATGGCTGGGCCATGACAGAGCTGGACTCGGTACCTGGCGGCATCGGCCTCACCGCTTTTTTAAACCGCCTCTATGCGCCGAGTGGCGAGGTGTTGGGCCGGGGGGATGCGATGATAAATGGCTTCTACACTGCGGTGGCGGCTTTGCGAAACGACATGCGCAATCCACTCATCGCCATCGTAGTCAGTGACGAAGCCGCCACTTACCGCCCGGAAATGGAGTGGCTGGCGGAGCAGTTGCAACGGCAGGGACGGCGGGTGTTTTGCCTCGGACCAGACGAGATCTTCCCCCTCGGCAGTGCACTCTGTTTCGACGTGGAGGGGAACCCCGAAAAAATCGACATCATTTATCGTTTCTTCGAACTCTGGGATCTGGAACGGATCCCGACCGCCCATTACTTTTTCGAAGCCTGGAATTCGGGCGAGGTGGCGATCACTCCGCCAATGCGCGCGTTTCAAGAGGAGAAACTGGGGCTGGCCCTGTTTCACCACCACCTGTTGCAGGATTTTTGGGCAGAGCAGTTAAGCAGCCGTGCGCAGATGCGTTTGCGGTCCTTGATTCCGGCTTCCTGGGTAATCGACCCCGCGCCACTGCCGCCCGGGGCAACGCTCGCCGGTCCGTTGGTGGGCGGGCGGGCGCTCACGGATTGGCGTGGCTTGGCCGACGCCTCAAAAAAAGAACGGGAGCTGATCCTGAAAATCTCCGGTTATCACGAAACCGCTTGGGGCGCGCGCAGCGTGGCCTACGGTGCGGATTGCTCACGCGAAGAGTGGCAGGGCGCAGTGGATCTAGCCGTTCAAGATGCTCCGCAAAACCTGCCCTTGCTCCAGATTTACCGGAAACCCCGGCGCGCCACGCATCCATTGTATCCAGTTTCCGGTGCGCCCGCCACCCCTGAGTCGGGACGCTTGCGCCTGTGTCCTTACTATTTTGTTAGAGGCGACCAGACGGAGTTGAGCGGTGCGCTCGCCACCTTCTGCCCTCCGGATAAAAAAATCATCCATGGCATGCAGGATGCCGCTCTCCTGCCCTGCGCCATTCTATCCGACGCGGTAAAGGCCGATTCACTGCGAGGCACTTGATAAATTGATGTTTACTCGCAGCCCCGCGCCGCCGCATAAAATGCGCTCGTTAAGGTAACTCGGGGGGCAGTAGCTCAGTTGATAGAGCGCTTCGTTCGCAATGAAGAGGTCGTGGGTTTGATTCCCATCTGCTCCACCAAGACCCATGGATCCATGCTGGATTCGCTACGTTCGGGTTAATTTTGCTACTGAGTGCGCTTGGTTCGCAATTTGCTATTGAACTATGACCATCCTTCGTAGGCTCACGCACATGTGCGCGATGTCTATGTCGAGCAACGTTTTCCAACCTATGAAAAAAACCGCCGTTAAGCCTGCCGTCAAAGCCACCAGCCCAGCCCCCAAGGCCGCCGCTGCTGCGAAGCCAGCCGTCAAAGCCACTCCTGTTAAAAAAGTCGCCAAAGCCGCTCCCGCGCCTGTCGCTGCTCCTGTCGCCCCTGCAGCAGTCGCACCCAAGCCCGCCAAGGCGGTAAAGAAGCCAGCAGCGACCAAAGCCACGCCCGCCGTAGTAAGCGCCTCCACGACGATCGTGGCCCTGCTCGACGTAGGCTTCGGGAATACCCTCACCATTCGTGGCGAAGGCGCGGGCCTGAGCTGGGAAAAAGGCACCTCTCTGGAATGCACCTCTGACAACAAGTGGACCATCGCGCTGCCCGCTTCCGGCCCGATCACCTTCAAGTTTTTGATCAACGACAGCACTTGGTCCGTCGGCGAAGATTACACCGTCGCCTCCGGTGCCAGCGTCGAGCTGACTCCCGCGTTTTAACTAAACCGTATCAACGGCCGGCACCAGTGAGGCATTCAGCGCTTGAAGCTCCCTTTCAAGCGCCGCCACTGCGTAATCTGAGCGTAGCGTTGCTTCATCATAAAGCTGGGCGCAGAGATGAATCCGGCTGAAAGGTTTGGGCAGGCGAAACCGGTCCCAACCGGATAAGCACCAATAGGAGTCGTAAGTTACCCCCACCAAAATGATACGAGCCCCGGAACGGCGGGCCACGATGAGAGCCCCGGGTTTCACGCGATAGGCAGGACCGCGTGGTCCATCTGGAGTTATGCCCGCGTCCGCGCCGGTTTTTAGCACCCGGACGAGTTCCATCGCCGCTTCGCGGCCCCCCTTGGAGCTGGAACCACGCACGGCGCAAAGGCCCATCGTCGCGAAAAATGCCGTCAACCAAGCCCCGTCCTTGCTGGTGCTGATCAAGGCATTAAGCGGACGTTTGCCACGAAACCGCCGCGCAATTTCGGCAGAGATAAACAACCTGTCGTGCCACAGGACATAGAGCTGTGGACCATCAACCCGGCGCATGGTTTCCTCAGTATCGGCAGAACAACTGAACCGGAGGGTGGCGACCCAGAGTCGCACGATAGCTCCGGCCAGGACAGCCAAACCTCGTTTCCAGCCAGCCAAAACCTTAACCTGGGGCGCAGGGCTGGATGTTGAAAGAGAGGTGAAGGATCGGGACATACGGTAAGAAAAAATAGGATACTTGGCCGCACAGCGCATGCGAGCGAAGCATCGACGACACGGGCCCGGAAATTGGACTCAGGGCATCGTCAGGTCCAAACCTAAAAAACGAATCAACCCATATCGGGAACGAACGACGTAAACAAAGTGGCAACCTCCGCCAGGTGACCCGGTAGCGTGCCGCTATCGGAAAAACCCGCGTTGTTTGTCGGAGATCGGCAATCCCGCCCGCTCCATAACAAGTAACAGCTCCTCCCAAGCCATGCGTTTGGTGCGCGTGGAACCGCTGCGGATCAGGTAACTGGGCTTGCACGTCACCAAAAGCGGTATGCCGGCAAATTCCGTCCACTGCCCACGGACCTCGGCCAAATTCGCGATCTTCCCTCCACGCAAACCCTGCGCCGCCTCCTGCCCGAGCGCCACCACCACAACCGGCTGCAGAAGCTCCAAAAGCGCCCGGAAAAAAACCGCCCCGTAAGCTAACTCAGTCGGCGCCGGCGGCCGGTCACCCAGCGAGGCCCCGCCCTCCACCGCCACCGTCTGCGGACGCCAGGGCAGCAAAGTGGTCACGAAAACCGCCTCTGGCTTCAGCCCCATGGCCCCGACCATCTTGGCCAGCAACTCGCCACTTGCGCCCGCCCAAGGCGACCCCGCCCGCTCCTCATCCTCACTCGGTGCGTCGGCCACGAAAACGATTTTGGCATCCAGCGAACCCATCCCGAAAAACGGCTTCACCCCCGGTCTTAGCTGCGCCAAGCATCCCGCATCCGTTGCGACCAAAGCCTGCCACGCCGACCAACGCGCCGCCTTGTCCCCGTCGGGCAAAACCACCCTCGGCGGCGGCGGTAAATCGCGCCCGCGCGCACCCGCCACCACTCCGCGCTGGACCACTGCCGCGCTTGGAGCCGCTGCCGGCGCCTTCGGCAGCGCAGCCGCCCGCTCCGCTCTTAATGGATTCACCGGTATCGTCATTTCGCTCTTGGCGGCCCCGCGCTCTGCTGCGGGCGCGGCAAGCACCGGACCGCCCGAGCCTCGTTGCGTTTTCACCATCGCCCGCAATGCTCCGAGGGTTGCCTCAGATACCGCCACTGTGCTCTCGCCCTCGGATTTCAACCGCTGGAGCTCATCGGCGATGGCCTGCAATACCGCGCGCATAAAATAAGACCCGGAACTACCTCAAACTCCGCGCCCGAGGGTGAGTTTCTCCACATATTTCCCCAATAGATCGAACTCAAGATTCACCGGATCACCCACCCGCTTGTGACTTAAATTTGTCGCCGACACCGTGTGCGGAATCAGCCAGACCGCGAAAGCGTCTCCCTCGACCTCGGCTACCGTGAGCGAAATCCCGTCGATCGCGATGCTGCCCTTATGAATCAAATATCTCCCCTGCCCCGCCGGGCCCTTCACCTTTAAATACCGATCCGCACCCCGCGTCTCAAACACCTCGACCACGCCTAGCCCGTCCACGTGCCCGGTCACGAAGTGTCCGCCCATTTTACCACCGAAACGCAGACTCCGCTCCAAATTCACGGGGGCTCCGACTTCCACCGATTGGATACTCGTGAGTCGCCGCGTCTCCTCCAGTAAGTCGAACTCGATGCCAGTAGCGTCGAACGCCACCACCGTCAGGCAGCAGCCATTGACCGCAATGCTATCACCCACGGCGATATCAGAAAGAGCAACGCGGGCCGCGACCCGAAGCTTCCACGCGTCGCCCCCGCGCTCGAAGCGCGCCACCCGTCCTGTCTCCTCAATGATGCCGGTAAACATGTTGATTAAAAAACACCACCATGCGCCCCGCCCCGCAAGCCCCACCTTCCCACGCCCTCGACCCACCTGCCCGACCATCGACCCCACTTTGCCGGGGGCACGAAGAAGCCGCAACGCCGAAACCTCGGTCGGTGTGAGACATTGACCCCGCCGCCGGTGCCGCGTTTGTATCTTCCTTTTCCCTCTTCGCCATGCCCACGACCTGCACCGAATACGACTTCCTCCAAATAGAGCCTCACTGGCAAAAAGTCTGGGCCGACTCCGCCTCCTTTCGCACCCCGCCCATCGATCCGTCCAAGCCCAAATACTACGTGCTGGACATGTTCCCCTACCCGTCCGGCGCCGGGCTCCATCTCGGACATTGCGAAAATTACACCATCACCGATGTCCTCGCCCGCTATCACCGGGCCAAGGGCAAAAACGTGCTCTACCCCATCGGCTGGGATGCCTTCGGTTTACCCACCGAAAACTACGCCGTAAAAACCGGCCGCCATCCCCGCGAAGTAACGATCGAAAACGTCGCCACCTTCCGCCGCCAGCTCAAGGCCATCGGCGTCTCCTACGACTTCGAGCGCGAGGTGGACACCACCGACCCGCGCTACTTCCGCTGGACCCAGTGGATTTGGCTGCAGCTCTTCAAAAAAGGCCTGGCCTACGTAGAAGAAAAACCCGTCTGGTGGTGCCCCGCCCTCGGCACCGTGCTCGCCAACGAAGAGGTTATCGACGGCCTCTCCGAAGTCGGCAAACACCCCGTCGAACGCCGCCCGCTCCGCCAGTGGGTCCTGCGCATCACCGCCTACGCCGACCGCCTGCTCTCCGACCTCAAACTCGTTGACTGGCCCGAATCCACCAAACGCATGCAAGAGGCCTGGATCGGACGCAGCGAGGGCGCCGAACTGCTCTTCTCCCTCGAAAACACCGTCCTCGGCGACCTCAAGGTTTTCACCACCCGGCCCGACACCGTCTTCGGCGTCACCTTCATGGTCATCGCCCCCGAGCACCCGCTCGCCGACGCCCTCACCACTCCCGGCCAACGCGAAGCCGTCTCCGCCTACCGCAAACTCGCCGCCGCCAAATCCGACCTCGAACGCACCGATCTGGCCAAAGGCGAAAAGACCGGCGTCTGGTCCGGCTCCTTCGCGCTCAACCCCGCCAACGGCCAAAAAATCCCCGTCTGGATCGCCGACTACGTCATCATGGGCTACGGCACCGGTGCCATCATGGCCGTGCCCGCCCACGACGAACGCGACTACGCCTTCGCCCAAAAGTTCAACATCCCCGTCATCCAGGTCATCGAGCCCGACCACGAGGCCGGCGCCAACGGCACCGCCACCACCCCGCTGCCCTACACCGGCGACGGCCGTCTCATCCACTCCGAGGGTTACACCGGCCTGCCTTGGGCTGAGGCCAAAACCAAAATCACCGCCGACCTCGCCGCCCGCAGCCGAGGCAAGGCCACGGTTAACTTCAAACTCCGTGACTGGCTCTTCTCCCGTCAGCGCTACTGGGGCGAGCCCTTCCCCCTCGTCTGGGTCAACCCCGAGGACTACGCCGCCGCCACCGCCCACGCCCTCGCCGCCGGCGTCGCCCTGCCCCTGCCCGCCGAACCCGTCACCTGCGTGATCAACGGACAGACCCGCTTCGCCCTCCCCCTCCCCGAAGCCGCCCTCCCCCTCCGCCTGCCCGAGACCAAGACTTACCAGCCCACCGGCACCGGCGAGAGCCCGCTCGCCGCCATCACCGAGTGGGTGGACATCTGGTATGACGCCGCCACCGGCGCCGCCGTGCCCGCCACCGAGGCCCGCCCCGCGCCCCACTGGGTGCTCGCCCGCCGCGAGCCTAACACCATGCCCCAATGGGCCGGCTCCTGCTGGTATTACCTGCGCTACCTCGACACCCAAAACGACACCGCCCTCGCCTCCCCCGCCGCCCTCGATTACTGGAAAGGCCCCGACATCTACGTCGGTGGCGCCGAGCACGCCGTGCTCCACCTGCTCTACGCCCGCTTCTGGCACAAGATCCTCTTCGACCTCGGCGTCGTGCCCACCCCCGAGCCTTTCACCCGCCTATTCCACCAAGGCATCATCCTCGGCGAAGACGGGGAAAAAATGTCCAAATCCCGCGGCAATGTCGCCAACCCCGACGACATCATTCGTAGCCACGGCACCGATACGCTCCGCCTTTACCTCATGTTCCTCGGCCCCCTCGAGGCCATGAAGCCCTGGAACCCCAACGGCATCGAGGGCGTCCACCGTTTCCTGCAAAAAATCTGGCGCGAATGCCTCGAACGCGACACCGGCCAGCCCAACCCCAAACTCTCCGACGCAGCCGACACGACTTCGCCCGAGCTCGCCAAACTCCTCCACGAAACCATCAAAAAAGTCGGCGACGACATCGAGGGCCTGCGCTACAACACCGCCATCTCGTCCATGATGATCTTCGTGAACGCGTGGCAAAAAGCCGAAACCATCGCGCGCCGCGACGTCCTGAGTTTTCTGCAAATCCTCGCGCCCCTCGCCCCCCACATCACCGAGGAACTCTGGGCCCGCCTCGGCGGCCCCGAGATCGCCCCCACCGCCGGCCAGGCCCCGTGGCCCGCCTACGACCCGGCCAGACTCGTTTCCAACGAGCAAAAGGTCGTCGTCCAGGTGAACGGCAAAAAACGCGGCGAACTCCTTCTCCCCACCGGCACCGACGAAGCCTCTGCCCTCGCCGCCGCCCAGACCCACGCCGACATCGCCCCCCACCTGGCAGGCAAAACCCTCAAACGCGTCATCTACGTTCCGGGCAAGATCCTCAACCTCGTCGCAGCCTGATCTTCCGACATAGCGTCCCCCAGCCTCCACCTTGCTTCGACCGCGCTGGCAATCGCACGCAAACCTATTCTCTCCTACGTATGATTGCGCGCCAGCAAGCCCGTGCTTGTCTGTGACCCTAGGTGATTTACCTTACTTTCATGAAGGTAACTCCCCTACCCCTAGTCTTCCTGCTGTTAGCCGTATCCATTAACCCGGCAACTGCCCAAAACTCCGTTACCAAAAACTCACCCACAAGTAAGTTTTACGTCGCTGACGTAAAAGGGTTTGCAGAAGTAAACACTGGCATAAAAATCGAAGAACTCACGGAAAAGTCCGTCTTCGACGCCGAGGGCACCATTATCGAAACCAAAATCGACTCCACCAACGCCGTCGTGATGTCCAACGGTGCCGGCATCTATTTCGCCCCGGATACCCGCCTGGCCGTCAAACGCTTTGCCCAGGAGCCTTTTTCCCCCAATCGCACCGACCTCGATTCCGAGCCCTCCGTTTCCCAAACCCGCAACGTCCTCAGCCGTGGCGCGGTCGGCATTTGCACCGGCAAACTCATAGCTGGCAGCTCGATGGTTTACGAAACCGTCAACACCAGCCTGAATATCCTCAGCCAGAGTGTTCAGAAAATCGCCATCCAGACCAACGACGAAGGCACCACCGTCACCCTGTTCGAGGGCGCAGTCACAGTGCGCGGCGACAACATGTCCGGCGGCGAACCCTTAAAACCCGGCCAGCAAGCGCTCATCCGCTCTCGCGGCCTGAACCAACCCCCCATCATCACCATCCGGCCCATCCCCACCGAATTGCGCGAAAACCTCGAAGACATGGTAAACGGCGCCTGTCAGGCCCGCCGTAAGGTCTACTTCGACACCGTAGAACGCCAAAACACCGTCGAAGGCGCCACCAGCGAACTCGTGCCCGTTACCGTAAATCCGGTCAACCCCACCGAGGTCGGCCCCATCGTCAGTCCGGCCCGACCTTAAACCAAAGCACTCGTCAAATCCCGCTGTCCCTTTGGCCGCCCTTAAGCACTCAACCCGCCCCACCCGTCCGCCCGCCCCGGCCCTGCGGCAGCTTGGACGCACCTTGGCCACCTTGTCGCTCCTTGTGTTGGCCACAACCGAAGCCCAAGCCCTGCTTCGCTTCAACGACGGCAAAGAACAGGTTTACGTGACCGCCTACATCGGCACCGGCTACGACTCCAATGTCTTCAGTCGCGGTTCCGGCTCCAGCGGCGGTAACTCCGGAGGCGACCTGCTCATCTCCGCCGGCGCGGGCCTGGAATACGCCCGCAAAGCCGGCCTCATCGGAGTCAACGCCTCCCTCGGCTGGGATCTGGGCAACTTCACCAACTTCACGGCGGAAAACTTCCTCAACCCCTCCGCCTCCCTTGAGTTCTCCAAAGGCACCGGCCGCACCACCGGCGCCCTCCAGTTCAACGTCCGAAAAGAAACCCGCGCCGACCCCACCGTCGGCCTGCGCACCGACTCCTGGAATTACGGGGTAAACCTCAACTATCGCTACCCCGTCATCGAACGCTACTCCTTCGCCGGCAGCCTCGGCTGGGATACCGTCACCTACTCCGACCCCGGACCCACCTTTTCCGATCTCAACACCTACACCATCTCGACCGACCTCTTCTACAACTGGCGCAGTGACCGCGACCTTCTAGCCGGCTACCGCTACCGCACCAGCATCGCCGAGTTCCTCTCCACCAGCCACGACCACAGCATCTATGCCGGCGTCAGTGGTCGCATCCTCGCCAAGCTCAGCGGCTCAGGCCGCGTCGGCTGGACTTTTCGCAATAACGAATACCCCAACGGCGTGACCGACTCCGGCAGCGACGGTGTCTACGTTTCCCTTTCCAGCACCTGGCCCGCCACTCGCAAAGCCACCTACTCACTTTCGGCCACCCAAGACTTCAACACCACGTCGACCAATTTTCAGACCCAGACCACCAGCCTGGATCTGACCGGGCAGTTCTCCCACACCGTTAAATTCAACACCAACGCCAATATCGGTGCCGGTCAGACCGAGTTTATCAGCGGCTACTTTAATGACGCCCCGTCCGTGGTCACCGGTTTTAACGGCCAGGACCGCCTCGACCACTACTTCACCGCCGGCCTAGGCGCTTCGTACGTCTTTAAAAGCCACTTTACCATCTCCACTTCCTACACCTACTACCAGAATTGGTCCAGTCTCTCCGCGTTTGTGTTTCAACGCCATTCGCTTAGCCTCACCCTCTCCACTCGCTGGTAGCCTCCGACCACCACCCCCATTTTACCCATGTCCGCCACCCTTACCCGCCACTTTTACCTCTGGCTGGCTCTTTTGCTGGGATTTGCCGGCAACGGTCTCGCTCTTGCGCAAACTCCCGCCGAATCGGTTTCCACCCCGGCCTCCGGCACCACCACGTCTCCCGCCTACGTACTCACCAACACCGACCGGATCCGCGTCGCTGTTTACCAGGAAGAAGACCTCTCCCTCATCGCCCGCATCGACTCCCAAGGTCGCCTGAATCTCCCCCTCGTCGGCGAAGTCGCCATCGCCGGCCTCAAAGTCCTCGAAGCCCAGCAAGCCATCGAACGCGCCTACAAGGAAGGCCGCTTTCTACGCAACCCGCGCGTCACCATCAGCGTCGAGGAATACGCCGCTCGCGAGGTCTCCATCCAGGGGCAAATCCGCTCCCCCGGCCGCTACCCGCTGCCCATCGAATCCAGCATGAGCATTCTAGAGCTCGTCACCCGTTCCGGCGGCTTCACCGACACCGCCAAAGGCACGGCTGTGCGCGTCACCCGGATACACCGCGACGGCACCAAGAAAAGTTTCGAGGTCGACGTCGAGAGTCTCATCAAAGGTAAACGCGGCGCCAACGTGACCGACAACTCCCTCGTGCTCGAACCGGGCGACATCATCTTCGTCCCCGAGCGTTTGATCTAATTTCTTGACCCGCTTTTCCGTCTTTTCTCCTTCCGATGGCCAACGCCACCCCCACTCCCCCGTCTTCCCCTGCCCGTCCAAAAATCGAGGAGGAGGATGTCGTCGAGCGCCGCTCCCTGCGCGACTATTACATCATCCTGCGCGAACGCTTCTGGATCGCCCTGCCCCTCGCCCTCATCGTCGCCATCGGCTTCGCCTACACCAAGTCCCGCACCTTGCCCGTCTACATGAGCACGGCTTCGATGCGTATCGAAAAACCCGAGACCGTAGTCACCAGCCAGCAAGTCGTCGATACCTCCATAAACAGCGACATCGAGCTCAACACCTACCTCCAGGTCATGAGCTCCTCCACCCTGCGCAACCGCGTCATCGGCTCCTTCACCCCCGATGAAGTCAAAATCCTCCAGCGCCCCTACCTCGAAGCCCTCAAACCCGGCGAACCCCCTCCCCCCGTAGGTGCCGTCGTGGGCGGTATCACCGTCCAGGCCGTACGCAACAGCTTCCTCGTCAACGTCAGCGCCACCCACCGCGACCCCCAGGCCGCCGCCCTCATCGCCAACCGTTACGTCGAACAATTCATGGCCTACCTGTTCGATAACATCGCGGGCAAAAACACCTACGCCGTCGACTACCTCCAGACCCGCGCCAAAGAACTCCGCGCCGAGGCCAACGCCGCCGAACAGGCCCTTCTGGCCTATATGACCAAGAACAACCTCGTCTCCCTCGACAAGAGCGTGGACATCATCACCGACCGCCTGAAAAGCGTGAACGGCGCCCTGCAAGAAGCCCGCCTCGCCCGCCTCGCCACCGACGACCTCTACCGCCAGGTGGACTCCTTTCGCACCCAAGGCCGCAACCTGCTCGAACTCGCCTACATCGCCACCCACGGCACCGTCCCCGGCCTGCGCGATCAACTCTCCGAACTCGCCCGCACCCAGTCCGTGCTCTCCGAACGCTACCTCGAACGCCACCCTCGTATGGTGGACCTAGCCAACTCCGTCGCCACCTCCCAGGCCCAACTCCAAAAAGCCGTCGAACTCGCCATCGCCGACCTCGAAGCCACCCTCGCCAAAGCCCGCGAACGCGAAATCTCCCTCGAACGCGAATACAAGGACCAGGAAAAAGAACAGTTCCGCCTCCGCGACATGGCCGTCGAGTTCAAGTCCCTCGAAGCCACCGCCAACAACGCCAAAAACCAATACGCCGAAATCCTCAACCGCCTCACCCAGGCCAGCACCTCGCGCAACCTCGAAAAAGTGCCCGTCCGCCCCCTCGACCAGGCCCTCCCCGCCGGTGCACCCTTCGCGCCCAATATCCCCGCCATCACCCGCACTGCCATCATCCTCGGCCTCGGCATCTTTTTCGGCGTCGCCTTCGGCCTCTCCTTCATCGACGACCGCATCAAATCCACCTGGGACGTGGAAAACTTCATCGGCGTCAACCTCCTCGGCATCATCCCCGATCTCTCCACCCTGAAAGATCAGGAAAAATACCGCCTCATCCTCGATCAAAACAACGAACGCGGCACCGAAGCCTTCCTCGGTGCCTACAGCGCGATCAAAATCCATTCCCGCCTGGATTTCCCCAAGGCCATCCTCGTCACCTCCACCATCCCCGGCGAAGGCAAAACCCTCGTCTCCGCCAACCTCGCCGCCGCCTTCTCCCGCCACGGCAAACGCACCCTCCTGATCGACTGCGATCTGCGCCGCCCCATGCTGCACCGAAACTTCGATCAACCCAATGACTTCGGCCTGCTCCGCTGGTTTGCTCAAGGGGCCAAAATCGACGCCTCTCCGCTGGCCGAAGATCCCGACCTGGCCCTGATCAAACTCGGAGACAATCTCAGCCTGCTGCGCTCCGGCGGTCGCTCCAAGACCCCCACCGAACTGCTCGAAAGCCCCGCCTTCCGCCAACTCATCGAACGCTTCAAACTCGAATTCGATCTCGTCATCGTGGACTCCCCGCCCCTCGGCGCCGTGACCGACTCCCTCCTCATCGCCGAGACTACCGACGAAGTCGTTTACGTCTGCCGCTTCAACCGCGCCCTCCGCAAACACATCCGCCTCTACATCAAAGCCCTCCGCCAGGGCAAAAACGAAATCCTCGGCATCGTGCTCAACGGCCTCAGCACCCGCCGCATCGAGTACTACTCCAACTACCGCTACTACCGCAGCTACAAGAAATACTACGGCACTTCCACCTGACCCGCGCTGTATCCGTCCTCACCTACAGAAGCACCACAAAGCAGGTGTGCGACAAAAATGTTCGCCGCCTTGAAACTTGGTCTCGGGAAGCTCGTCACTTGTTTCCGTATGCAAAACTCTTCTACCACCGTAAGTTCTCTCCGCGCCGCCTCTGCCGCGCTGCTCCTCAGCCTCGGTCTCGCCTCCCCTGTCACCGCCCAGATCGTCATCGCCCCCGAAACCCTCTCCCCCCTCGTCGCCCTTGCTTCTTTTACGGCACCGCTCAAAGCCGAACTCCCCGACGCAGCCGCCTCACTTGATCGCGCCCTTGAACAATTCTCCAGCGAACTCAAAGCCGACACCCAACGCCTCTCCACCTCTGCCCTGGTCTCGGCCCTCATCTCCGCACCCAAAGTAGTCTGCACCCACGCTCCCTGCCGGCATGTAACCGGCTCCTGAACACCCCCGTCGCCCGCGGCCACCAGTGCGGGCGACCATTCGTTATTGGACATTGGTCATGGGTCCTTGGATGTTTTCCCCAACCCAACTCGACCCATGTCCGCCGCTCCCTCACTCTCCGCCTTCCTGCCCCCCGGTTTCGATCCCCGCCGCCCCGTCGCCCTCATCGCCGGCCAGGGCCGTTACCCCGCGCTGGTCGCCGAAAGCATCCGCGCCGCCGGAGTCCCCCTCCGCCTCGTCGCCATGGACGAGGAAACCTCGCCCGAACTCCAGGCCACCTTCGCCGAG
>JAIXRU010000074.1 GCA_027485045.1 Opitutaceae bacterium | reverse complement strand
CAATCGCGTCGGCATGAAACCGAGTTCGACAAAGGGTTTCATGCCTTGAGCGACGAAAAATTCGTAGATTTTGGTCGCGTTTTGGAAGTTCAACCTGAGACCGCCGTCCGCCTCCTCACCGCCATGTATCACGCCAACATATTCGGTGAAAATCCCATGGAAACGAATACCGCCGAAGCCGATCTCGCGCTGCGCCAAACGTACATGTTCCCGGAAGTCTTCCCGCAGAGTCAGATAGGCGTGGCAGGAGCCGACGCCGCGTTGAAAAAAACGGTTAAAGGGTACGGTCGATCCGGAGGCATCAACAACGACAGGGGTAATCGAGGTCATGGCCAGAGCCTGAACTGTGCAGTGACGATCTCAAGCCGTGAGCTCGGCGTAGTCTGTTTTTTAAGTCCGATTGAACATTGCCCGGTGCGCTTTGAACCGCCCACCTTTAAAGTGAAAATCAGGCACTCCTGTCATCATGCCGCTCGTCTCCCTTAACCCAGCCACCGGTCGTATCATCGCGCGCTACACGGCCCATACCCAGGCCCAGCGCGAAGCCCGGCTCGCCGCAGCTTATGCAGCCGCTACCCATTGGCGCGCCTGCGCTCCGGCCGAGCGAGCGCGGCACCTGCGCAAGCTAGCCGCCGGGTTAAAACGGGAGCGGGCGACGCTCGCCGCCTTGATTACCGCCGAGATGGGAAAACCCCTTTCCGATGCACTGGCGGAAGTCGATAAATGCAGCGCCTGCTGCCTGCACTACGCACGGTACGGCGCCTCCCTGATACGCGCCGAACGCCCCGCAGCCGTCCCCGACGGTGTGTCGGTGCATTATGAACCGCTTGGCGTGGTACTCGCCATCATGCCATGGAATTTTCCGCTCTGGCAGGTGATCCGTGCCGCCGTGCCGGCCTTGGTGGCAGGTAACGTCATCCTGCTAAAACATGCCAGTAACGTCACGGGATGCGCCCAGGCCTTCTGCGCCGTCGCCACCCGGGCCGGTCTGCCGTCGGGCGTGCTCGATTACGTGCTCGCTTCGGGCAAGCAGATCGAGCCGTTGATCGCCGACCCGCGCATCGCCGGGGTCACGTTAACGGGCAGTACGGCGGCGGGTCGCAGAGTTGCCGCTTTGGCTGGAGCAGCGCTTAAGCCCGTCGGGAACTCGGCGGAAGCGACCCCTACCTGATTTTTCCCGATGCCGATCTACCGGTTGCCGCCTCTCTTTGCGCCGCCGCCAGATTGGTTAACAACGGCCAAAGTTGTGTCGCGGCCAAACGCTTTATCGTACATACTCGCGTGGCCGATGAGTTTATCCGACTCTTCGCCGTAGCCCTTGCCAGTTATCGCATCGGCGACCCCACCGCGCCAGATACGCAACTGGGGCCCTTGGCCCGCGCCGACCTGCGCGATGAATTGCACTCCCAGGTAGAACGCTCGCGGTCGCTTGGCGCGCACCTCGTGATCGGAGGCCGCTGTCCGGCTGGCCCGGGTGCTTTTTATCCCCCCACCCTGCTGGCCGACGTAGCTCCCGGCATGCCCGCCGCCGACGAGGAACTTTTTGGTCCGGTCGCCGCCGTCGAAATAGCGCACGATGAGGACGCTCTTTTCAACGCTGCCAACCGAAGTATTTACGGTCTTGGCGGGGCTATTTTTACACGAGATTTGCGCCGCGCCCGCACCGTCTACGTCCCTCGCCTGCAAGCCGGCATGGTCTTCGTAAATCATGCCGTTCGCTCCCATGTCGCCGTGCCCTTTGGGGGCAGTAAGAGTTCGGGTTTTGGCCGCGAATTAGGTGTGGCTGGAGTGCGTGCGTTTACCAACGCGAAAACCGTTTGGGTGGCTTGATCATACCAGTCGCGCCGGCCAGCGCTCACACGCTCCGAAGTTTCGATCTTAGCTTCCGTTTTTTTGCCGCTGAGTCAGGTGTAACAACCCAGTAACGCATCGCATTCTGCTCGTAACTCTCCCACCCTTTCGGTGCTTTCCTAGCTTTACTATATGGCCACCCGTAGACGCAGCAAAACCGTTTCAACCCCTGCACTCACCAAAGTCCCGGTCGTTTCCAAAACGGTCGAAACACCACCCGCAGCAGATCCCGTGTCACCCGATGTCGATGCCGTTATCATTCCGAAAAACACCCCGACTCCGCTACCCGGCTCAGTGAGCCCGGCCAAGGTCGCCTATTTTAATCGCGAACTTAGCTGGCTGGCCTTCAATCGCCGCGTTTTCGAACAAGCCCAGAACCCGCGTCACCCCATTCTCGAACGCGTCAAATTCCTCGCGATCGTCTCCAGTAATCTTGACGAATTTTTCGAAATCCGAGTCGCCGGCCTCATCCAGCAAGTGGACAGCGATGTTCAGGAATCCGACGGAGTGGACGTGCTCGGCCCGCGCGAGCAACTTCGCCGCATTCACAGCGTGGTCGCCTCTTTGGTGGACGATCAATACCGTTGCTGGCAGGACCAACTATTGCCCGCACTGGCTGAGGAGGGCATTTCTTTCGCGCTGCCCGCCGCACTTAAACCAAGTGAACTCGCATGGGTTCATACCTACTTCGAGGAACAGGTTTTCCCTGTCCTCACTCCGCTCTCCATCGACCAGTCCCACCCGTTCCCGCAACTCGGCAATAAAACCCTTAACATCGTCGTTTCGCTCGACGACCCCACGACGCCCGAGATTGACCGTCATTTCGCCATCCTGCCCGTTCCCAGAGTCCTGCCACGAATTGTCAGCATCGATTCAAACGAGGGTAATAAACACGAACGCCGTTTTATTTTCCTGTCGGACATCATCAAACTCTGCGCCGCCGATTTTTTCCCCGGCTATTCCATCCATGGAGCCCACGCTTTCCGGGTCACGCGAAACAGCGACCTCTATATTGACGAAGAAGAATCCGCCAATCTTCTCAAAAAAATCGAAGAGGAGCTGCGCAATCTACGCCGCGGCGCGGCCGTGCGTTTGGAAATCGAAGACGGCGTGGACGAACATATTTTCTCCACCCTGTGTGATCATTTATCCCTGTCCCACGAATATATTTTCCGTCTGAGTGGCCCGGTCAACTTGGTGCGTGTCATGGCGCTGGGCGATATCGACCGCCCCGACCTGAAGTATCCCAACTTCCAGCCCGTTAACCTTTCTCCGCTGCGTGAACCGGCCCTGATTTTTGATACCCTGCGCGAGCGTGATATTCTCCTGCACCACCCCTACGACTCCTTTCAGCCGGTGGTGGATTTCGTCGAGCAAGCTGCCCGCGATCCTCACGTCCTCGCTATTAAGCAGACCCTCTATCGCACCTCGGGCGACTCGCCCTTCGTCCGCGCGCTGATCGAAGCCTCGCGCAATGGCAAACAAGTCACCGCGCTGGTGGAGCTGAAAGCTCGTTTCGACGAGGCGAACAATATCCAGTGGGCCCGCCAACTGGAGGAAGCCGGAGTGCACGTCGTGTACGGATTGGTTGGTCACAAAACCCACTGCAAAGTCGCGCTCGTCGTGCGACGCGAAACCAGCGGAAAGCTCCTTCGCTACGCCCACTTGGGCACGGGAAACTACAATCCCCGCACCGCCAAAATCTATACCGACCTCAGCCACTTCACCTCGCGCGAAGTGCTCACCTCGGACGCAGCCAACCTCTTTAACGCCCTTACCGGATTCGGTCGCGCACCGGAGTTTACCCACCTGCTCGTCGCACCCTATTCCCTGCATCGTCGGGTGCTCGAATTAATCCGACGCGAGACCGACAACGCCCGCGAAGGACGTCCCGCCCGCATTCTCGCCAAGATGAACTCGCTGGTGGATCAAGAAGTGATCGACGCCCTTTACGAAGCAGGCCGCGCCGGGGTGCAAATCGACCTGATCATTCGAGGCGTTTGTTGTCTGGTCCCAGGGGTACCCGGCCTTTCGGAGAGCATACGTGTGCGTTCGATTGTTGGGCGCTTTCTGGAACACATTCGTGCCTTTTATTTCCACAACGACGGAGCCGAGCCGGCCATCTATGCGGGAAGCGCCGATTGGATGCCGCGAAATTTCTTCCGCCGTATCGAGGTGGTTTATCCCCTTCTAGACCCAGCCCTGCGTCGCTGGGTGATGAACGAACTCT
>JAIXRU010000137.1 GCA_027485045.1 Opitutaceae bacterium | reverse complement strand
GGTTCAGGGCGGCGCGGGCGGCGGCGACGGTGCGGTCTTCGCCGGCTCCGTTGTCGAAGAGGGTGGAGTTGTTGCCGGTGGCGAGAGCGAGATCGAGATTGGTGGCGGCGTTGCCCTCGTCGGTATCTTTGCCGGGTTTGAGGTTGGGAAGTTGAAGGAACCGCGGGCCCTCGCCGAAGAGTTCAAAAGAGGCGCGCCATTTCTCGAGGTAGGCGCGGACGCGGGGCTGGATGGCGTCGCGGCAGTCTTGCCACTCGTCCTCGTCGGCGGGGCCATCGAGGGCGGCTTGGGTGATGCAGAGGAGCAGGCGCATGAGCGCGATGCGTTCGTGGGGCTTGGCGGCGAGATCGCGCAGGGTGTGGGCCTCGGCGAACAGGCCTTGGAGGCTGAACAGGGTGCGGGTGCCGTCGGCGCGCAGGGCGGGAATCCAGGCGTCAGTAGTCAAATTCATCGTCGTCGGTGGGTTGAAAGGAGGGTCGGGCGGAAATGGGTTTTTCGGTGCGCACGCCGAAGTCGCGGTGATAGGTGGCGTCGGCGGGTTCGCCGTCCCACAGCAGGCGGCCATCCTCGCGGAGCGTGGCAACGACGGCAGCGCCGGGGACGTGCAAACCGAGCCAGCGCGGAGAAGTGGCCGACACGGGCACGACCCAGCGGGGAACACGAACGAGCCAAGGGTGGATGAAGCGCGCGGCGGCGAGTGACCACTCGTAGTCGGAGACGACTTGGGAGGTGGGCGCCTCGTCGAGCGTGGTGAGGCGGGAGAGGCGGCCGGGCAGGGGCTCGACCGAGCGGAGCAGGAGCACGGAGACGGTCGGCGGGCCTTTGCGGCGGGTGAGAGCCTCGGGGGCGTCGTCTTGGACAGGGCGCCCGTAGAGCATTGCGGCTTCGGCGTTGCGTGTGAGCTTTTGCTTTTCCTCGTCGAGTTTGGCGTGAAGGTCGCCCCAGGCGGCGGGTTCTTCGAGGCGGGGCTCGGCGTAGGTCGTTTCGAGGAGGGGCCGGATGTCGCCGGGCAGGGTGAGCGTGGCGCGGAAGGAAAAGACGGCGGCGGAGCGGAGCAGAACCCACGGGGCGTAAACTTTGGCGGAGCGGCCGAGGGCTTTTTCGAGGGTGCGTGTATCGGCGGCGGCGGGCAGCTCGGGCGTGCGGATCCAAAACTCCGGTTCGGGGGCGGCGCGGTGCGGGCGGGGGTGGCGCCAGAGACGGCCGACGCGTTGGAGCAGCATGTCGGTCGGGGCGAGGTCGGAGACGATGAAGTCGAGGTCGATGTCCACGCTTTGCTCGACCACTTGGGTTGCGACCAGGATGCTGCCGGGGCCGGTGGCGGGGCGGTTTTTGCCGAGGTGTTCGAGCCAGTCGGCTTCCAGCTCGGCGCGGCGTGTTTGCGGGAAGCGGCTGTGGAGCAGGCCGGTCTTGATCTGGTCGGCGGGCGAGGCGGCAACGGGGGTATCGCCCCGTATGAGGCGAAAGGCGTGCTGGGCCTCGACGACGGTGTTGCGAATCCAGAGCACGTGCTGGCCGGCTTCGGCGCGGGTGATGAGTTCGGCGATGGTATCGTCTTCCGAGATGGCGGCGGAGCGGAGGCGGATGGTCTTGGTGGAGGTGAAGGCGGGCGCGATCTGGGTGGCGCTCACGCCGTGGCGGGCGGTGGTGATGAGCGGGTAGGCGTCGGGCGATTCGAGTTCATGGCTGCCGGCGGCGGAGAGCAGTTCGCGGCGGCGCGCGGCGGTGAGCGTGGCGCTGAGGACGAGCACGGTGCAGCCGAGGTGGAGCAGTTCGCGCACGAGCGCGGTGACGAGCGAGCCGGTGTAAACGTCGTAGGAGTGCACCTCATCGAGAATCACGACCTTGCCGGCGAGAGCGAAGCGGCGGACAAAAAAGTGTTTTACCGCGACCATGCCTTGCAGGGCTTGATCGATGGTGCCGACGCCATAGGGCGCGAGCAGGGCCTGCTTGGAGGAGGCGAACCACGAGCGAGCTTCAGCGACGGTGGCGTGGGGATCTTCGGCGGGGTCGGCGGGGCCGCCCGTGAAGGCGGGGCGGAGGCGGAGGTCGTTGTTGTCGTGGAGCCAGGAATTGCCGTGGGCGAGGCGCAGGTGGGCGGCGTCGGCGAGGGAGTTTTCGAGGAAGTGCGTGACGCGTCGATGGATGCGATCACTCGTCACTTGGGTGGGGAGGGCAAAGTAGATGCCATGGTGGTGGCCGGCGGCGATCAGCTGCTGGGCGAGGGCGAGGGCGGCCTCAGTTTTGCCGCAGCCCATCGGGGCCTCGACGATGACCAGCGCGGGCTCGTGGACGGCGGAGAGCAGGGCTTGTTGAACGGCGTTGGGCGCGAAATGGAAGGCGTCGAAAAATGAAGAGGCGCGCAGGCGTCCGCCGGGCCATCCGATCTGGGCGAGGGCGGAGGAGGCGGCTTGGCGGGTGGCGTCCACGGGCTGGCCGTGCGCGGGGGAGAAGAAGGCTTCGTTGGAGCCGATCCAGTCGGCGACGGTGATGAGTCCGGCGAGCAGCCAGAGGGCGGGATCGTCGCGACCGTCGAGTTTGGCGGGGCCGCGATCTGGGAGCGCGCCGAAGATCGCGATCAACTCAGTGGCGACGGCTTCGCGGTGGGCCTGCATCTCGGCCGCGCGAGGCTCGGCTTCGAGTGGTTTGATTGTTTTGCCCTTGGGTTTGCCGTGGTGCGAACCAACCGCGACGGCCCAGCCTTGGCTCTTGGTGAGGCGGAGACGCTCTTGGAGGAAGAGCTGGCCGACGTAGGCGTGGTCGGCGGTGGGGCGCCCGCTGCCAGTGGCGTGGGCGATTTGACGGAGCGTAAGAGCGTCGAAGCTTTGGGCGGCGAGCCAAGCGGGGCATTTGGCCTGAAAGCCGAGGGTGATTTTCCCGATGTCGTGGAGGGCGGTGAGCGTGGCGGAACCGGAGGGCAGGAGCGCGGCGACGCGGGCGGGGAGTTGAGCGAGAAGGCGTTCTCCCACGCAGCCGACGTTCAAACAGTGGTCGTGAACAGAGATCCCCGGTAACTGCTCTTCATTACCCGCTGATATGGTTTTAGCCCAATATGTAATGGTTTTATTGTCCGCTGTTTTTATGAGTGCTCCCTCTTCTTTGCTATGAGGTGAGTGGGTGTCGATGTGCATGATAACGCCAAGAGCATACCATAAGGCAGGGACACAGGCGGTCCCAAGCTCGGACTTTCGTAAAATACGTGATTTTCCAATCATCCATCAGCCTTTTTACTTATTATATCTTTAACAATAATGGTTTAAGAAGTTCGACGAAGCTCACTGTGTATAACGCTCACGTCATCGCCATTCTCCTCTTAACCTGAACAGGTTGTGAGCGTCGGTTAAGCTGCGTTTACGGCCTTGCAGGGTAGGGTGGGGAGCGGTGTTTTATTTTCCCCCTACACAACATTCATGTCTGCCATCGACGCCGTCCAAGCCCTAATCCCACACCGCCCGCCCTTCCTCTTTGTCGACGAAATCCTGTCGGAAAGCCCCGATGGTCTGGTGGCCAGACGCAGGTGGCGCGCGGAGGAGGATTTTTATCGCGGGCATTATCCCGGTGCGCCGATCACGCCGGGCGTGTTGTTATGCGAGGCGGTCTTTCAAACCGGGGCCTTGTTCATGGCCCGACAGGCTCAGGTCGCTGGCGCGGCGCCTGGCTCGGGCGTGCCTTTGTTATCGAAGATCAGCGACGTGCGCTTCCGCACTCCGATTTATCCGGGCGATACGGTTCACATCGAAGTTAAGAAAAAGGAGGTCGTGGCCGGCTTCACCATGATGCAGGGCTCGGTCAAAAAAGCCGACGGCACGCGTGTGCTCAACGTCGACTTCACCGTGGCGTGGAAAACCCCCGAGGGGCAGCCCCAGCAAGCCCAGGCCCAGCAGGCCCAATAAGCATCACGCCGCCGCCGTCGTCATCGCCGATCTTTTTGTTGCCCATGCCTGATTATCTTCAACTCACCGGAAAAACGGTGCTCGTCCAAGGCGTCGCCAATCGTAAAAGCGTGGCTTGGCACGTGGCCAAATCGCTTGAGGAACACGGGGCGCGAGTGGTCTATGCCGTGCGCTCCGAAGCCCGGAAAAAAACCCTCGAAACCCAGCTCGCGGGCAAAGCGGTTTTGGTGTGCGACGTGGAGGAAGAGGGCGCGGCGCAGCGTCTCGCCGCCGCCTACGCCGAGGGGGGCTTTGGTCCCTTGCACGGCCTGGTGCATTCGATCGCGTTCGCCAATTACTCTGAAGGCTTTAAGCCCTTCCACGAAACGAAGCGGAAGGATTTCCTGCAAGCCACCGCAATCTCTGCGTTCTCCTTGGTCGAACTGGCCAACGCCTTTAAGCCCTGCTTCGCGCCGAACGCATCGGTGGTGACCATCGGCATCTCTTCGCTGTTGGTAACGCCCGATAACTACGGCTACATGGGGCCGATCAAGGCGGCGCTCGAATCGTCGGTGCGGTTTCTCGCCAAAAGCTTTTCCGTGGATGCGGGCGGCTCCGCAGTGCGCTTCAACGTGGTGGGGGCCGGTCCGCTCAAGACCAGTGCTTCCGCGGGTATTCCCGGATATCTGGAGAGCTACCTCTACGCGGAAAAACTCACTTTTCGGAAACGCAATCTGAGCACGCAAGAGGTGGCCGATCCGGTGCTTTTCCTGCTCAGCGAACGCAGCGGCGGCATCAATGGCACGACGCTCATCGTCGACGCCGGTCTCGGCTCCAACTACTTTGACAAGGATGTCATACGCCTGGCCATGCGCATGGAAACCAAGGGCTGATCCCGCTCCCGCCGCCCCTATGCGTTTCGCCCACACTTGCATTGAAAGTATCGCGGTCGCGCTGCCCGAGGCCGTATTGACGACCACGGAGATCGAGCGCCGCCTTGCGCCGCTTTACTCACGTTTACGGCTGCCGGAAGGAAGGCTGGAATTGATGACCGGCATCCGCGAGCGGCGGGTCTGGCCGGCGGGCACCCGCCCTTCCGATGCCAGCGCCGCCGCCGGTAGGGGCGTACTTGCCAAATCCGGACTTCGCGCCGAGCAGGTTGAATTATTTATTCATGCCGCCGTGTGCCGCGATATGCTGGAACCGGCCACGGCCAGTTTCGCCCACCGCAAAATCGGCCTGCCCGCCACCGCACAAATTTTTGATCTCTCCAATGCCTGCCTCGGCTGGGTAAACGCCCTCACGGTCGCGGGCGGCTTGATTGAAAGCGGCCAGATCCGCTGCGCCTTGGTCTGTTCGGGTGAGAACGGCGGACCGCTGGTTGACCAGACCCTGTCCACCCTCCTGACCGCGCCACTCGACCGCAACGGCATCAAACCCTACTTTGCCAACCTCACCATCGGTTCCGGCGCGGTGGCGGCTATGCTTTGCCACGAATCCTTGCTTCCCACTGGTTCACATCCGCATCGACTGCTCGGTGGGTGCGCCCGGGCGGCAACCGAGCACAGCGACCTTTGCCAGGGCGATAACCACGGGGCTGAGGCCCTCGCCATGCAGACCGATAGCGAGGCCCTTTTGGTCGCCGGTCTTCAATTGGCGCGTCAGACGTGGAGCGATTTTACCGCCGAATTCGGAACCGTTTTTGACCGCACGATCTGCCACCAAGTGGGCAGCACGCATCGCAGAAAACTCTACGAGACGCTGGGACTCGACCTCGCCAAGGATTTTTCTACCTTTGAAACCTTGGGCAACACCGGCTCGGTCGCCCTGCCTGCCACGCTGGCCCTAGCCGTAGACGCGGGCGCAATTAACAACGGCGATTCAGTGGCACTTTTAGGAATCGGCAGCGGCTTAAATTCGCTCATGCTCGCGCTTAAATGGTAGGATATTTCTATGCTCTGGCATCACTATTGCTAAGAAACTTGGTTTACTCACTGATTATTACGCCTATCAAAAATCTATGACCGCTTCGACGCAACCGCTTCCCGCTTGGCTTCGCATGCTTTATCCGTTCACGCTCAAGAGCTTCTCCACCACCGGTGGAGCCAAGATGAGCTACGTTGACGAACGCGGCACCGGTCAATCGCCTGGAGATGATTCCGCCGTTCTCTTGGTCCACGGCAACCCCACTTGGTCTTTTTATTATCGTCATGCCATCACCGCCTTGGTGGCCTCAGGACGTCGCTGCATCGCTCCTGACCACGTCGGCATGGGTCTTTCCGATAAGCCGCAAGACTACAAGTACACCCTGGCGCAGCGTATTGCTGACCTGGAGTCCTTGGTGCTTTCTCTTGGCCTGAAGCAGATTGATTTGGTCGTGCACGATTGGGGTGGTGCGATCGGGTTTGGCTTGGCCGTTAAACATCCTCAACTGATCCGCCGCATTGTTATTCTCAACTCTGCCGCTTACCCGTTTGAGCAAATCCCCAAGTCGATCGCGCTCTGCAAAACCAGCTTCCCCGGTAGCTTGATCGTTCGCACCTTTAACGGCTTTGCTCGTTCCGCCACCAAGATGGCGATGAACCGCCGCACCCTTACCGCTGACGAGAAAAACGGTTATCTCTTTCCCTACGACAGCAGCGAGAATCGCGTGGCGATCGATGCCTTTATCAAAGATATCCCGTCTGATCCCGGGCACCCGTCCTTCACCACATTACGACGGGTCGCGGATGGTCTAGACCAGTTCCGCCGTCGCAAGGTGCTCATGATTTGGGGTGCCTGCGATTTCTGTTTCGACGCCAGTTTCTTCGAGGAGTGGCGCAAGTATATCCCCGAAGCCAAGGTGCACCTTATTGCAGACGCCGGCCACTATGTCGCCGACGACGCCTACGAGCAGGTGTCGCCTATGATTGTTAACTTCTTCAAATCCTGATTCGGCCCTGACGCGTCGTTCTTCTTTAAAACCCGCTCCAGCCTGGAGCGGGTTTTATTATTTTACCGGTTATGGGTAACAGCCAACTGCCGCAGATAGGACGAGCTGGTGCGTTGCAACTCCGCCAACTGCGCTGCGGTGTAACGCCACTGCCAGTTACCTGCCGCTACTCCGGGCGTATTAAAACGAGCGGACGCACCCAAACTCATGAGATCCTGCAAAGGTATAATCGCGAGGCGACTGACCGAGGCATAGGCCGCACGAATAAAATCCCAACCTATCTCACGTCCATCGATTTTGAGGTATTGGCGAACGTGCTCCTGCTCTTTGGCGCTCGCGGCCGTGTACCAACCCAACGTGGTGTTGTTGTCATGCGTGCCCGGATAAACCACCGCATTGGCCACGAGATTATCGGGCAAGTACAGGTTGGTCGCATCCCCTCCAAAGGCGAATTGCAGAATGCTCATGCCCGGCAGGCCGCAGGCATCACGCAAAACACGTACACTCTCAAACAAATCCCCCAAATCCTCGGCGATCAGGCGAGCGTCGGGCAGGGCGGCTTTGATGGCTTTAAAGAAGCCTAAACCGGGACCCTTTTTCCACTCTCCAGTCTTGGCCGTCGTCGCCGTCGCAGGAATGGACCAGTAGGTGTCAAACGCGCGGAAATGGTCGATACGCACGATATCACAAAGCTCAAAGTTCGCCGTCAAGCGACGCAACCACCACGCATAACCTTCGGCGGCATGACGGTCCCAGTCGTAGAGCGGATTGCCCCATAACTGACCGTCGGCCGAGAAGTAATCTGGCGGCACTCCTGCGACTGCCAGGGGGACGCCGGTTTCCTGATCGATCTGAAACAATTCCGGACACGACCATACATCCGCGGAATCCCTAGCCACGAAAATCGGCGTATCACCGATGAGTTGAATCCCGCGTTGCCTGGCTGCCGCCCGCACTCGATTCCACTGACCGTAAAACAGATATTGGAAAAAAGCGTAGGCCTCGGCCTTTTCCGTCACCGAGGCGGGTAGGGCAGCAATATGGGCACGCTTTAAAAACCGATGCTCGCGAGCCCACGTCCACCAAGGCTGCCCCTCATAATGGTCCTTCAAGGCCATAAAAAGCGCGTAACCATCCAGCCAAGAGTCGTGTGCCTTCCGAAACGCTTTAAACTCACCCCAGGGTAGTTTTTTAAACTTCGCGGCTTTGGCCGCAGCAAAGGCGCGAAACAACACCGGCCATTTGGTCACGTAAAGCCACCCATAATCGACATGTTCCCGCGGCAGCGCTTGTAAATCATTCAAGTCATTCTGAATGAGTAGACCGGCGTCCACCAAGGCCTTGAGATCTATTAAATACGGATTCCCGGCAAACGAAGAAAAACACTGATACGGAGAATCGCCATATCCGGTCGGCCCCAATGGACAGACCTGCCAGTTTGTAACTCCCGAGGCCTTAAGCGTATCAAGAAAGTGGTCTACCGCTTCATTCAGCACCCCGATACCTTGATCATTCGGTAAGGAAGTCGGGTGCATCAAAACTCCGGACTGCCTTTGGTTTAACCAGTTAAACAAAGGTTCTGTTTTTACCGAGCCGTGTGGACCTTGATTAGACATAATATTCATTGTGCGTTGAATGAAGAGTTCTACCAAGATGATCGTTTCTAGGCATTAGACTCACGGCAATCTTGGAACAGCGAGCGTGGGCACTTCTTCTTTGATTAATCAGAAGGAAAAATCATCCAGGTTAGAAATCAGTTGGGCCATTCCTAACGATGTATTCCTCAGTTAGTCTACTGAACGGACCACACAACTCGCTTAAGTGCGCCCCAATAATCCATGTTTACTCGTAATCGTATAGCACGGGGTCGCGGCGGGGCGCGGTGGTCGCGCGACGCACCCGCCATCGCATGCGAGCCTCCTTGATTGCGCTTTCATTTTTCGGTGCGCCGCCTTCCCCGCTCATGCCCCGGCCATAGGGGTCGTCCTCGCCGCCGCCGTCTGCTTCGGAGCCCGCACCGAATTGCTCCTCGAGTTTTTCGGGGTCCATGCCTTCCTCCAGTTTGCGGACGACTTCCTCCATCTCGGCGTCGATTTTCTCCCCGGTGAGGTCCGCCATCTTGCGCATCATGCGGGCCATGGCGCGGGGATCGTTTTCATCCACCGAGGCGAAATCCTGCTCCATGCTGGCCATCGCCGCCTCCATGCGCGCGTCGTCTCCCCCGCTTTCCGAACCTGCTTCGGCGGGGGCGGCCGGCTCGACCGCACGGCCGGTAAACGCGAATTGCGATACGGTTTTCTGCATCGGCCAGGCCGGGTTGTCCGGGCACTTCGGCATTAGCTTTCCCTGGGCCAGTGTCTTGGCGTAGAACTGGTAAACGGTGTGGTTGCGGGGGCAGTAGAACTCGTAAATCGGCATAAGACTGATGGGCTGC
>JAIXRU010000138.1 GCA_027485045.1 Opitutaceae bacterium | reverse complement strand
GCGCCGGGCGCGCAGGGAGGGGAAACGCGAGGGGGGCAGCAGGGTGTCGAGGAGTTGCTCAATCTCGGCGGCCGATCGTATCCGGGCGTGGGGAAAGAGCCGCAGCAGATGCCCGGTGAAGGGGGCTTGCAGCGTGCCATCATCGATCAGGACGGGGTGGATAGGGCGGCCCGAGGCGTGGGCAAAGGACCATAGGCAGAAGGCGGTTTGAAACCAAAAGCGCCTGCCTGTGAGCAGATGAAGGACGACCGGGGCACCTAGACCGGCGGGAGGCATGGGCAAAGTCAGGGCGGCGGCCTCCATGGCGATTTTCCCCTCGGCGGTAAGGCGTCGTTGGCGTGGGCCACCGTCGAGCCAGAGGTCGCGCGCCCGGCTGTAAGGCGCGTAGGCAAGGTGGTAGGCGAGACGCCCGAGGCCTAGTTTTTTGAGCATGCTCACGATGGGGGCAGCAGGTTGGCGAGACGGGCGAATTCCCCTGGGGGGAGCGTTTGAATCTGCTGGTAGGACGGGCGTTGAAAACGCCGCAAGCAGAGAGCGGCCAGGCGGCGGCCCGAGAGGCGGGCGAGCCAGCCAAAGGCGGTGCCGCCACAGCGGTTCAGGGGCGGGGCGGGCAGGGTATCAAGCGCGGCGAGAAAGCGGTTTTGCACGGCGGCGGGCGTGTCGTAGGGGAGCGCACGCCAGGCGAGAAAGAGGCGCTCCGCCAGCACGCTGCGGAACAGTTCGGTGTCCTTGGTGACGGGGCACAGGCGGGCGAAGGCTTGCAGGACGGCAAGGGAGCCCACCGCAAGTTTTTCCCAGTGGCTGGACAAACGAATGCCGGGGTGGAGGCCTTGCAGGGTGAGAGGGCCATCGCATTTCACGATGCGGGCGGGACGGGCGGCGGCGCAAAGGTAGTAGAACCAGATTTCGGCCACGGCGTTGAAGTGCGGCGAGGGGGGCACCCAGGTGTTTTGCAACAAGAGGCGCAAGTAGGCGGTGCGGAAAATCGGATTATGCGGCGCGGGCTGCAGACGCATAAAAAACTCCAGGGTATCTGATGTGCAGGGTTTGAGGGAAAGCTGGGTGGCGGGAGCGGTGGACCAGGTGTCGTCGAGTGGCACGGCGGCTTCGTCGGAATAACTCACATCGGCGTCGGTGGCCCGCATGGCGGCGATCTGGCGGGAAAGTTTCTCGGGGTGGAGGAGATCGTCGGAGTCGAGGAATAGGGTGTATTCGCCGGTAGCGCGGGCGAAACCGGCGAGTCGGGCGAAGAGCAGTCCCTGGTTTTCCTGACGATGCAGGATAAGGGGATCTAGCGAAAGACCGGCGAGCGCGGTTTGGAGCGGTGGAGTGGAGCCGTCGTCGATGACGATGGTCTCCACGCGCAAACCGCTGCTTGCGCGGCGTATGCTTTCAAGGGTCCAGCGGATGCGGTCGCCCCGGTTGTAAACCGGCACGATTATACTGATGTCGGGCGCGTTCGGTTTGATTGCGACGGCGGGAGAAGGAGCGGCGGCGGGCGACATGGCGGGCGGCTACGAGCGGGCGGTGACGGTCTGCCAGGCAGCGCGCAACGAGGCGCGGTGCGCCTCGCGGGAGTAGTGGCGGTGGATAAACGCGGAGGCGGCGAGGGCGCGCTGGCGAAGGGGGGACGGGTCGAGGCGCCATTGGTCGAGCACGGTTTCCACGGTGCGGGCGAAGTGGAGAATGTCGCCGGTTTCGATCGGCCAAGAGATTTCCGGCTGCATGAATTCGCGCGCGCCCTGGCCGTGGTAACCGATGGTCAGGCAGGCGCAGGCCATGGCCTCGGCAGGCGGGAGGGAAAAACCCTCCGGGTAACCAAAACTCAAAAAGATCAGGGCGGTTTTTAAAATGCCTGCGGTTTCAGATTCCGAGCGGCCATCCAGGGCGATGATTTCGATGCCCTGCAAAGCGCCGCGCAGGGCAAGGATATTAAGCACCTGCATGGCCTCTTCGGGGTGTTTTCGGGGCATGTAAACCAGGCGCGGTTGTTTAGTCGCGCCCGGTTGGAAGCGAGTGGCGTCGATATGGTAGCGCAAACGGGCGACCGGAAGTTCTGGATACACGTGGCGCAGGACGCGCTCGCTGTCTTCTGAGACGGTGAGGATGCCGCGCACGCCGTGTTCCGCCGGGCGAAAGGGGGATGGCGCGGGCGGGAGCGCGTAGCCGTTCGTGAATGTGTAGTAGGCGTTTTGATTAAAAATCACCTTGCGCACCTCCGGGTGGTTCTGGATGGCGCCGCCCCAGACCTCGGGCATGACCCAAATGTCATTGGCTCCGAGGGCGTCGGAGTCGGCGTAGCGCACGGGGGCGGGAGATTGAAACCAGGCGGGACGGAAGCCGCCGGTCTGGTGATAGACGTAGGCATCCAGTGCGAGCTCTTCGCGGAGGCCTTCGACGAGGTTATAGAGCTGACGTACTCCGCCGGAAGGGGCGGCGAAGTCCGGGCAGGAGACCAGCACGCGGGGCGGCGCGGCAGGATCCCTCGCGTGCGGGGGGCTTTTTTTTAACTTCGGGAATAGCCGCATTGAATGGCGAAGTGTTGCAGGCGTTTGGCCAAGCGCCAGCCCAGGACGGAGCTCAGGCGCTGCGTGAGGCGACCACCGGGGCAGGGCGGCAAAGGGGTGTTCAGTGCGCGGGCGCGGGCTTCGGCGGCGAGGGCCGGACCGGGGTGGGCGGGGTAGGCGGCGTAGGCAAAGTCCATCAAGAGTCCGGCGGCGGCCCGACGGGTGCGCGGCGTGTCCTCGGCGGCGAGCACGTGATCGCAGCAAAGGTTGATCGCGAAAGCCTGGCCCTCGTGGGCCCGTCGGGAACGGTTTTGGCCGGTGCTGCTCATGGAACCGGCAACCAAGGTGCGGAACCAGGAACGGGCATCGGGAGTGAGCACGAGCCGGTCGGCGGCGAGGAGGAGACGGGTGATGTATTCGAAGTCGTCGAGCCGGGAGAGGTAGCGCTCCTCCCAGGGGCCGGCGGCGATGGCCAGAGTCCGCGGAACAAGCCAGGCTAGCGGGGTGGTTTCGAGTCGTGCAGACCACCAATGCCGCAGCCAGTCGCGGGCGGGCTGCCGGTGGTAGCGCGGGTAGGACTCGCCCCACGCCGGCCGGTAGTCGGGACCAGGGGGGATTTCATGGCGGACGCCCTCGGCGTCGTCGTAGAAACGGGTGATTTCGCCCATGAGCAAAGTGCGCTCCGGGGCGTTAGGGTAGAGGGCAAGCTGGCGGGCGATTTTATCGGGCGAGAGCAGGTCGTCGTGGTCGAGGAATTGCAGCCAGTCGCCGCGAGCATGGCGGACGCCGGTGTTGCGCGCGGCGCAGGAACCGGCGTTGGCCTGGGCAATGATGCGCAGGCGGGGATCTGCGTAGCTCCGGGCGCGGGCCAGGCTGTCGTCGGTGGAGCCGTCGTCCACAACGACGATTTCCAGATTCGGCCAGGTTTGGGCCAGCGCCGACTGGATGGTGGCGTCGAGCAGGGGACCGGGGTTGTAGACCGGAATGATGATGGAGACGAGCGGTGTCACTGAAAGTGGGTGTCGAGCATGTGGGTGAAGCGGGCGAGGTCGAGGGTGAGCAATCCTTGCGGATCGGAGCCGAGGGGGCGGGTTTCGAGGACATGTAGCCGGTGATTACAGGCGGCGGCGGCGGTAAACGCATAGGGCAGGTCCACCCATTCCGGGAGCAGCAGCAAGAGCTGGGTGCCGGGCGGGCAAAAGAGGGTGTTCATAAAGTTCGCCCCCTCCTGGGCGATGACGCAGCGGGCCTCCGAGCAGGCGGCTATGGCGTCGTGTTCGACGGGATGAATGAGTTCGAAGCCGCGTTGCAGGAGCAGTCGCTCGATTTGGGAGCGTTGGGCCAAATCCCGGCGGGAACCGGCGCGGCTCAGAAAGATTTTGCGGTCGTGGCGGCCGGCACCCGTCGGGAATCGACGTCGCAAAAACTCCGGTGTGTAGGCGGGCATATGGCCCGCAGTGCCGGGGTAGGAGGAGGCAACGATCTCATCGGTTTGCAGATCGTGGGCCGGGTCGTGTTGAACGATTCGCTCCAGCGGGAAATCCAACGTGGCCACCAGGCGGCGAGTGGCGGCGGATTCGAGTCGGGGCAGGTAAAGCCAGTCGAAATCGCGCAGGCGGTAGCCGGCTTTTTCGATCAGGTGCAGGCGTGGAAGGCTGTCGTGTAAAAAGTGTCCGAAGCCTCCGATTGCGAAGTCGGAGGCGAGGGAGAGGGTGCGTCCCGGAAGGTGGCGCAGGGAAGGCGAGCGTTTGCGCTGCAGTATCCAGTGGGTGGAGAACGCTTCAGGGTAGTCGGGTTCGCGCCAAAAGGAAGCTTCGGTCAAAAAGGTGTCGTTCTCCCCGACGATCCAGCCTGCCGATCCTAGCAAGCGAGCCTGGGGCAGGGTAAATACATAGGCCGGTGGCAGCAGGCTGCGTAATCGCATGCGCGCAAGATAAGGCCGCAGATGCGTGCAGTCCGCCACGGGAGGAGCCGGGGTGGCGGGTTCGATTTGACGGAGTTCGCCGGGATAGCGGGAAAAATAATCAAGCAGCGTGGCGCGGCGGCGCGGAGGGCCGAAGTTGCGGGAAGTGCCGGGCAGAAAAGGCAGCAGCGCTGGAGGGCAGGACAGGCTGCGAAGGCAGGTTCCGACGATGGGTGGAAGGGAGCGCACGGCGGGATCAGCGTAACCGGGCGAGACCTTCAAAGTGACCGAGCGCGCCCTGCCACCGTATGCGGGCGGCGATGGATTGCCAGACGCGGTGGCGCAGCCAGGAGCGCGCGGCGCGCAGGGGGACAGACCAACGGGGAATCGCGGACCAAGGGCAGGCTTGGTAGCGGGCGAGCACTTGGACCCAGGAGCGTTGGATGGACCGGTTTAGCCGGGCGAGGTAGGCGGGGTCCAGGCGGGAAGCGGGAATGAGGTGGGTAAGTTCCAGCTCGGGGAAATAGGCGGTTTCCCAGCCAGCCGAAAGGGCGGCGAGGACCAGATCGTTGTCGCCGCCGGAGGATAAGTCGGCTCCCCGGCGGTCGGAGGGGGCGTCGGGCCGTCGGTCGAGTCCGGTCAACCAAGCGAGCCAGGCTTCGCGGCGCAGCACCATGCCGGCGCCGACCGGGGCGTGAAGCGGGTAGGTGTTGGCCGATGAGCCGGGGGGGCGAAGGCCTTGGGAAAAAATCGGGGATGAGCCGAGGTCGCGCAGGGCGAGCAGGCCATGAAACTCGTGCGACCAAGCGGGGGGCGTTGCGGCGAACTCGGGGCGGACAGGGCCGCCCAGGGTGCCGACGCGAGGATGCGCGGCGAGCAAGTCGAGCGCTCGGGCCAGATAATCGGGCGCGAGCACGTTGTCGTCGTCCACCAATACGGCGAAGGCGGCGCGCGCCTCGGCAAAACCGCGGCGTCGCGCGGAGGTGAGCCCGAGGGTGGGTTCGGACACGATACGGAGATGGGACGGCCCGAACCGGGAAAAAAAGGCGGGAGCGGGCAAGCGCGTGGAAGCGTTGTCGATGAGAAGGAGTTCCCAGGCGCTTAAAGGGAGGGTCTGGCGAAGCAGAGAGCACAAGGTGCGCGACAAGCGCTCCGGGTGCGGGTTGTGGGTGGGGATGATGACGGAAACCAGCGGGTTCATGGCTCGCGGGTGCGGACGGGCCGGGCGGGCACGCCTTGGGCGACGGTGCCGGCCGGGAGATCGCGGGTGACGACCGCACCCGCCGCCACGACGCAGCCGTCGCCGATGGTGACCCCGGCAAGAACGGTGACTCCGGCGCCCAGCCAGACATCGCTACCGATGCGGGTGGGGGCGAGCCGGTCGGGTCGCGAGCGGATGGCCACGCCGATAGGCGGGATCTCGTGGTTGGAGGAAAGAATGCGGCAGTGCATGGCGATGAGGGAATCGTCGCCGATCTCGACGCCGCCGTGCCCGTAGATGACGACGTAGGGACCAAGGAAAACATCGCGCCCCAAGGTGATGGCACCGCCGTAGGGGTGGATCACGACACCGCGTTCGAGACGGGATCCGGGGCCTATCGTCAGGGTGCCGCGCCGGGAGCGGGAGCGCCCGATGGCGAGTTCACAGGCGGCCCCGATGACTACGTGCGAGCCGAGGCGGACTCCGGTGAGCTGGATTAGCTGGCGGCGGATTGCGGAGTGAAGAATCGCGAATGGGTGATGGACGCGGGCGAAGGGCATACGGAGCGGGGCAAGGTCAAGCGGTGCGGGAGCGGAGCCATTCCTGAATGCGGACGAGGGTGAAGGCGGGAAGCATGGGTTTGCTTAAGGCGTGTGCGGAATGTGCAGTGCGGGGGGCATGGCCGCCGGTGCGGCAGTTGAGTGCAAGAGTGCGGCGGGCGGTTAGCAGGTATGGGGAGCGAAGTGGTTTACGGACGGGCAAAGCGGGTTCGCAGGCGACAAGCAGGGGTAGCAGGCGCAGGTGGTTCTCCAAGGCGCGCGGACGCCAGTTCCCGGTCGATTCGCGGACACATCGAAGCGGGCAGTGAAAGGCATGCCAGCGGCGAACTGGCGCCTCAGGGACGAACGATTTTAACCGGTGCTTGTTCTGGAGGTGATTCATGGGGCGGGCGGGACGGGGGCGCGGAGCAGTATCCAGCCACCGGCGGAGCTTAGGGGGGTCCAGCCTCGCACGGCGAGCCGGCGGAGGGGCGCGGATAAATTTTCTTCCAAAAGAGCGCAGGTGAAAGAAGCCTCGTCGATGATGGCGTCGAGGGCGCTTTCGGCCGCGACTGGATCGGCGGGTGGGTAGGCGGGGTCGAGGCCGGCGGCCCGCAGACGGGCGATTTTTTCGCGGTATCGATGGGTGAGGGAAAAATGGCCGACCCACACGCGCGCTCCCACCAGGCCGGGGAGGATGGCACCGGCTTCCAGGCTAACCAGGACGCACGGGGGGCGGTTTGGTGAGACGGGTAGAACAGCGGCCAAGCTCCACAGACCTTCCGGGACCTTTGGTGGCGTCCGGAGCGCGATTGCGAGAAGGTTCATGATAAGGGAGGGCAGGCCCAGCAGGGCGAACAAGCCAAGTCCGGCCAAGACCACGCGCATGCCGCGGGGAGCGCGGGTGGCAACGGATACGAGAGAAACGCAGCCCCAGCCGGCGAGAAGGAGGGGGCCGAGGGCGAGGCCGCTCGCGAGCTTGGCGCGTCCGGAGCCGAGCAGGAGAAGGATGCCGAAAAAAAGTAGGGAGGCGGTGATGGGAAGCGCGGCGCGAAGCGGGTCGGCGCGCCAGGCGGCAAAGCCTCCGATCACGGC
>JAIXRU010000148.1 GCA_027485045.1 Opitutaceae bacterium | reverse complement strand
TTAACTCCGGTTCTTCCGCACTACGTAGAGCGGACGTTTTTTCACTTCGTCGTAAATGCGACCGAGGTATTCACCAAGTATTCCGATACCAATGAGTTGTATTCCCCCTATGAATAGTGAAAGGGTTGCCAGGGTGGTGAATCCGGTTTGAGCAATCTCGATCCCTAGCAGACGGCGGATGATAAAAAACAAGCCTGCTACGAATCCTGCTCCGGCCACGAAGACTCCTAAATACGTCATCAAGCGGAGTGGCAGGTAGGAAAAGCTAAATAGTGCATCAAGAGCGTAATGGACAAGTCGGCGCAACGTTTGTCCAGGGGTGCCAGCCGCGCGTTCTTGGCGATCATAGTAGACTCGGGCTTGGGTAAAACCGATCCAAGCACGAAGCCCCGGGAAAAAACGGTGACGTTCGGGTAGTTGGCAAAACGCGGCGACAGCTTGGCGATCTAGAAGACCAAAGGTCCCCGTGTTGCGCTCGATGGGGAAATCAGTGAGGCGACTGAAAAGGCGGTGAAAGAAATCGAAGCCGAGGCGGCGGATTCCGTTGTCTTGACGAGAACGGCGGACGGCGAGAACGACTTGGGCGCCGTTACGCCAAGCAGCCACGAGTTCAGGAATGATCTCAGGCGGATCCTGGAGGTCAGCGTCCATGGTGACCACTGCGTCGGCATGCGATGCGTGGTCTATACCGGCGGTTAATGCGGGTTGGTGGCCGAAGTTTCGGCTCAAGCGGATTAATTGCAGACGCGTATCTGTTTCGCAGGCTTGGGTCAGTAGTGTGTGCGTCTGGTCGGATGAACCATCGTCGACGAATACCACTTCACAGATTATCTCGGGCAGATTGCCTAATGCGATCGTGAGGCGACGGAGCAGTTCGGGGATGACTTCTTGTTCGTTGAAGACGGGTATGACCACAGCGAGGGTCGGCTTGGAAGAGGTCATGCAGCGAGTAGGGAGCGGGTGGGGGAGCTGAACGGAAAGGTGTTAAGTTACTTTGGATTTTGCCCTGTCTAGAGACAGCGGAATTTTTCTAAAATGGGTGTCGTGCGGGATAGGAAACTCATTCCGGGCGAAGGGGTCCAGTTCGGTTTAACAAACCCTCGCAGGTGCCGCGCAGCACGGCGGCCAGCCGGACGACGGGGCGGTCTTCGAGGAGCAGTGCATCCAGGAGGAGTTTACTGCCATAGGCGAGTTCGTAGGTGGACCAAGCCAAAGGTCGAAGTCTGCGGCGGCGAAAGAGAACCATACGATTGCGCGAGAGGCAGCGAAGGCGAAAGGCGGGGGTGTGGGCGGGGTGGAAGTCGTGCCCGAGCAGGCGCACGGTGCGTTTGTCCCCGCGGTGGTGAAGCAGCCTGGCTTCGGCGCAGGCGGCGATGTCGTAGCCGGCATCGCGGGCACGGAGGCAGAAATCGGTGTCGACCAAGTCGAGAAAGAGACCGGCGTCGAAGCCGTTCAGGGAGCGCCAAACTTCGAGATCAAAGCACGCGCCGGAAGTGATGACACAGAGCAGACCGGTGAGATCGTGCTCGGCGCGGATACGACGAAAGCCCAGTCCGAAGGGTTGGGCGGGGCGCAGGAAAAGCGCCGGGCTGCCGGGACGCCGGGGGTCGGTCCAATTGGCCCCGATGACGGCGGCGCGTGGGTGGGCGGACGCAGTGTCGGTGATGGCGGCGGTAAAGCCGGGTTCGGGTGTGCTGTCCTGGTCGTAGGCCACGGCGCGGGCATGGCCCTCGTTGGCCAAGGCGGAGAAAGCGAGGTTTAGGGCGGCTCCGATGCCGGGGTTGGACGGAAGAGAGTGCAGGACGACGCGGGGGCGCGAGGAGACGACGGTGGTGACGAAGTCGCGCGCAGAAGAGGAGGTGGAGTTGTCCACCACAAGCACGCGGGGGTGTTCGCGCAGAACGGCGTCCAGGCGTTCCGGCCAGGCGCGGTCAGGGTGATAGGTGACGATGGCGGCGGGGATCACGGCGCGGGGCGGGGGCAATTGCGGGCGGAGCGCCAGGTGGCGAGGGTGCGTTCTAAGAAGGCGAGGCGGGCGGCTTCTTTGACCGAGGTATCAAGGTGGGCGATGGCGGAGCGGGGGACACGGCGGGTGCGCCAGTGTCCGACAAAGGCGGCGATGGCGTCGCGATGGGGAGCGAGGGGGGCGGAGTTGTTGGGCAGTCGCAGGTAGTAATCGGCGTCGGCAGGGATGTCAGTGTCGGCGCAGGCGCCGATGACGGGCAAGCCGTGGGCGAGGTATTCGCGGACCTTTAGCGGGCAGGCTTCTTGCATGCCGTTTTTGAAGTGGGCCAATGAGCCCACGGCGACGTCCATCTGTGGAAGCAAGGCGGCGTAATCTTTCGCGGGTAGCGGGCCGTGGAGGTGGAGGTTGGGCGCGATGGAGGTGCCGCTGTTTTGCCGTTCCCAACAGGGGGCGGTGAGGCCGACAACATCGAAACGCCATGTGGGGAACAGGACGGAAAGCTCGGAAAGGCGCTCCAGCCCGTGCCAAGGGGAACCGGCGGTACCGATGAACAACAGGCGAGGTTCGGCGGACGCGGGTTTTTCCGGCAGGGGAATAAAGGAGACGAGAGGTATGCTGTTACCGATGGTGATTCTGGCGGGTGAAAAGCATTCAAGCACACGGGTGAGTTCGTGGGTGACGGTAACAAACCCAGAGATAGGGCGCAGAACCCGGCTACGGGTAAAGTGGTGGTAGAGCTGCTTGGCCGGGCTGAGGGTGAGCGCGTATTCGCGGCGGTCGTCGGAGTTGATCTCGGCGACGGTGGGGAATTGGCGAAAGAGGGCAGGTAGTCCTGGAGCGTGGTAGGCGTAACGGAAGTAGATGAGGTCGGGTTGCCAAGCGGCGAGGTCGCGGCAGAGTTGACGGGATTGCAGGATGCGTTGAGCAGGGTTGCCACGGCGAGGTGCGTGATGAGGCAAGCCTGCAAGAGGCGGCCAAATGCGGTCAGCAGGATTGAGCTGAAACCACTGGCAGGAGTGGCCTGCGGCATTCCAGGCGATCAGTTGGCCTAGAATCTTTTTGGAAATGCCGTTCTCGGTAGAGGTATCCGCCATTTGTAGGAGGTAGGCGATACGGATGGGGCCGTGGCTGGGAGGCATGGCGGTGGTTGAGAGTATTTGATTGCGAGGGGTTTGGCGTTGCGAGGCAAGAATGGTCAGGATTCATGTATAGTGCATTTATGTATGAACCATCGCTTACAAAAACTGGTCAGCATTTATCGCGGAAAGGGTATTGGGGCGGCGACGAGCTTTCTCGTTGAGGATGTGTATTTCCGGCTGCTGGCGTCGTTGACGTTTCCTGGAAGACGTAGTGTCGAGATTGAAACGGCGGGGGCAGGGCGAAACCCATTTAAGGAATTTGTTGATGAGATGAACGGGCGGGTGGCGAAGGGTGCGCGGGTTTTGGAAGTGGGTTCACGAGCTGTTTCGGGTGTCACGGTGCGTAGCGATTTTGTGCCGGGCGTGGAGTATGTGGGTATGGATGTTCATGCCGGCCCTAATGTGGATATAACCGGGGACGCTCATGTGCTGGGCGAAATGTTCGCGCCGGAGAGTTTTGACGGGGTCTTTTCCAGAAGTGTTTTCGAACATTTATTAATGCCTTGGGTAGTGGTTTTGGAGACCAATAAAATTCTGAAAGTTGACGGGCTGACGATGATCTTTACGCATCCGACTTGGCCACCGCACGAGTTGCCTTGGGATTTCTGGAGTTTCAGGAAAACGCATTTTGGGCGCTTTTCAACAAGGCCACTGGGTTCGAGATTCTAGTGGTGGTTTCTACCACTGCCGCACGTATTTTTCCGGTTAGCCGAGCGAGTTATCTGCTAGGCACGACCAAAACGATCGTGCCGATGGGCGTGTGGGTCTTGGCGCGAAAAATCGGGCCGGTGGATCCGCGTTTGTCGTGGCCTCTTAGAGCGGCGGATGTGACTGGTTAGGCATACCCTTTGTGGACCAAGCCGGCGGAGTGAGTTTCGCCGAGTCAGGCGAAGTTCGATGATCGCTCGACTTACCGGGCACATGAACTGAAGCTGCGAGCGAGTTCAGTGACGATGCGATGTGCATCGTCGCCATTGACTTAAAGGGCGGGCTGGTTTTACCGAGCTGAGTACTTCAGCGCATCGCGGAGGGCGGCGACGAAGTCGGTGGAGACTAGGCCGAACTTGATGAACTGGGGGTGCCGACGATCATGGCTAGCTTCATGCTGCCGAGGAGGCGGGGCGGCGGAAGTAGAGGCGGGTGGAGAGACGGCTGCGCAGATAGAAGGGCAGGAGGAGGGATTTTAGGAGGGCGCGGGGGGAGGCACCGGGCGCCCAGAGCTGGAGGAGCAGGCGCCAGGGCGGGTTGAGGGTTTCGAGGCCGCAGCGCAGTCCGAGCGCGCGCAGGTTGCGGTGGTTGAAGCCGTTGAGGTGGAGCAGGGGCTCGACGGGCATTAGCGCTCCGAAATCGAGTCGGGCGAATTCTTCGCGCCAGTGGGGCAGGCGCGCCGGGACGCGGCGGGCGGAAGGCACGGCCACGCAGAGGACGCCGCCGGGGCGGAGGTGGGTTACGATGGTGCGCAGGAGTGGGAGGGGCTCGACGAGGTGTTCGAGGACTTGGTCCAACTGTATGTAGTCGAAGTAGGCCGCCGGAAGTTCGGGCGGGGAGACCATACGGATGCCGAGTCGCGCGCAGTGTTCGTGGCGCTCGTGGGAGAACTCGACGCCCCAGGTTTCGGCACCGAAGGCGACGGCCATGCCGGCCCAGGGGCCGAGGCCGCAGCCGTAGTCGAGGACCCGGAGGGCGCGTCCGGGGAAGCGGGAGAGGTGCCAGGCGAGGGAGACTTCGCGGGCGACGTGAAGGGCGCGTTCGGGATTGGCGATTTTGTCGAGATGAGAGCGGGTTTTTCCCGGGTGGTGCCAGTCGCCGTAGATGGCGTTCATGAGGGCGGGGCCGGGCACTTCGGCTTGGAAAACGAGGTGGCAGTGGTCGCAACGGTGGAGGACGTAATTACCGCCGGTGGTGGCGGCGGGGTCGTAGTGGCCGACTTCGGCGTAGAGGCGCTGCAGGGCGTCGGTCATGGCCGGGTCGTCGTAGCTGACGCGGAGGCACTCGCGGGTCTCGCGCGCTTCGCAGGCCGGGCAGCGGGGGCGAGATTTAAAAGAGAGAGACATCGGCGGAAAATGTGAAAGTGGTTTACAACTGAACGGCGAAGCGACGCAGCCAGCGACCAAAGTTGATGACTCGCCAGACGAAGAAATTGAAGGGTTCGGCACCATCCAGAATGCGCATCGCCTTGGTGCGCGTGGCGGCGTTGAGGATGCCTGGGGATGCCGCGATGGCGTCGTCGAGCAGGCGGATGAAGGCGTCGCGATGCAGGGTGCGCATCCAGACTTCCTCGGCGGTGGCGAAGCCAAGTTTGTCGCGGCGCAGGCGCACGCTTTCGGGCAGGCGGCCGGTCATGCCTTCGCGAAGCACGCGCTTGGTCCAGCCGCCGCTGAGTTTGTGCTCCTCGGGCAAGCCGAGGCAGAATTCGACGAGGCGGTAGTCGAGGAAGGGGAGGCGTGATTCGACGCCGTGCGCCATTGAGTCACGGTCGGCCCAGTGCAGGAGCATGGGGAGGCAGAGCGAATTGATTTGGGCGAGGCACAGTGAGCGGACCGGGTCCCGCAAGTTTACGGCGCCGAGGTTTGGCACCCGGGGTGATGCGCCGAGTCGGGTAAAGTCGATGAAGACCGGTGCTTGCGTGGTGCGGCCAGTGAGCTGGCGCAGGAGGTCGGCCAGGCCGGATGGGATGAGTTCGTTGGCCAATACTCGGGCTTGCATGCCGTAGCGCAGAAGGCCGTCGCGATGTAGCGCGTAACTTTCACGGGCGAAGGTGGGTAAGCGACCTTGGGCGAGCAGGCCGGCGAGGCGGGGGCCGAAATAGCCGTGGTAACCTCCGAGGGCTTCGTCCGCGCCCTGGCCGTCGAGCAGCACTTTCACGCCTGCCTCGCTAGCCTGCCGGTAAACGCACCATTGCGCGTAGATGCTGGTGGAACCGAAGGGTTCGTCTTGGTGCCAGACTAGCTCGTTGAGCTCGGTTAGCAGGCGGGCGGGATCGGGGATCAGGTGGTGTGGCGTGGCTCCGCTTTGCTTAACGACATCCTCGATAAAGCGGCGCTCGTCGAAGCGGGCGACGTCGGAGTAGGAGGAGAAGGTGTTTTGCCGAGAGCCGGCACCCTCGCCGAGTTGCGAGCGCATGGTGCAGACGATGGCGGAAGAATCGAGGCCGCCGGAAAGACAACTGCCGACGGGCACATCGGCGCGGAGACGTATTCGAACGGAGTCGTCGAGCAGTTCGCGGAAACGGATGCCGGCGGCGGCCAGATCACCGGCGAACGGGGTGGGAGTGAGATGATACCAGCGTTGCGGGCGGGCGTGGGGTAACTCCGCGAGCGAGGAAGCCAGGCATTCGCCGCCGCGCAATTGGGTGACGCCGGCAAAGAGGGTTTCGGGGCCGTGGTCGGTGAGGCCCCAGTTGAGAAAATCGTAGGCGGCCTGGCCGTTGAGGCGGGCGCTCCAGGCGGGGTGGGCGGTGAATTGTTTGATCTCAGAGGCGAGGGCGAGGCCGCCACCGGGGGTGGGCCAGAGGTAGAGAGGTTTCACGCCGAAGCGGTCTCGGGCGACAAACACATGGGCGCGGCGGCGGTCCACGAGGACGAAGGCGAACATGCCGTTGAAGCGGGCTAGGCAGGCTTCGCCCCATTGCCGGTAGGCGGCGAGGATGACCTCGGTGTCGGTGCCGGTGTGAAAGGCGTGGCCGAGAGCGGCGAGCTCGGCGCGGATTTCGAGGTAGTTGTAGATTTCGCCGTTAAAGGTGAGCCAGAGTTCGCCGGTGGCGTCGGGCATGGGTTGGTGGCCGGTGGCTGATAGATCGAGAATGGAGAGCCGGCGGTGGCCGAGGGCGAGCGTACCGCCGGGCGGGGATGAGGGTAGGGCGGGTACACCGGTTGGGGTTTCGGAGGACGAAACGGCGGTGGCCTCGAGTGCGGAGGTGCCTTGCGGGCGGAAAAAAACGAAGCCCTCGCCGTCGGGTCCGCGATGCCGCGCGAGCGCGGACATCCGACGCATGGTCGTTTCGAGCCAGGCGGGGGCGGATGGTTCGTAGAGGGCGGCTATGCCACACATGGGCGCAAAGCCAAAAGACGGGTGACTTCTTGGCGAAGGATTTCGCGTTCGTGATCCCAGGAGAGGAGAGGAGCGGTGCGGTGGGAGGCGGCTTTGAACGCGTCGATTTCGCCCGCTGTCAGTTTGTTCAGAGAGGCGGCGAGAGCGCCGGGGGTGAAGTCGTCGGCGACGATGCCTAGACCGTGCTTACGGACAAGGTTCGCCATCTCCGGAGAGGGCCCGATTGCGACGGCCAAGCGGGCCTGAATGAATTCGAAAAATTTATTGGGCAGCGCGTGCTGGTTGTTAAAGGAGTTGGGCTCGAGAAGATAGAGACCGATGTCGTAGTGGTTGAGGAGAGATGGAATCTCGGGCATCGGGACCGGGTCGAGAAAGCGAACGCGCGGACGGTCGCGA
>JAIXRU010000001.1 GCA_027485045.1 Opitutaceae bacterium | reverse complement strand
GAGACTGATTTGGGGCGGCATGGGTTGTTCCTGGGCGGCTTCCTCGCCGTGCGCGGAGCCATCGAAGAGGCCGAGAATATCGTCGGGGAAACCTTCCTCCAGGATGTGTGCCGGGGGTCGGGCCTCGTAGTGCACGGGGATTTTATTGGCGAACTCGCGCACGGGCGCGGGCAGGCGGCGTCGGGTTTTTTCCACCTCGCGGGTGGCGGCGTCGATGCGTTGAGCGAGAGTCATTTTAACGAAGTTGGGAGGCTGCCGCGTAAAAGGCGAGACGGGGAACGTGCGCCGAGCGGATGTTTTGGTTGTGAACCGAATACCTTCGATGGCTTGAGGGTTAAGTTGGTGTGCCTGGCGAAATCTCATTCTGAAGAAATATAATGTAACTGAGGCGCATGAGTAACGTCTTCGGATATACACACTACTTGGTTGTCGGGTTAGCCATCCAAACCTCGCAATCGAATACTCTGTCTGAAAACCATCGTTCAGCTGATAGGAAACAATCCACCCAATGAAAACTAAATCATATTACGTTCTATTGTTTAATGCTATGCTAGCCACCGGCGCCCTTTTGGCGACCTCGGCTAATGCTCAACCATCCGGTGAAAACGCAGGAAAGCCTCCCGCGAAATCCAGTGGGGAACGCCCCTCGCAACCCGGGCCCGGCGAACGCCTCAAGCGGATGCGCGAGTTCCTTGGTCTGAGTGATGAGCAAGTGGAAAAGTTGAAGCCGATCCTCGCGAAGGAATTCGAGGAGATGCGCGCCAAAATGAAGGAATTGGGCAAGGACGCTGCGCCCGAAGACCGCCGGGCGGCCATGGAAGGGATGCGCGAAAAACATCAAGCGCAGATCGCCCAAATCCTTACCGCCGAGCAAAAGGCCAAGTTGTCTAAGATGCGCGATCAACGCCCGGGTGGCCCCGGTGGTCCCGGACGCCCAAGTGGTTCTGAAGGCAAGGGGCCGGAGAAAATGGAGAAAGAGTAGTCGAACTATTTTTTAGCCTCTGGCTTCAGCCCCGGTGCTTCAGGCGCCGGGGCTTTTTCGTGGACGCAGGCTAGACAGTGTTCAGGCATGGGATGGTGGTATTGCCTGATTACTGGTCCTTGTTGAGTTTGGTTCTGCCGGTCTTTGCCGTGATCGCGGCGGGGGCGGGGGCGCGGCGCGCGGGCTGGCTGAAGCCCGAGGCGGACGAGAGTTTATTGAAGCTGGTGGTGAACTTCCTCTACCCGTGTCTGATTTTTCAGCATGTGCTGGGGAATGATGCGCTGCGCACTCCGGGCAATTTAATAGCCGCGCCGTTGCTGGCGTTTGTCATGATGGTTGGCGGTATCTTGCTCGCCTATGTCGTGGCCAAGTGGGCGGGTTTCGAGCGCGGGTCGGGTTTACGCACTTTTGCCTTTAGTGTGGGGATTTTTAACTACGGCTACATGGCGATACCGCTGGTGGCCGAGTTGTTTGCCCGGGAGATGCCGGGTGTGCTGGGGGTGCTGTTTGTTTTTAACGTGGGGTGTGAGGCGGCGATCTGGACGGTGGGTATTTTAATGTTGTCGGGGGTTTCGCTGCGGGAGGGCTGGCGCCGGGTGTTGAATCCGCCGGTGTATGCGCTGGTGGCGGCGGTGACTTTGAATCTGACCGGAATTGCGGATTGGATGCCCGAGGTGGCGCGGCAAGCGATCCAGATGGCGGCGGCATGCGCGGTGCCTCTGGGTTTGTTGCTGATTGGGGCGACCTTGGTGGAGTTTTTCAACGCGCCGCGCAGCCTGGTGGATCGCAAGGTGACGCCGCTTGCCTGCGCGTTGCGGCTGGGGGTGATTCCGCTGGGTATGTTGGGCTTGGCGGCGGTGTTGCCGTTGCCGCCAGAATTACGGGCGGTGGTGATCGTGCAGGCGGCGATGCCGGCGGGGATTTTACCCATCGTGATTGCGAGGCATCACGGCGGTCGGCCACTCACCGCGGTGCAGGTGGTGCTGGGTACGACGGCGGTGGGTCTGTTTATCGTGCCCCTGTGGCTGAAGCTCGGGCTGGAGTGGCTGCGCTGAGAGCGGTATCAATGGATTGAACCGCTCTCAGCGGCCCGGCAGGGGTGCAGTTAGTTTACCGGACGCAGTGAGGGAGCAATCTTTCGGCGTATTGAGGGAAACACTTCCGCGCGCGGGACCGGACCTCCGGCACCGGTCAGCTCGAAGCGGTCGGCGTTCATCACCTTGTTCCAGGCGGAGACGAAATCGTTGATGAATTTCTCCCCGGCATCGCTCTCGGCATAAACCTCGGCGAGGGCGCGCAACTGGGAGTTCGAGCCGAATATGAGGTCAACGCGGGTGGCCGTCCACTTTATGTCCCCGGTGGCGCGGTCGCGGATCTCGAACACTTCCTCGGTGGGCGCGGTAGGCTTCACCACGTGGGCCATATCGAGCAGGTTAACAAAGAAGTCGTTCGTGAGCGTCTCGGGGCGCGAGGTGAAAACGCCGTGCCGGGTTTTGCCGTGGTTGGCGTTGAGTACACGCAAGCCGCCAACCAGCACTGTCATCTCGGGTGCGGTGAGGCCTAGGAGCTGGGCCTTGTCCACGAGCAAATGCTCGGCGGGCAGGGTGAAGCGGGTCGCCTGGTAGTTGCGGAAACCTTCGGCCTTGGGCTCCAGCACGGAAAATGAAGCCACGTCGGTCTGGGCTTGCGTGGCATCCATACGGCCAGGGGTGAAGGGCACCACGATGGCGTGGCCAGCCTTCAGCGCGGCGGCTTCGATGGCTGCGGCACCGCCGAGAACGATCAAGTCGGCCAAAGAAACTTTTTTGCCACCGCTGGCGGAAGCGTTGAAGGCTGCCTGGACGTCTTCGAGGGCCTTGAGGACCTTGGCGAGGCGGGCGGGCTGATTGGCCTCCCAGTCCTTTTGGGGCGCGAGGCGGATGCGGGCACCGTTGGCGCCGCCGCGTTTATCCGAACGGCGGAAGGTCGAGGCCGAGGCCCAGGCGACGGAGACGAGTTCGGCGATGCCGAGCCCCGAGGCGAGGATTCGCGCCTTGAGCGCGGCGATATCGGCCGCGTCGATCACGGCGTGGTCGAGCGCGGGGATGGGGTCCTGCCAGACCAGATCTTCAGCGGGGACCTCAGGGCCGCGGTAGCGGATCTTGGGGCCCATGTCACGGTGGGTGAGTTTGAACCAGGCGCGGGCGAAGGCGTCGGCAAATTGCTCGGGATGCGCGAGGAAGCGACGGGATATCGCCTCGTAGGCGGGATCGACGCGCAGCGAGAGGTCGGTGGTGAGCATCGTGGGGCGGTGCTTTTTCGCGGGGTCGTAGGCGTCAGGCACGGTGGCCTTGGCATCCTTGGCCACCCATTGGTGGGCGCCGGCCGGGCTCTTCATCAGCTCCCATTCGTTGCCGAAGAGGTTTTCAAAGTAGTTATTGCTCCATTGCGTGGGCGTGGTGGTCCAGGTCACCTCGATGCCGCTGGTGATGGTGTGCGCGCCCTTGCCGGTGCCGTAGCTGTTGTTCCAGCCGAGGCCTTGCTCGGCCAGGCCGGCGGCCTCGGGTTCACGGCCCACATAGTCGGCGCTGGCGGCACCATGGGTCTTGCCGAAGGTATGACCGCCGGCAATGAGGGCTACGGTTTCCTCGTCGTTCATGGCCATACGGGCGAAGGTCTCGCGAATATCCTTTGCGGCGGCGAGCGGATCGGGGTGGCCGTTGGGGCCCTCGGGATTAACGTAGATGAGGCCCATTTGGACGGCGGCGAGCGGCGTCTCGAGATCGCGCTCCCCCGAGTAGCGCTTGTCGCCGAGCCACTTGTCCTCGGCCCCCCAATACACGTCTTCTTCGGGTTCCCAGGCATCCGCGCGGCCGCCACCGAACCCGAAGGTTTTGAAGCCCATGGATTCCAGCGCGACATTTCCGGTGAGAATCATGAGGTCGGCCCAGGATATTTTCTTGCCGTATTTTTGTTTGATGGGCCAGAGAAGGCGGCGGGCCTTGTCGAGGTTGGCGTTGTCGGGCCAGGAGTTGAGCGGTGCAAAGCGTTGCTGGCCGGCACCAGCGCCGCCGCGTCCATCGGCGGTGCGGTAAGTGCCCGCGCTATGCCAGGCCATGCGGATGAAAAAAGGACCGTAGTGGCCGAAGTCGGCCGGCCACCAATCCTGAGAGGTGGTCATCAGCGCGTGCAGGTCGTTTTTCAGCGCCGTCAGATCCAGTTTATCAAACTCAGCCGCGTAATCGAATCCGGCGTCGAGCGGGTCGGATAGAGAGGAGTTCTGATGCAGTACCTTGAGGTTGATTTGATTGGGCCACCAATCGCGGTTGGCGCGGCCCAGGCCGGCGGCGCTGGTGTGCGCTGGCTTGGGCGTGGTGCCGTGCAGATGGGGAAAGGGGCATTTGCCGCCGGTCGGAGCGGCCTGAGGGTCGGTGTGTTCCATGGTGTGATAAAGGGGGATGATGGGTTAAAATAGCATGCCAGTCCGTCCATCGAGCGAGGGTTCGAAGCATAGCACGCATGAAGGGCGATACGATGCCCTGCTTGAGATCTGGTGCAACTGGCGTTTGCCGTTTCCATGAAAACTACCAAGATTATCAAGGCGTTCGCGGCGAAGGGCCGGGCGGCGATTCAGGCCAGGATGGCTCCCTCGTGCACGAGCAGCCAGCGTTTGCGGTCGAGTCCCCCGGCATAGCCGGTGAGGGAGCCGTTGGCGCCGATCACGCGGTGGCAGGGCAAGACTAGAGAGAGGGGGTTGGCACCGTTGGCACCGCCGACGGCGCGGGCGACGCTACCGGTCTCGGCGGCGAGGCGGGCGTAGCTCCAGGTCGATCCCAAGGGGATGCGTGCGAGGGCTTGCCAGACGCGGCGCTGAAACGGCGTGCCGATGCGCGGCGCGACAGGGAGGTCGAAGCTGCGGCGGGCGTCGGCGAAGTAGTCGACGAATTTTTCGCGAACGGCTGCGGTGCGGGCGGGGTCGGGCGCGAGAGAGTCGGCAGCATCGGACAGGGTTGGCCCCAGGCCGCAGAGCGGCGCGAGGGCGGCGGGCGGGCCGAAGGCGACGGCGACGAGCGCGCCGTCGGGGTCTAGCGCGAAAGCCAGTTCGCCGAGGGGCGTGGGCAGAGATTCGGAGTAAAACAAGGCGGGCATGGGCGGGGCGGCGGGTAGGGGGTTACAGTTGCCAGAGGTGGGCGGTGGCGAGGCTGCGGTGGGGCGAGAAGGGCAGCATCAAGCGGCGGGTCGCGTCGGCGTCGGGCCGCGGGTCGAGGGCGAGGAGTTTTTGCAGGCCGCTGGTCAGGCCGGTGTCGCCGTAGGGCGTGCAATCCGCGAAACCGAGGCCGCGCATCAGGACGTAGTTGACGGTCCACGGGCCGAGGCCGCGTATCTCGCGCAGGGTGCGTTCGGCGCGGGTGGCGGAACCGGCGGCGAGTTGATCGAGGTCGAGGCGGCCGTCGGCGACGAGGCGGGCAACGTCGAGCAGGTAGCGGGCTTTTTGGCGGGAGATCTGGCGGGCGTGCAAGGCCTCGGCGGGCAGGGCGGCGAGGGCGGCCGCGTCGGGCGTGGCGGCCAAGCCGTCGCCGACGGGGGTGCCGGCGAGCTCGGTCAGGGCGCGGCGGAGCCGGAAGGTGAAGGGCAGGTTAATCTGCTGGCCGAGGATGGCCCAGAGCAGGGCGTCCCACGGGTCGAGGCTTTGCACGAGCCGGAGTTGCTCGCGGCCGGCGACGAGGCGGGCGAGTCCGAGTTTGCGGGCGAGGCGGGCGAAGCCGGCGGCGTCTTGAGCGAGGCCGAGCAGGGCGGCGACGCGCACGGCGGCGAAGGCACGGAGCCCGGCCGGAAGGTCGGCGGGGAAGTTCACCCGCACCTGGTCGGGCGTGGAAAAATCGAGGCGCAATCGCACGGCGACGCCGGCCAGGCGGGCGGCGACTTGAAAGACCGGGCCTTCGATGCGTTCGGACAATGAATCAGGATCGCGGCCGACGCTGGCTAGGAGGCGGTCAAGATCGTATCCGGACGGCAGTGACAGCGTGACTTCGCTGGCGGCAGGCAGCGCTCGGAACGCGGCCGGGGTGAGGCCGAGGCGGGTACGAAAAGCGTCGTGGAAGACGCTGAGGGATTCATAGCCGGAGGCGAAGGCGACGTCGGCGAGGGGGGAATCGGTCGCGAGCAGCTTTTCCCGGGCGACGGCAAGGCGGGCGGCGGCGATCAGCTCGGCGGGCGTGGCGTGGAAATGTTGGCGGAAAAGCTCGAAGGCGCGGGTCGAGCCGTAGCCGGTGCGGCGCACGAGGTCGGTGGCGGCGGGGAAGCGGGCGGGGTCGGCGCGCAGCTCTGCGACGACACTCTCGATGGTCTCCAGCACGGGGTCGGCGCCGCTGGCGTAGTCGTCGGGATGGCATTTTTTACAGGCCCTCAGGTCGGCTGCGCGGGCGGCCTCGCAGGACGGAAAAAAGCGGACGTTGACGGCCTTTGGTTTCCGGGCGTGGCAGGAGGGCAGGCAGTAGATGCCGGTGGTAAGCACGCCGGTGAAAAAGCGCCCGTCGTTGGTCGGGTCACCAGCCAGGAGGCGGGCGTAAAGGTGGGCGTGGGAAAGACGCATGTCAGGCACTCTAGCAGCAGACGGGGCGGCGCGTCCACCGGAGGCTTCCGGAGCAATTCCATTTCGGGCGGCTATAGGGCTACACCCCATGGCGGTATGGCTACCGATTCCGTCAAATAGGAGGTAACTACAACGGGTGCCGTAAAAGAGCCGCCCGCTCTGGTCTTAAACCTCCTATCGCGTGCGCATCGTCCACTTTACCAATACTTTTCTGCCCCATGTGGGCGGCGTAGCCCGTGCGGTGCAGACCATTGTCGAGGACCAGATACGCACCCGTCATGACGTGTTGGTGGTCGCCCCGGAGTTTGGCGATGCGCCCGGTTTGGAATCGGTGCCCGCCGCGATCGAGAGCTCCGTTGCCCGTATTTTCGCTTTAACGCATTTTAACGAAAGCGAGTTTTCCGTCGGCCTTCCTCTGGCGGCCGCGCTATCGACCCAGTTGGGCGAGTTTTGCGCTGATATCGTGCATTCGCATCACCCTTTCCTGCTTGGCGATACCGCCCTGCGTGAAGCCGCCAGCCGCCAGGTGCCCCTCGTTTTTACCCACCATACACTCTACGAGCACTACACCCACTATCTCCCGGAGTCACTGCAGGGCGATGCGCTTCAGGACTTCTCGGCTGATATTGCCACCCGTATGCGAATCGCTGCGCGGCGGTCTTCGCGCCTAGCGAAAGCATCCGCGACCTCATTCTCAGTCGTGGCGTCACGGTCCCCATCCATATTGTGCCGACGGGTATAGATTGCGCTGCGATTGCCGCCGGTCGTGCCAATCGCGCCCGCATTCGTTACCGTTTCCCGCGCCACGTGGTCGTCATCGGTCATGTGGGACGCCTCGCCGAAGAGAAAAATCTGCCTTACCTCGCTGCCTCCCTCTCTCTTGCGCTGGAGCAAAATCCCACGGCCCGTGCCCTGATTGTTGGCGAGGGTCCGGCCCGTGCGGAAATGGCCGACTTGTTTGCTTCCGTCGGAGCCTCTGTCGCAGCGCGCGTGGTCTTCACCGGGAGTCTCTCCGGGGCCGCCCTGATCGATGCTTACGCCGCGATGGATGTTTTTATCTTCGCATCTACCACCGAGACGCAGGGGCTCGTTCTGGCTGAGGCGATGGCGGCCCATACCCCGGTCATCGCATTGGATGCCTCCGGGGTGCGCGAGGTCGTGAGAGACGGCGTTAATGGACGCCTTCTGGCCGCTGATACCGCGCCCGCCGATTTTGCCCGCGCCCTGAGCGTCGCGCTTCAGCAAAAGAGCCTCCGGGCGAAGTGGGCCGATGATGCACTTGCCACCGCCGCCTCCCTTGACCGAGGGAAAACCTCCGCGATTCTTCTCGCGCATTACGACGAGATCATCGCCACCCACCGCGATTCCGCGCGCCTTTTACCCAGCCTGCCGATTGTGGATCGGCTCGCCGCAGAGGGTCATATCATCGCCGACAAAACCGGGGCGCTCTTCGGGGCCCTCACTGGCTCCGTGCCGCACGTCGTCCACGCCGCCCCGTCATGTTAACGATAATCGGAGCGCACCTCCGGCGTTGGCGGCGAAGCCTGAGCCGGGCCGAGTGGGAAACGAAGTACCTGCGCCTCCCCCGAGATCCCGCTGGAGCACATGCGCCCGGGCTGCTTTTGATTCAGGTCGATGGCCTCGCCCGTCGCCAACTCGAACACGCAATCGCGACCAAACGACTGCCGTTCCTGCGCCATCTTCTCGGGCGAGAAGGTTGCCGCTTGCACACCTTTTATAGCGGCCTGCTTTCTACGACGCCTGCGGTTCAGGCCGAGCTTTACTACGGACAACGCGCCGCCGTGCCTGCCTTCAGTTTTCTCGATCCGCGGGCCGATGCCATAGGCCTCATGCTCGACCCTTCCTGGGCCAAGCGCTTCGAGGCCGATCTCGCGAAAACCAACCAAGGCCTGCTCACACAAGGCAGCTCTTGGAGTAACATCTACACGGGCGGCGCCACGCAGGAGGAAAGTCATTACTGCGGGGCCTCGCTTGGCCTGCGCGATCTTTGGCGCACGGGAAAAATCACTACGCTTATCTTTTTTGCCTTTCTCCATTTCCCTTCTTTTTTGCGGCTCGTCGCGCTCATGCCCTTGGAATTCGTGCTCTCGCTCGCCGGGGCTTTGCGCGGCATCCGGCGGGGCCAGCCATTGCTCCGGGAGTTTTCCTTCATTCTTGCCCGCGTCTTCGTCTGCGTCGGTCTGCGCGAACTGGTCACCGCCGGAGTAAAAATCGACCTCGCTCGCGGCCTGCCCGTTATCCACGCGAACTTTCTCGGCTACGACGAACAATCCCATCGCCGCGGACCCTCCTCCCTCTTTGCCCATTGGACGCTGCGCGGTATCGACCGCTCCATTCGCGATCTCCACCGCGCCGCCTGCCGCTCCGAGGGCCGTGATTACGAGGTCTGGATTTTCAGTGACCATGGGCAGGTGCGCTCCCACCCATTCTCCCTGCATCACCCGGGCGGCCTGGAGGGCCTCCTGCGGCTTCACTGGCCGGGGCTTTCGCCCGCCGAACGCAGCCCCGCCGCCGTCCCGCGCGATCCCGCCCGATCCTCCCATGCCCCGGTCTTGCGTTTGCCCGGCTATGCCCGGCGTGCTGCCCAGGCGCTTGATCGCTCACGGCTCACTCAATTCGAGCAAAAAGAGTTCGCCGTCGCCTGCCTGGGACCGGTCGGCCATCTTTACTTTAAGCGGCCCCTCGCCGCCGACGCCGAAACGGCTCTGATCACGGCACTCCTGGCGGGGGGCGTTCCCGGTATCTTGCGTCGCCACCCGGATGATACGGTAAGCTGGTACACCGCCGAACACGTCGCCCTGCTCCCGGCCGATACCAGCCTGCTGCGCGGCCCCGCCGAACTGATTCCGACCCTCGCCGAGGATCTCGTTACCCTCGCCCGTCAACCCTACGCCGGCAACCTGATCTGCCTCGGTTGGCATCCCGATGGACGCTCTTTCTCCTTTACCGAGGAAAATGGTTCCCACTGCGGTCCCTCCCCCGACGAGGTGCAGGGTTTCCTGCTCGTGCCGCCCGCCTCCGACCATTTTTTCCCCGGCCCCATTGTTCGGCCGAGTGCCCTGCGCGACGCCGCTCTCGCCCACCTTGGCCGCACGCCGCCCGCCGCGCCCCGCCGTCGGGCCCCGCTCACGCCCACCCGGCTGCGCGTCGTCACCTACAACGTCCACTACTGCCGGGGACTCGACGGCCGCTTCGCTCCCGAGCGCATCGCCCGCATCCTCCGCGACCTCGACCCCGATCTCATCGCCCTCCAGGAGCTCGATTGCGGCCGGCCGCGCTCACGAGGCGATGATCAACTGGCCCAGCTCGCGCACCGGCTTGGCCTCCACTCACTTTTCTGCCCCTCCATCGTAAATGGCGAGGAACGCTACGGCCACGGCCTGCTCTGCACCCAGCCTATCCGGCTCGTCTGCCAAGCCCGCCTGCCCACCGGCGGAGGCCCCGTGATTGAGCCCCGCGATGCCCTCCACGCCGCCGTAGCCTTCGGCGAGCGGGAACTCTCCGTCATCACCACCCACCTCGGCCTTACTCGCTCCGAACGCACCGCCCAAATCGACCGTCTGCTCGCCCCCGACTTTCTCGGCG
>JAIXRU010000205.1 GCA_027485045.1 Opitutaceae bacterium | reverse complement strand
CCTCGTGGAGGAGCTTGGCGAAGTCCTTCTTGGTGGCATACCAGCGGGACTGCCAGTTGCGACGGACGGCGAGACGGAAGCCGGTGGGATTGGTTTTTTGGCCCATGGTGGTAAGTCTTAGTTGGTTTGGCCGTCAGAGAGAACGACGGTTATGTGGCTCTGCTTCTTGCGGCGGGGGGCGGCGGTGCCGCGGGCAGCGGCCTTGAAGCGCTTAAGGACCGGACCTTGATCGACGTAGGCGGTCTTAACAAAGAGACTATCGGACGAGAGATTGTTGTTGTTCTCGGCGTTGGCGATCGCGCTCTTGAGCGTCTTATTAATGAGCTGGGCAGACTTACGCGGGATGAGCGCGAGATACTCGGACGCCGCGACAGCGGGGCGACCTGTGATGGTGCGAACGACTTCGCGGACCTTTTTAGGGGACATACGAGCGTTGCGGGTGATTGCGGTGACTTCCATGGGATGAGATTCCTTTTTAGAGGCGACAGCAGCAGAGGAACGTGTCCCCTGCCCTATCCTTTTAGTGTAGTTTATTTTCGAGCTGAAACAGTTTTAACAGCAACAGTGTCTCCGATTTGAAGAGTGCTGCCGGGAGTGAGGTCCAAGATGAGAGCGCTGGCATTTTGTGGACGAAGATCAACCAATAAAAGCTGACCTAGTTTTTCTCCAGCGCGCGTAACCGAGCAAACCATACCTTGCCTAAGCCCTCCATCGAATCCGTTATTAATAATAACAAGATCGGTCGCTGGTAGTTGGGCAATATGGCTGATACGGGCTTCGCCAATGGATCGCTCGGAAGTGATTTCGGATACCGCCGTCGTCGCACCCAAAAGGATGACGCCGACGTAAAAGAACCGATAAACCGACGAGTGCATTGGCAAAGAACGGGGACGTAAGAAACTTATATTTCCTTACGGGTCATACCACCGTGCGCCTTGAATACGCGGGTGGGCGAGAACTCGCCGAGTTTATGACCGACCATATTTTCAGTGACGTAAACGGAGACGAATGCCTTTCCGTTATGCACATTGAAGGTGTGGCCGATAAAATCGGGCGTAATGGTCGAGCGACGGGACCAAGTCTGAATGGGCTTCTTGTTCTTCGTGGCGACGGACTTCTCGATTTTTTCGAGTAGGTGATAATCGACGAAGAAGCCTTTTTTGATGGAGCGGGCCATAGTAGGAGTGCGGTAAGGTTACTTCTTGCCGCGTGGCTTGCGGCCGTTGTGGCGAACGAGGATTTGGCTGTTCGAGGGTTTCGAACGTTTGCGGGTGGGGAAACCCTTGGCGAGTTGGCCCCACGGAGATACGAGATGCTGGCGACCGCCACCACCCTTGGATTTACCCTGACCACCACCGTTAGGGTGATCGACTGGGTTCATCGTGACACCACGCTGGCGAGGACGTTTACCGAGCCAGCGATTACGCCCGGCCTTGCCAAGCGACTTGTTCATGTGATCAGCATTGCCGACTTCACCGATGGTGGCGCGGCACTTGGGATTGACCAAACGAACTTCGCCCGAGGGCATTTTCAACTGGGCAACGCCGTTTTCGACCGCAATGAGCTCGATCGAAGTGCCAGCAGTGCGACCTAGTTGAGCGCCGCGACCAGGGATCAGCTCGACGCAATGCAGCTTGGTAGAAGGAGGGATGATCTCGAGAGGGAAGTTGTTACCGACAATGAAATCGTTGGTGGTGGCTTTGTTCGAGGTGACGATCGTATCGCCGATTTTCATGCCGTTGGCGGCGATGATGTAGGCTTTGTCACCGTTTGTATAGGTGATCAGAGCTAAACGGGCGGAGCGATTGGGATCATATTCGATGGCCTGCACGGTGGCTGGAACATCGAGAAGCGCGCGCTTGAAATCGACGATGCGATGCAGGCGTTTGTGACCGCCGCCACGACGGCGGCTGGTGACGCGACCGTTGTTGTTGCGGCCGCCCGACTTGGGCTGCGAGTAGGTCAAAGACCGCTCTGGGCGCTTGTCGGTGATGGACTCATCCTTGTTCAGCACGGTGAAGCGCAAAGAAGGAGTGAGAGGACGGAAGGATTTGAGAGCCATGTTGGGTGGTTCCTTAATTTGTGTCGATCAGGCTTAGACGAGCTCGATCTTGTCGCCGGCCTTGAGGGTCACGATCGCCTTCTTGATAACAGAAGTGGTCGTGGGGCGGCCGGAACGGGTGCGCTTGGGCTTGCCCGCGATGGTTTGGGTGTTCACGCGAACGACGCTGACCTTGAAGGTCTTTTCGACGGCGGCGGCGATCTGGTGCTTGGTCGCCTTGGGGGCGACCTCGAAGGTATATTGACCGAGATCGGCGGAGAGGCCGCTAGCCTTCTCCGTGAGACGGACTTGTTTGAGGACGGCGAGGGCGTTCATTAGTTCTTACCTCCATTGACGCGGGCGATAATCTTTTCGAGGCCCTTGGTGCTGACGATGATGCGCTTATATTGCGCGAGATCCTTTGAATTGAGCTTGGCGGCCTCTTGCAGAGAAACGCGGGCGATATTCCGGGCGGCTTTGGCAGCCTCGACGGTGAAGGTGTCGTCAACAATCAAGATCTTGCCGGAAGGCGCGATGCGGCCGATGACTTCGTTGATCAACTTGGTCTTGGGCTGGGCGACGCTCCAGGCCTCGATCACATCGATTTCGCCGGCGACGGCGCGATCAAAGAGAGCGCGGGAGAAAGCGAGGGACTTCACCTGGGTGTTGATCTTCTTGTTGTAGTCGCGTGGCTTGGGGCCGAAGACGACACCACCGCCGACCCACAGGGGGGAGCGGATGGAGCCGGCGCGAGCGCGACCGGTGCCCTTTTGGCGCCAGGGCTTTTTGCCGCCGCCGGACACTTCGCCACGGGTTTTCGTGGAGTGGGTGCCGAGACGGGCGTTTGCGTTGATGGCGACGATCACTTCCTTGAGGGCTTGGACACCGCGATCTCCTTCAAATTGAGGAATATCGGCGAAGTCTTGCTCGCGGGAGGTTTTACCGTCGGCGCTGTAAACTTTGAGTTTCATGGGTGGCGTTCTCCTTTACTTGGCGCCCTTAGGCTGACCCTTGATGGCGGTGCGGACGATCACGTCGTCGCCGTTTGCGCCAGGGATAGCTCCCTTGACGAGGATGAGGTTCTTTTCGGCAACGATCTTCACCACGGTGAGGTTCTGAAGAGTGCGCTTAACTTGGCCCATGTGACCAGGCATGGCCTGATTCTTCCAAACGCGACCAGGGGTCTGGCGCATGCCGATCGAACCGATACGGCGATGGAACATGGAGCCGTGGGTGGCAGGACCGCCGGCCACACGGAAACGTTTGACGACGCCCGCGAAGCCTTTGCCCTTGGTGATACCAGTGATATCAACGAGCTGGCCTTCTTTGAAGGCGTCAACCGTGATAACATCACCGGCTTTTTGGGTGGGCTTATCAGCGAGGCGAACCTCGCTAAGGACACGGGGGGCGACCTCAAGACCCGCTTTTTTGGCGTGGTTGAGTTCAGCCTTGGAGGCATTCTTGGCTTTTTGAGCCGAGAAGCCGAGCTGGACGGCATTGTATCCGTCGATTTCGAGGGTCTTGACCTGGACCACAGAGTTGGGTCCGGCTTCGACTACGGTGACCGGGACCAAGACGTTTTGAGCGTCGTAGACCTGGGTCATCCCGATCTTTTTACCTATAAGGGTGTTGATCATGGCTAAGCGGTAGGTGGAGGGTTTCCGTTTCTTGAGACCTACATTAACGTTTCCGGTGAAGACCACCGGAGTGCGCTAAACTGTTGGACTGAAATGGCTAGGTGATGAGTATACGACGGGCGTAACTTACACGTTGATGGTGATGTCCACGCCGGACGGGAGGTTGAGCTTCTTAAGCTCGTCCACGGTCTGGGCGGTGGGCTCAATGATGTCGATGAGGCGCTTGTGGGTGCGGCTCTCGAACTGCTCCATGGACTTTTTGTCCACGTGCGGGGAACGGTTTACAGTCAGCTTCTCGATGTGAGTCGGGAGCGGAACAGGACCAGAGACGCGAGCGCCAGAGCGCTTCGCGGTCTCAACGATCTCAAGTGCTGACTGATCGATGACTCGATAGTCGTAACCCTTGAGACGAATGCGGATTTTTTGGCCTTTCATGGCAGAAAAGAACGAAGGTTT
>JAIXRU010000304.1 GCA_027485045.1 Opitutaceae bacterium | reverse complement strand
TTTCCTCGCTGATCGACTCTTCGCGCGAGTCGAGGGCGGCGTGGGTCTGGCGGGTAAACTCGGCTTGGAGGCTGGCGATGATGGCGGCGCGGAGAGCTTCTTTGTTCATCGGGTTTCGAGCTCGGTCAGCACGGCGGAGATCGGGCGCAGTCGGTCGGCGGGGAAGAGGGTGTTGATGCGGGTGATGACGGCCTGAATAAGCCCATCGGGGCAGGATGCGCCGCCGGTGATGAGGATGCGGCGGGGCCGGGCGAAAGTCTCGCCGGGCCAGAGGGGGCGGAGCTCGGTGTGGCCGCCTGTGCCGCCGGGGCCGTGGGAGGGAAAAACGTAGTGGGCGACTTCGGCGAGCGAGTGAATGTCGGCCTCGCTCTGGATAAAAAACGCATACGCGCCGAGGCGTTCCTCGCAGAGGCGGTGGAGCTGGTAGGTGTTGGAGGAGTTGCGCCCGCCGATGACGAAGGCGGCGTCGAGCGGGCTGGCGAGGGCGCGGCCGAGGGCGTCCTGGTTGACCTGGGTGGCGTAGCAGAGGGTGTCGTTGCGACCCTGGCCGCCGACGCGGGCGGGGGTGCCGGCCGGGTCGGGCCCGCAGGCGGCGAGGTAGGCCTCGCGCAGATACGCGGCGATCTCGCGGGTTTCGTTGACCAGCAGGGTGGTTTGGTTGACCACGGCGACGTGCTCCAGATCGCGCGCGACGGAGAAGCCCTCGGTGTGGCGGCCGGCGAAGGCGGCCTCGAACTCGGCTTGGGCGGCGGGATCGGCGCGGCGGGGGAGGAGGGCGGCTAGGGCGCGGGTCTCGGTGAGGTTGCGGACGATGAGGGAGGGGGCGTGGCGGCGGGTGTTGGCGAAGGTGGCCTTGGTCTCCTCGTGTTCGTGTTTGCCGTGAATGATGACGGTGTAGCCCTCGCGGCCGTAGGCGCGGGCGGCTTTCCAGACTTTTTCCACCAGCATGCAGGTGGCGTCGTGGGCGAAGACGGCGAGGCCCTGGCGGACGAGGCGGCGCTTGTCGTCGTCGGTCGCGCCGAAGGCGGGGATGATGACGATGTCGTCCGGGGTGAGCTGGTCCCAGAGCAAGGGGTCGGCGGGGGAGGCGGTGCCGTGGGCGGCCTTGGCTCCGGAGACGGTGAAGGGCACGCCCTTGTCGGATTGCAGGTAACGCAGGCCGCGGCGGAGCAGGTCGTCGTTTACGAAGGAATTGTGGATCAGCTCGGAGAGCATGAAGACGCGGCGGCCGGGGTTTTCGGCGAGGGTCTCGTAGGCGCGTTCGATGGCGTTTTTTACGCCCAGGCAAAAGCCGAAGTGGCTGGGGAGGAGGTAGCGGACCGCGCCGAAATCGAGGGGGACCGGTTCGGTGGCGGAGCGTTCGTGGCGGCGGGCGAGGGCCTTGATCGCGGTGCAGAGGGCGGCTTGATAGAGGGCGCTGCTGGCGGCGTCCTGGGCGTAGATGGCGGTGTTGCGCTCCTGGGCGGGGCGGAATTTGTAAATGAAGTCGTTTTCGCCGAGGTGCAGGTAGGGAAGCTGGATGAGGTAGGGATCGAGGGCGGGGAGGATGGCGGCGAGCAGCGGGGTGTTGGCGGCGGGAGTGCGGGCGAGTTCCGCGAGGGAGTAAAACAGGATGCTTGTGTCCGTGACCGGGGCTGCGCCGACGAGGGAGCCGAGGGCGACGGAGTGAACGGAGTCCTGGACGCGGAGTTCGAAGCAGAACGAGCTTAGGTGCAGGCCGGGTAGCGGGGCGCCGTCGGCGGGCTCGCGGCCGAGCGGGGTGAATCGCAGGGCGAGACGGTTATGGGCGTCGAAAGCGAGAGTGAGGGCGGGAGCGGACACAAGTGGAGGGAGGTTTTGCGGCAGGCGCGCGGAGGGCGAGTGGAGTCGGACGCGGTGCGCGGTGCAATGGGTTCCTTGCGCGGAGGGGGCAGGAGGAGGCAGTGGCGCCGGTGCGGAAGCGACGGGTCAACCGCTGGTTTTTATCGTCTGCCAGAGATCGTGAAGGTTCATGCGGTCGAGCCAAGGCGACATGGCGGTCTCGTCCACGCCGGTGCTTTCGAGGATGGCTCGGATATCGAGGGGGTGTTTGGTCGATCCGCCCTCACGGTAGAACTCGAGTTTGCGCAGGACCACGTATTCGGGGGGGGCCACGGAAAACAGGGTTTCCTGGCTCCATTCTATGCGGCGACGCAGGGGCAGCGCCCAGGCGTGGAGAGGGTCTGCGCCGGCGAGGTAGATGTCGGCTTTGTAGCCAGATTCTAGGTGGATGAGGTTGAAGTGGCCGCGTTGGTGGCGGGCTTGCTCGGTTCGGATGACGGCTTCGGGCGGGACGTAAAACTCTGCCTCGGGAAATGCGAGCAGGAGCGCGGCGAGGGTGGACTCGTTGAGGGCGAGTACGACGTCGAGGTCGTTGGTTACGCGAGGTTGCCCGTAGAGAATGGCGGCGGTGGCCCCGGTGATCATGTAGGGTGCACCGATGCGTTCGAGCCGCAGGGCGAACAGGCTCAGTTCATCCGGTGCGTGCATAAAGGATGCGTTCCGCGAGGGCGCGTCGGAGTTGCGGCTCGGTCCATTCCGGGTGGCGGGATTGCAGGCCGGTGGCGAGCAGTCGGCGCATGGCAGCATTCATGCGCAGGGCCTGGGCAATGCGAAGTCGCGGGGGCATAGCCCGGTATATTTTCGCCTGAAGCTCGCGGGCGGCGCGTTCGTGATCGGAGGTTTTGATGCTAGCCATGGGTGCATGCCAACCTTGGCGCGGCGAGCGGGCAAGCGCGCTTGCCGCGGCGGGCAAAGTGCACCGGCGGGTGTTGGCGACCGGTCCGGCCTACTTTTTCGCGGCGGCGGGGATGCCGCCGGGGAGGCAGGCGCCGCAGCCTTGGGCGAAGAAGTCGTTGCCCTTGTCGTCCACCAGGATGAAGGCGGGGAAGTCCTCCACTTCGATCTTCCAGACCGCTTCCATGCCGAGTTCGGGGTATTCGAGCAGCTCGACTTTCTTGATGTTTTCCTTGGCGAGGATCGCGGCGGGGCCGCCGATGCTGCCGAGGTAGAAACCTTTATGTTTGGCGCAGGCGTCGGTGACGGCCTTGGAGCGGTTGCCCTTGGCGAGCATGATCATGTTGCCGCCGAGGGATTGGAAGAGGTCCACGTAGCTGTCCATACGGCCGGCCGTAGTGGGGCCGAAACTACCGGAGGCGTAGCCGGTGGGGGTCTTGGCCGGGCCGGCGTAGTAAACGGGGTGGTTCTTGATGTAGTCGGGCAGGCCCTGGCCGGAGTCCACGCGTTCCTTGAGCTTGGCGTGGGCGATGTCGCGGGCGACGACGAGGGTGCCGGTGAGGAGAACGCGGGTGGTGACGGGGTGTTTGGAGAGTTCGGCGAGGATGGCGGACATCGGCTGGTTGAGGTCGATGCGCACGGACTTGTCGTCCTTGATCTGGCGGAGTTCGGCGGGGAGGAAGCGGCCGGGGTTGGTTTCGAGTTTTTCTAGCCAGATGCCGTCTTTGTTGATCTTGCCCTTGATGTTGCGGTCGGCGGAGCAGGAGACGCCCATGCCGATGGGCAGGGAGGCGCCGTGGCGGGGCAGGCGGATGACGCGGACATCGAGAGCGAAGTATTTGCCGCCGAACTGGGCGCCGATGCCGGTGTTGCGGGCGATGTCGAGGATCTTGGCTTCCCATTCGA
>JAIXRU010000246.1 GCA_027485045.1 Opitutaceae bacterium | reverse complement strand
TCGTGCTTACGGTAATCTTTGATCAGTTCCGTTGTGATGACCGGCGTTTCCATGCCGGACACTTTATCACTATGACCATGCCACGCCTAGTAGGTCTCCGGCCGGACGCTTACGATCAAATGCCGCTTTTGCGAACGTATCCTCGATCGCAAATCGAGGTTTTTGAAAAATCACAGTGCGGAAATGAATTTAGGACCTCCCATTAGTCTTGTGTAAATTTTTATGTGGTTTTTCAGACGACCACTAGAAATATTCCGAAAATAATACAGTTATGAATGAAAATTCATACGATTCCTCAACTGTTCCTGCAATTATACGATTTTCACCAATACGATTTTCGTCTGTGGGCAATCAGGGACTTAGCAGCCTCGCCACCAATTTCAATAGTGGTTGAGTAATGATTGTAGTGAAGTAGATTTAGTATTTCAATAAGAGATTGGCTTGCGATTATATTGTAATCCTTAAGCCCAATATCATCAACAAACGCTGCTCCTATAATAAGCATTCTCCAAAGTTTAACCGGAAACAACTCGGGGTAAAGTTTTTTTAATTCATCATCAAAAGTAGTAACCATATCGACAAAACTGCATCCGCTAGTTTTTTTCTCGATTGCTAGTGTTCGGAAAGATTCAGTTACAATCCAGCAATCACCAATAAATGATAAATCCGCCGCTAGCATCCCTGTAATGTGGAGATGAAGAAATTTGGTTTGATGAAGAAATGGCTTGGTGAAATCAACATCAGTCTGATCTCCTAATTCGCCTTCGCAACCCGGATCTAAACGATAAAAATATTTAGTCATAAAAACAAATGTCCATACATTTTATCAATTTCTTCTGCATGGATGAATAATTCCTCACGAGTGAATGTTTGATTATTTTTTAATTTTTCTCGAAAAAAGCTTTCCCATTTTTTTGTTATCGTTGCATGTAATCCATCTCCATTCGGCAATTTCATTTCGCGATTCACGCCACGTGTATTCTGAAACGAATCGATCTCCTGCCAAGTAAACGGAGTTTCACCGGGCGCAAGCATTGATGCCCGTCGGTCGAGCACAGTCTGAGGAATACGATGATGAACCTCGATGGCTCCAGTTCCTTGGAAGTCCGCCAAATCCGGCCGGTGTTTGAAAAACGCTTCCTTGTAGAGACCACGCGCTGATTGGGTGCTTTAGTTGCGCGTCACTCGGCAGTGTGCCGAGGTCGGCTATTCATTAAACGTTTTGAATAAACGTGTAATGCATTACTCATTCAGATCCAAGTTCGTTATCTCACAGCCGAATAGTGAATGTTTTTTAGCTAATTCAATAAAGCGTTCCGATACCTTAAAGGCAGTCTCATTGTGATAAATGACATCATCTATTCCCTCGGCCCCGCATGGTTCGATGCATTCGAGAGACGGAAGCTCCTTGTTTTTAGATAACTCATCATACTGTGGTGCTTTGCTTATCTCTAGCGGAATGTAGTCAATTCCCGTGATTCCGCTCTCCTTCAATTCATCGCAGAGCGATCTGCTGAATATGAAAATTGGATATGCTTGGATTACCTCGGATTCTATTTCGTAATATAAATAAATATGGGCTTTGATGATTTTGCGCTTGGGGTGCTTCCAGTCTATTACGGCATTTTCACCGATTTCACCATCAGCGGTCGGTTTCAGTATTTTATACTTCATTTTCTATCTGTTAATGGAGGCGTCTAATGTTCTCATCTTTTTTTTCGACATACATTCAAGCAGGCCTAATAATACACCCTTCGCTTGATTGCTTTTCTAAAAGTGCAATGAATTTTTCCGACGCAAAGAATTTGGTTCCGGAGAAATATGAAACATCATCTTTTTCAAGGATTCCCACGGGCTCCATTATCACCAATTCTGGAAGCTCTAAACATGGTTCCGATAGCTCATCATACTGAGCAGATTTCAGAATTTCGCAGGCCCTGAAGGCCACGCCAGTTAAGCCGGCCTCGGTTATCAATGTCTTAAGTTTATCAGTTACTAAAAAAAACGAAGACGCGAGAATTATATCCGAATCAGGTCTGTAAAATATACAAAACTGCGCACGATGAATAACCGCAGGCCGTTGCGTGAAATCAACGATAGCATTATCGCCAAGCTCTCCAGTGGCTGGTGGCTCTATTTTGAAATATTGCATGTTAAATGGGGGGGATAAATAAATGACCGTATTTTCTATCAATCTTTGTGGCAAAATCGAGTAAGTCTTGTTTCGTAAAGGTGGGATGCATATCAAACCATCTTTCCCATATATTTGTAATATGCTGATGAAGGCGACGTCCATTGGGTAAACGCAGGTCATGGGGAATGCCGCGTGCATTTGATAAAGAGTGCATTTCTGCGGGGGTTATAACTTCGCCAATTAACTGGTGGGCTCTTGCAGCTAAAGTAGTTTGAGGAACTGCATGATGAATTTGGATTTTTGGGGCATCTGGATGATTTAAGAAGGGATGCGTCGCCTTAAATTCAGCCACGAATGTCGCATGGGTGGGATTTTGTGATTTTGATAATCCAAACGAAGCCGGCAAAGGCGGCGGGCCGCCTTTTATCACCTTCTTGCCCGATTTCTTAATGATGATCGCCACCGTGCCGGCCTTCATCAATTGTACAGCACCGGTGACGGTGCCGATGGCTGCGGTGGATTCTTGGGCGGAGCCCATGCCGGCATCAAAATACTTTCCTTGCTGCACCAGGGCGCGGGTGGAGTCGTTCATCACCACAAGCCCGTAAACCGGGATCATGCTCTTGAGCGCGGTGCGGGCCTCCTGGCTGCCATCCCACGCGGCGGCCACGGTGCTCGCCAATTGCTCGCTCATGCGCATAGCCGCCAACATGTTGTTCATCTGGGCGGTCGCGTAGGCTTGCTGGCATAGCCCCCAGGCAAAGCCGATGTAGTAGGCATCGACTTCATCCAGCTTGCCGTCGGTCACGGCCTGCATGGTGCGGTCACGCAGCCAGCCTTCGGTGGAGGTAACGAGTTGGTGCTCCCACTGGTCGGCCACCCCGTCGGCGACTTTGCGGAGCCCGGCGACCACGCGTTGCACAAAGGTGGGGTTGCGCGCGGACTCCAACTGGCCGAGGCGAGCCAGTTCTTCGATTAACCCGGGGCCGTGTTTTTCGTGGAGTTCGCCGAGGCCCGCAAAGGTTTCGCGGTTGTCGGCGGCGAGTACCAGCGCGGGGAAATCCGCGCCTTGCGAGAGTTGGGCGAGGGTTTGCAGGAAGCCTCCCCATTGCTCGACCAGGCTGTGCTCGGCCATGGCGTCGCTGCCGAAGCGGATGGCATCGGTGAGCAGGTAAACGAGCTGATCTTCAAAAAACCGGCGCTGCTCGGCGGTGAGGGGCAGCGCTTCGGTGTTTTCAAAGGCCAGGCGCATCTGGGGCACGCCCTGGCCGGTGGACTCCATCCAGAGAATGGCGCGGAAACCGAACTTGGCGCGCTCCTCCGCGGTGCCGGTCGGCAGGAAGGGCAAGGCGGCGGCGCGCTGGCCGGTGCGCTCCAGCTCGCGCAGACAGGCGGCGAGCACTTCGGCGCGGCGGGCCTCGGTGAGCGGGCCGGTAACGCTGCCGGTGCTTACGCGGACTTCGCCGAGGGTGGCGTCGAGCACGGCGTAGTTTTCGCGGGTGGTAACGACCACGCCTTCGTCCAGGGTGATCTCCGGGTTGATGGAGACGCGGATGCCGACGCCGAGCACGGGGCTGGCGGGCGTAACGGCTTCGCCGCCGTTGCCCGCGAGGGTGACGGTGGCCTGGCCGTTGGCGTCGAGCACGATTTGATCGGCCAGATCCACGCCCAGAACGCTGAGTCCGGTGCCGGCGACAAACTGTTCTCCGGCCTCGAAGGCGAGGCGGTCGAGCCAGCCGCCGAAGTTTTCGCCCACCAGAACGAGGGCGGTGCCGGGCTGGGGCAGGCCGGGGGCGGTGGCGCTGGCGGTGGTGCCGCCGACGGAGAGGCGGAGTTCGCCTCCGGCGCGGTATTCGGCGCGGACCTGTATCCAGGCGTCGAGCGGAAGGGCCGGACCGATGAGGGTGGTGGGCCCGGTGCTGGTTTGGACGGTGAAGGTGGCGCGGCCTGCGGAGTCGATGGCGAGATCGTATTCGCCGGCTTTGGCCACGAGGCTGCCGCCGGAGTCGGCGGCGTGCACCCAAAGCGAAATCACCAGGCCGGATTGCAGGCGGACGGTGCTGTGGTCGGGCACGCCGAGCACGGCATCTTCGCCGTCGAAGAACAGGGAGGCCGCGCCTTCTTGGCGGCGGGTGGTATCGAGGGTGGCGCCGGATACGGTGGCGGGGTGGTTGCCGGTTGCGGAGGGGGTGGTGCCGGCGGAGAGCTGATCGAAGCGGTAGAGGAGATCGGCCGCCGGCTTCACCTGGCCGAAGCGCACGGTGGCGGTCCGGCCGGCGTAGGCGGGGGCACGGATGTGCACGGGCGTGCTGGCGCGGTAGGCGACGTTTTCCACCGTGCCGTCGGCGCGGCGCACGGGGTGGGTGCCGTCGGAGGAGGCATCGCCGACGATGACGGGGTGCTCGACCTCGACTTTGATCGGCGCGGAGGAGGTGAAGGCGACTTCGGCGAGGTAAACCGAACCTCCGACCGAGGCGGTGACGAGGGCGGAGCCCACCCGGCCACCGGAGGCGCGAAGGGTGGCGGTGGCCGCGCCGTTTGCGATGGTGGTGACGGGGTTTTCGATGGCTCCGAGCGAGGTAAACCAGCGCACGGCCGCGCCGTTCAGGGCGGCGGGCACGTTTAGGGTGAGGGTGGTCGTGGCGTCGGCCGAGAGATCGAGGCTGGAGGCGGAGGCGGCGAGAGTGCCGGTGACGGCGATATTCTCCACTTGCTCGGTGATTTCATAGGAGTCGGCCTCGACGCGGATTTTCTGGTTGGCGGTGGCGTCGCCGGCTACGAGGACGGCACGGGCGAGGCCGTCGGCGTCGGTAAACGCTTCAATGTCGATGAGTTTTCCGGAGCCGGAGAGGTGCCAGTTAACGGGGGTGTTTTCCGCCACGGGCTGGCCAAAGGCATCGCGCACGGAGGCTTCGAGCACACGGCGGGAGCGGCCGTCGGCGGGAAGCGGAGCGGCGGGGCTGCCGTCCTCGTTCTTGCGAGTCACGGTGATGGCGGCGGCGAAGCCGGGGATCACGGTGATGTCATCGGTGGTCTGGCGGAGGGTGGGGTCGGTGGCGGCCAGGCCAAGGGTTTCAAAATCGAATTCAGGGGAGGGACCGCCGGGGGTGGCGGCGGGCAGGAGGAGTTTTTTCACCTGGGCGGTGACACGGTAGGTGGCGCCCACTTGGGTGGAGGTGGCGAGGGTGGTGCGCGCAAAGCCGTCCACGGTGGCGGATTCGGCGTGGGAAAGGGTGCCGTCGCCGCTCGCGATTTCCCAACCGATGAGCGTGCCGTCGGCCGCGCCGAGCACTGAGGCGGTGAGCATGACTGAAGCGGTGTCGGCATTGACCACGTACTTAGGTGGCTCGGGGCTGGTGACGACGGGGTGAGATAGGGTCAGTTCTACGGGAACGAGCAGGACTGCATAAGTTTGATTATCGGCGGTTTTGCGGGCCGAGCCGACCAACGTGCCTGAATCGTTCTGGTCACTTATATAAACAGGCCCCCAGGTGGCATTTTGGCCCTGTGTTGCCGGAATTAATGGAGCCAAATCCTGCCATTGGGCATTTTGCCAGATGCGGTTTCCGTCATGGCCGCGCATTTGCGCATTAAGTGTAAGCGGAGGCGCTTCGCCGTAATTCGTCTTCCAATCCAGGCGTGTGTAAGTTGGGGAACCATCCACGAGCTGATCGTTGCGCAAGCCAGCTTTGGTATCCAACCACAAGATTGGCTGGCCGTCGTTTTGGTTAAGAATGATGGTATTGTTATTAGTTAAAGCATATTCACCATTAAGCACTCCATTTTCTATTTCCAGGAGTTCGCCCTCACCGAAATTTATGACCAAAGCGTGATGTTCGGTTCCGCCCTCTTGCATGACATCGCCGTTCCAATTAAAGTAACTGTATGTACCGTTATAAGAATTTAATTGGGATAATTTAACATCCTGATTATTGACCTTTATTCCGAAAAACGTCGTGCCGTCAGCAGCGTACTCATCAGGAACAACTCCGAAATAATCATTTAATACGTCACTTGAGAAAGTTCTAAGGTATCCTTGGCCAACTTCTCCTTCACTATATCCAATTTGGTCGCCAATCAACTCGGGCGGACTACCATTCCAACGAAATGCGCCAAAAATAGTGGCGAAACCACCAAACGAAGAGCTAACGTGAGTTCTGGCCGTGCCATAGACTGTTTCATCTAAACCAACTGATTCCGTGTTTATGGTGTATCCCTCATATTCGGAACCATATACTTGTGCGATGCCCTGTGGCACTGCGCATTCAATCCAATTGCCTGAGCTTGAGCGTTTCCATGAGTTTACGGTCAGGGGATTTCCGTCGTAAAAATTTGTCGAAGCCAGGAAATTTCCGCTGTCATTAAGTCCATATACTAAATCTAAGGACCTGCCCGCGGGCGGTGAAATTTCGTTCGCTAGACCTTCATTTAGCAAAGCCCAGGCGTCGTTTGTATTCTTTAGTATGACCTGCCCATTATTATTAATTTCCGTTGCGTAGGAACCGGCCGGACCAATCGGAATAAGCGCGTAGTTGGGAGCTTCCAGCCTAGCTGGAGCCAACGCGGATACCATGGCCCAGCCGTCGTCAGGGTCGAGCACTCCATCGTCATCGGAATCCTCCTTACGGGGGTTGGTGCCCAATGTATATTCTTCGTAATCACTCAATCCATCGTCATCACTATCCGCTTCACCGTTAAACGATCCTGCGGGGTCGTAACCGTTGGCCGCCTGCCAGCCGTCGGAGACTCCACTGCCATTGCTGGAAAAGCTATTGGGGTCGCTGGCAAAAGTGCCTTGGACGCCGGTATATGCGGTTTGAAGCTCCAATGCATCAGGAATACCGTCGCCATCGGTGTCAGGTAAACTGACCGGCGAGGAAGTCGCGATCTTCCCTCCGGCAGCCAGAGCGGAGACCCGGTAGGTCAGGCTTTGTTGGTAATCAGCGGCGTTATGGGTGAATGCACCGGTGTCGGCAGCGGTGGAACCCACCTCTTGCCATGTGCCATCGGCGAGCAGGCGGCGCTCGATGCGGTGGCCGGTTTCAAAGCCGTTGGGATCAGTCCAGCTTACACTCCAGCTCTGCGGCGAGGCGGGAGCCACCCCGAGGGAAAGCTGCACCGGAGGGCGCAGTTCGGTAGGCACCGGGGTTTCGAGGCGCAGGCGCAAAAAACGCCGCGCAGGGGCGGCGTTGGAAAAGGACTGAGGGTCCAGTAAGGTGACTTCGTCGTATCCGGTGAAGGTAACTCTATCGACTTCGGTAAGGGTGTTATAGGTTATCCAACTGGTGAGGGTATCCGAGCCCTGGAGGCGGATATCCACGCCGGACAAGTCCTGACGCTGGCGAAAGGTGAGCGTGAGGTTGGCACCCACCTGTTCCAAGCGAGGAGACAGGGCGGCGGAGTCGGCGCCGAGCGGTTGGCCGAAAAATACAAACTCCTCAAGGTTGCGCAGCCCATCGAGGTCGGGGTCGGCGGAAACGCCACTCACGGCATTGTTATACCAGTCTGCCTCGGGAAAAACGGTCGGTTGCCAGACGGAAAAGGTCGTCTGCGCCGACAGGCCAAGACCGGTGGCGGTAAATCCGAGAGCTAAACGGAAAATGATTAAGAGACGGTGCACTGGGGACATAAAAGAGGGACGCACTTACTAACGTCCCGCCACAGGCACCTGGAAGAGCCACAAGAAAGACGCTTTCGATGCGCCCCAGGTCGGGGCGCAGATCGAGCGCGTTTTCTTGGTCCGTGAAATTTTCCAGGTTTCGTGGCGGACAGCAGCCGAAGCTGCGCGAAAGGGATGTGCCGGGTTTGGGTGGCTGGGTGGCGGGTGGGAGTTGCGCGGGTGGGCGGCGTGCCGAACTGCGCAAAAATACGCAAATGGAGAGAGCCCGCTTAAGGCAAGCCGGGAGTCCGTTTATGCGCCGGGCGGCGGGAGCTAGCAGACGGTTAATGCCAAACTCTACTTCAGCTGTGAGCGGAATGGCGGAGTGCGGCGACCCCGCCCTACATCGGGTAGGCGGTCACGGGGCGGTGACGCGGAGGCGGAGGAAACGGCGGGGAGCGCCGGAGGATAGGGAGATGGTGTCGGAAACAGAGATGGGGTTGGTGGGGCCGACGGTGCCGGGGTTGGTGGCGATGATCGACCAGGAATCGGGGGCGAGGGTGGAGCTGGCTTCGACGGTGTAGGTGAGCTCGGGGCGGGCGCGGAGGAAGGTGAGCTGGAGTTTGGAGACGGGGGCGGGGAGCAGGGAAACGGAAGGAGCGGCAGAGGAGGAGGCGGAGGTGGGGGAGGTGCCGAAGGCGTATTCGAGGAGATTGGACAGGCCGTCGCGGTCGGGGTCGGCGAGGTCGGCGGAGTTGGCCGAGGCGAAGAGGGTGCCGAAGTGGGTCTGGCGCCAGAGTTCGAGATCGCTCGCGAGCACGAGGTCCACGTCGCCGCCGGACCCGGCGGCGTAGTCGAGATACCAGGTGCGGCTCGAGGCGGTGAAAGGCGTGCGGTGGGCGCGGCCGGCGAAGGTGCCGGTGACGGGGGCGGCGGGGTTGCCCTGATTGCGCAGGAGGCGGAAACGGGTGCCGGGGGGCAGGCCGGTGGCGGGGATGAAGTCGAGCGTGCCGCCCAAGGTGGCGGTGGAGGCGGGGCCGGTGAGGACGAGGCGGTCGAAGGAGGACGCGGAGTCGAGGCGCACAAGGAAGGTGGCGCCGACGGGCAGGGTGAGGTTGCCGGTGATCGAGCCGCCGGGCACGAGGGAGGAGCCGTTGGCGACGGAGAGCGAAGTGGTGGCGGAGACGGCGGGAGCGAGGACCAGGGTGCCGGCGGAGACGGTGATGGGGCCGGTGAAGGTGTGGGTGCCGGTGAGCGTGAGCAGGCCGGTGGTGGTCTTGGTGAAGCCGCTGGTGCCGTTGATGGAGGCGACATTGGCGAGAGTGCCGGAGAGGACGTTTAAGGTGGTGAGGGCGGCGGGGCCGGTGCCGCCGAGAGCGTTGCCGCCGAGGTCGAGGAAACCGCCGTCGAGGGTGAGGGTGGCGGTCTTGGTGCCGGGGCCGCCGCTGGTGCCGGAGGCGAGGGGGGCGGTGAGGGTGAGGGTGCCGCCGGTGAGGTTAAGCGTGGCGGTGGCTTGGCGGGTGCCGGTGGTGGGGGCGGTGAGGGTGACGAGGTCGCCGAGGGTGATGCCTGCGCTGGTGATGGAGCCGCCGGCGATGTTGAGGGTGCCGGTGACGCTGGCTCCGGCGGTGGTGACGGTGGAACGGTTTTCCGCGATGACGATGCCGCTGCGGAAGATCGCGGTATCAGCCGGGGTGGAGGCGGCGGAGCCGAGCGTCATGGTGCCGACGTGGAGTTTTTGCGCGGCGGGCGGGGCTTGTTCGAGCACGACCGGGGACAGGACGTCGAGGGTGCCGCGATCCCAACGGAAGGTGTCGGCGGTGACCTGGGCGGGGCTGCTGGTGGCGTTGCGGCGGCCGATGATGAGCTGGTTGAGCAGGAGATCGGCGGGGGAGCCGGAGACATCAAAGGTGGTGGTGAGGAGGCGGCCGGTGCTGGAGATGTTGTCGTTGAGGATGAGGTTGGCGCGGCTGGATCCGTCGGCGGCGCGCAGGCGGAGGGTTCCGGTAGCGGAGGCGGGGGCGGTGATGGAGCCGTCGGAGCGGTTGTTGAGGCCGGGGCGCTGGCCGATGAAGATATTGTTGAGGTTAAGGAGGTTGGTTCCCGTTCCGAGGGTGAGGGCGTAGGTGCCGCCGGTGTTGGCGTCGCCGACGTAGAGGTTGTTGGCGGTGAGGGTGGTGTTGGGGGCGAGGAGGAGGGTGTCGTTGGTGATGCTGGCGTTGACGCCGAGGTAGAGGTTTCCGGTGGCTCCGGTGTTGATGGTGGCGCTGGCGAGGGCGGTGAGGTCGGCGGTGGCGGTGCCGCCTTTGCTACCGCCGGCGACGATGAAGTTGCCGCCGGGCGAGTTTACGGCGAGGTTGCCGCCGCCGGTGAAGGTGAGGGCGGTGGTGCCGCTGACGACGGTGCCGTCGCCGTTGAAGCCGAGGATGACGGGGCCGTTGACGGTGAGGGTTCGCCCGGCGGGGATGTCGAGCGTATTGGAAGCGAGGTTACGGGCGGTGAGGGCGGTGAGGGTGGTGTTTTGGGTGAGCTGGAGAGTGGCGGCGGCGGGGCTGGCTAGGGCCGCGCCATAGGTGACGCTGCTCAGGCCGGGGGTGGCGGCGTTGAAGCGGGTGGTGCCGCCGTCGAGGATAAGCGCGCCGGTCCAGGTATTGGTGCCGGTGACGGTGAGGGAGGAGGGGCCGGCTTTGGTTAGCGCGCCGGTGCCGGAGAGGCCCTGGGACAAAGTGACGGGCTGGGCGGCGGTGAAGGTGGTAGGCAGGCCGTTGATGACGACGGCGGAGTTGAGGGAGAGGGGGGCGTTGCCGGTGGGCACGCCGTTGCTGAGGGCGGCGGGGCCGCTGAGGCGCAGGGTGCCGCCGTTGAGGGTGGTGGCGGTTCCGTTGCCGGACTGGGCGAGGGTGGCGACGCCGATGGTGCCGCCGAGGGTGATGGTGTTGGTAAGGCCGTTTTGGAAGAGGGCGGTGTCGGCCTGCCAGAAACGGGCGAGCGGGCCGGTGCCATCGGCGGCGGTGTTCCAGTTGGACGCACCGGAGATGTCCCAGGTGCCGTTGCCGCCCTGGAGGCCGGAGGTGGCGGAGGTATCCCAGTACTTGGTGGTGACGATGGAGCCGTCGGCGGCGACCGCGCGCACGACGAGGCTGCCGTCGATGATGAGGCTGCGGGTATCCCAGGCGAGACCGGCGGCGAGGGGCGGCAGGTCGAGGGTGGCAAAGGTGCCGAGGTAGGTCTGGGCGCCGAAGAGCACGAAGCGGTCGCCATCGCCGAGGGCGGCACCGGTGTTGGTGATGCGGAGGATGCCGCCGTAGGTGAGGGTGGTGCTGCCGCTGACGCGGGCGGCGGGGAGGGTGAGGGCGCGGTCGATGGAGAAGAAGGTCTCGGCGGTGGAGGCGAGGGTGACGGTGCGGGTGAGGGCGAGGGTGGCGGCGGGGTCGGCGGGATCTCCGGGGCGGAAGTCGCCCTTGATGGTGACGGGGCTGGCGATGGTGCCGGTGCCGGAGAGGGTGCCGAGGAGCTCGACGGTGAGGCTGGAGGAGGCGGTGACGGAGCCGGCGCGGAGGGCGAGTTCGCCGCTCTGGATGCTGGTGGGGCCGGTGTAGGTGTTGAGGCCGGAGAGGCGGAGGGTGGCGATGTCGGTCTTGGTGAGGCCGGTGAGCACGGTGGTGCCGGCGGTATCGAGTGATGCGATACTGCCGATGTTGCGGAGTTCGCCGCTTTGCAGGGAGAGGAGGGCGATGGGGCCGGCGGGGGTGCCGAGGTCGTGGCCGGCGAGGTCGAGGGTGGTGCCGTCGAGGAGGACGCGGGCGGTGACGGAGCTGGCGGAGCCGTCGGGGGCGGGGAGGTTGATGCCGGTGGTGATGTCGTCGGTGAGGGTGAGGGAGCCGCCGTTGAGGATGAGGTCGGCGGTGGCGCGGCCGTGGGCGGCGGTGGCGAGGGTGATCTTTCCGGAGGTCATGTCGCCGTCGTCGAGGGTGAAGCTGGCGGCGATGCGCTGTCCGGTGGTGACGGTGGCGACATCGAGGCCGCCGAGCAGGGAGACGGTGCCGCCGCCGATGGTGGCGTTGGCGGAGTTGACGACGGTGGCGAGGTCGGAGGTGGCGAGGCGGGTGCGACCGGTGACGGTGAGGGTGCCGGTATCAAAGAAAAAGGCACCGGCGCCGGGGCCGCCGCCGTAGGATACGCTGCGGTGGGCGATGTCGAGGGTGTCGAGCAGGAGGTCGGAGTCGTGGCCGCGCAGATCGAAGGTGGTGTAGGAGGCGACGGAGGACTGGCCGCCGCGCAGATTCATGGCGAGGGTGGCGGGGCCGGTGCCGGCGGTGTTGCGGATGACGAGACGGCCGGAGCCGGCGGGGGCGAGGAAGGTGGCGGATTCGCCCGCGTTGGTGGTGCCGCCGACGGAGACGCCGTCGAGGTGGATGGCGTCGGCCTGGATGCGGGTGAGGCCGTGGGCGCTGACGGTAAGGGTGGCGGGCAGGGAGGAGGGGCGCACATCGCTGTCGCCGATGAGGAGACGCGGCGTGGTGATGCGGACTTCGCCGGCGGCGCTGAGATCGATCTGCGAGCCCCGGCGCACGACGAAGGGTGAGGTGGGGCTGTTGAAGACAAATGCGCCGGGGCCGGAGACGGTGAGGTGGCTGTCTTGGGAGCCGGTATTGAGACCGCCGCCGAGGAAGGAACCGGTGATGGTAAAGGAGCGACCGGCGGCGATGGTGAGCAGATTGGTGACGTCGGTCGTCTGCACGGTGAGGCCGGTGACGGAGACATCGGCATTGACCTCGACGCGGGTGGGGTTGGGCGAGTTGACCGAAGCGCCGAGCAGGAGGGTTTTGACCGAGGGTGCGGGGGCATCGAAAACGACGGTGCCGCCATCGAGGGTGGTGTTGCCGCTGTAGGCGGGGTTGGTGACGAAACGCAGGGTGCCGGGGCCGGATTTGGTGAGCGCGCCGGTGCCGGTGAGGGGGCCGGAAAGGGTGAGGTTGCCGTCCAGGTTTAAGGTGGTGGCGGCGGCGAGGGTGAGGCTGTTGGCCAGGCTGGCGGTGCCGGTGGCGGCGACGGAGAGGGACGGGGTGGTGCCGCCGAGGGTGAGCGGGTCGCCGGTGAGGGTGACATCGCGACCGAGGAAACGGAGCTGGCGCAGGGTGAAGGCCCCGAGGTTTTGCTGGCTGGCGAGGGCGGCGTCGGGGTTGAGAAAATCGACGGCGGTGGTGTTGCCCGAGGCGGGGCGTCCGGGGTTGGTCGGATACCATGGCACGGTGCTCCACGTGCCAGAGGTCTGGATCACGGAGCTGGCGAGGGAGAAGGCGACGGAGCCGGGGGCGGAGTCGGCGCTGGTGCCGGCGAAATTGGCGGCGGCGACGGTGTAGAAATAAGTCGTGAGATTGGCGGCGGTGGTGTCGTCGAAGAATGTGCCTGACACGTCGGTGGCCAGGGTGGTGTAAGGACCGGTGCTGGCGGAGGCGCGTTTGACGATGTAGCGGGTGGCGAAGAGCGAGGCGGTCCAGGAGACGCGCGGGTAGAGGAAACCGGTGACGGCGGCGACGCCGGCGGGCACGGCGGGGGTGGTGGCGGGGGCGGCGGTGAGCTGGCCGGAGGAGGCGCTTTCGCCGCCGGAGTTTACGGCGGTGACGACGTAGTAGTAAGTCGTGCCGGGGGTGAGGCCTGTATCCGTATAACTGAGGCTGGTTAAGCCGCTCTGGCGTACAGTGTAGGGGCCGCCGGACGTGGTGGCGCGTTTGACGGTGTAGGAAACGGCGTCGGTAGCGGCGTCCCAGGCCAGCGGGATGGCACCGCTGGTCAGGGTGAAGCGCAGGCCGGACGGCACGCCGGGTGGGGGGACGGGAGCGGCTTGGAAGGCGATGGGGGCGCTCCAGGACGTGCCGGAGGCGTTGGTGGCGGCGAAGCGGTAAACGTAGCTGGCACCCGGGGTGAGGCCGGTGAGGGTGGCAAAGGTGGTGCCGACGGCGCGGTTGCCGAGGGAGAGGGACTGGGCCCAGCCGGAGGCGGTGGGGCCGACATCGGTCGGGCCCCAGTAACAGGTGAGGGAAGTCGGGCCGCTGCCGGTGGAGGTGAGCTCGGCCGAGGCGACGGCGGAAGTGGGTAAAAGACCGGTGGCGGGGGCGGCGGTGAGCGCGGGGGTGGTGGTGCTGCCGGGCAGGAGACTGTCGGTGCGGGTCCAGTTAACAACATCGAGGACGGTGCGCTGGCGGCCGGCGGTGAGCACGACGTTGCCGCCGGAGGTGGGTTTGACGGTGGAGGGGTTCTGGCGGAGCTGGCTGACCCACGGGCTCTCGTTGGTGGGCCAGTTCACGTAATCGACCGCCACATCGTTGATGGCGGCGGCGACGGGGTAGGCGGCGCCGACCTTGGCCTGCACTTTGAGACGTTCGCCGCGGCGGGTGGTGTAGTAGGCGACGGTGGGGCTGGGGGCGTCGTGGCGCAGGGCGGTTTGGGCGAGGATGGCGGTCTCGAAGGCGGCGAGCTGGGCGGCGGCATCGACGCCGGGAAACTCCTCGGGGTGGGCGGTCTCGATGGCCATGGCGAAGCGGTTGTTGGGCGCGTCGATGGTGCTCATGAAGCCGGTGGGATTGGTGACGGGATTGCCCACGCCGCCGACGGCGATGCGGATCTCGGAGTCGCCGGGATCGGTGGGCATTTCTTTGCAATACACGCCGCTGTTGGGGTCCCAGGTGAAGGGGATGTCGGCGGTGATGACGGCCATGACGGTGCCGTAGTGGACGAAGACGCGCGGGCGGCCGTCGGCCGGGGTGTTTGCGCCGGTGCGGTTGCGCATGGCGGTGTAGATGCCGGGGATGTGGCCGAGGGCGTAAGGGTAGGGAGTGGCCTTGGGGTAGCTCATGTCGAAGGCCATGAGGATGGCGTCCTTGTGCTGGACGGTGCCGACATCGGCGCTGACGGTGCCGTGGCAGGCGGCGACGCGCACCAGGGCGGGATCGTCGTCGTTGGGTTTGGTGAGCCAGAGGTAGCTGTTTTTCATGCCCTTCCAGCGCACGCCGTCCTGGTATTGCTGGCGGCCGCCGCTGGGCCCCTCGTGGCTGTAGATGCCGTATTGGTCTTTGTAAACGTAGGCGGTCTGGATGGCGTCGAAACTGTGGCGGGAGGTGTAGATGGAGTCGCGTTCGCCGGCGGCGCGCAGGAGGGCGGCAGGCGGGGTGTACTCCATCGCGGCCACGATCGACGCCTGGGGTTGGTAGGAGAAGGTGGCCGGGGCTTCGCCGAACCACATCCAGAGCATGCGACCGAGACCGTTGTAGGCGCCCTCGGGGTAGGAACGGCCGCTGAAGGTGAGGAGGTAGCCCTCGGGCATCCAGACGGAGGCGAGCTGGGCGAGACAGGCGTCGAATGAGAGCAGGGCGCGACTGCGCACGACGGGGTCGGTGGAGAGCTGGGCGACGGAGAGGGAGGGCAGGATGTTGTACCAGCCGTAGGGCGAGGAGGCGTATTCACCGCAGCCATTCAGCAGCTTGGAATTGGCGCGCCCGATGAAGGTGTCGCGGCCGGTGGGATCGGCGGTGGACATGTCGTTTTGCGGATGGAGCAGGCTGTCTTCGCCAAAGGCGGCGGAGGCGAGCAGGCGGGTGGACAGGGCGAGCTCGGCGAAGTTGGAAGTGCTGCGCAGGTAACCGAAACGACGGAGGGCGGCGAGGACACGATCGCGGGTGAGGGCGTCCACGTATTTGGCGCGGCGGGCGACGAGATCGGCGGCGGGCCAGATGTCGAAATGGGAGGGGGAGCCCGTCCACATCGCGGTGGCACCGCCCTTGGCGGCGGCATCGGTGCGGGCGGTTACGAAATCGCCGGTGGCGAACCAGGCCTGCGTCTGGCTCCAGATGATGCCGCCTGCGGTGGGCACGCGCCCGTCGAGCCAGGAGGCGAGATACCACAAGCGCCGCCAGCGGAAGGCGTGGACGTAGGGATCGGGCGCGGGGATGGCGCGCAGTTGCAGGGCGTTGAGCTGCACGGCGGAGTCGGCATCGAACTCCAGGCGCTGGGAGGCGGCGGAGGCCTGAAACGAGCCCTGCATCCAGTGGCCGAGACCGCCCTCGAAGGCGAGGTTGTCGCTGGTGAGGCCGGGGTTGGAGTTGAGCCAGAGGGAGCCGTTGATGCGTTGTTTGCGTCCGCCGGCGAGGGCGCGGGAGTCGTTGGCCCAGACCTGCACGAGGTACCACTGGCCGGGCTGGAGTTGGTTGAGCGTGAGGGTGGCGGAGCGAGCGCCGGTGGCGCCGTTGCCGAGCAGGACGCGGTAGTCGGCGGGCAGGGTGGAAAAGGGTGCGGCGGCGGAGGCGAAGGTGTTGGCCGGGGCGGCGGACAAGCCGGTGGTGGTGTCCGTGGACTGGGCGGAGAAGGCGGTGAAGTTAACGCCATTCAGGGCGGCGGCCGGGGCGGTGCCGACGGGGCCAAAAGTGTAGGCGCGGGTGCCGGTGCCGGTGGTGGCGACCTCGGCGGGCCCGGTGGATTCGCGCCAGCCCTCCCAGGCGATGGTGGCGAGCGGGGCGGTGATGCGGCGGAGCTGGTAGGCCTGGAGGAGGGCGTTGACGCTGCCTTGGAGGGTGACGACCTGCGTGGTGGCATCGGCGGTGAAGGTGCCGAGGGCGAACTGGCCGCGACCGCCGAGTTGATCGGAGGGATTGGCGTCGAGCTTGGCCCAGGGATCGGTGGTGCCGGGGGATTTGACGAGCAGGGTGCCCTGGCCGGTGGCGTTGGCGTCGTGAAACCAGATTTGCAGCTCGTAGTGGGCGCCGACGGTTAGGTTGTTGAGTGTGAGGGTGAGGATGGAGCCGGTGGTGTTGTTGGCGATGTTCTGGCTGAGGAGGGTGGCGTAAGCGGAGGTGAGCGCGCCGCCCACGGGGAGCGCGCCGGTGGGGAGGTTGGTGGCGTTGTTGCCGGTGAGGGTGTCGGGACCGGGGGCGGGGGTGAAGGTGACGCCGTTGACGGTGGGGTAGGCGGAGCCGGAGGCGGCGAGGGCTTTGACGAGCACGCCGGAGGTGCTCACGTCGCTATCGGCGGTGATGGCACGCGCCCCGGACCAGGTGATGACGGCGGCTGGAAGCGGCAGATTCAGGCACCCGAAAACGATGCAAAAAAAGATCAGGTAACGCTTCATGGGGCGGTGACGCGGAGGCGGTGGAAGCGGCGGGGCTGGGGGTGGCTTACCTTGGGAGAGATGGCGGTGACTGAGCGGGTAAAGACTTTACATTGGGAAGCGTGCAGAAACTTTCCAATTATTTCGGAAAACTTTCTAGGTTTTTACAGGGATTTTGCAGAAGCGGTGCGAAGCCTGAACGGGTGCTGGTCGGGTGGCTCTGTGGAGGTTAAGGGATGGGACGAACTTCAGGGTCTTTTTGTGACTCAAGGGGATAGCGCGTCCGGGTTGCGTTGAAAACAGGGTGAACAGGGAACTTGTATGCAAGTTACACCCCGACTTCATATTCAGGCCCAAAGAAACTGTTTCAGCTAATCTCGGTTCCAGAACGCGCTTTGAGGTCCCCGTCCAGATTCAGAGTCTCATAGGGGCCAAGGGAAAAATCCCGAAGTTTCTCCTGATAGCGCACCACGGTCTTACCAGTAACTGAAGACTGAATACGTGTCTGGCTGAGTTTCCCCTCCCGCCAGGAGATATCGACCACATAGCCTCCGCGCGCTCGAAGGCCGCGCACCGAGCCCGCGGGCCACGCCGCAGGCAGGGCGGGCAGTAATTCGATATCACCCGCGTGGCTTTGCAGGAGCAACTCGGCGACGCCCGCGGTGTAACCGAAATTCCCGTCGATCTGAAACGGCGGACAGGCATCGAGGAGATTCGGGTAAAGCCCGCCTCCGACGTCGGCGGTTTGGGTGGTATGGGGTTCCACGCGGCGAAACAGGCGCGCGAGGAATTGATACGCCTGCTCGCCGTCCCCCAGCCGGGCATAAAGGCTGATTTTCCAGGCCAGCGACCAGCCGGTGCCTTCGGGGCCGCGCAGTTCCAGCGAACGCCTCGCGGCGTCCGCAAGTTCGGGTGTGTGGCGGGGGGTGATTTCCGCGCCGGGATGCAAACCGAACAGGTGCGACACATGGCGGTGCGCGGGCTCAAACTCCTCCCAATCTTTGTCCCACTCCTGAAGTTGGCCGCGTTTTCCGATTTGCAGAGGGGTGAGGCGGGCCAGGGCCTTTTCGATTTGCTGGGAAAAATCGTCTGACCGGGTGCCAAGGACGGTGGCGGCCTGCAGGCATAGGACAAAAAGGTCGCGCGTGATGGAGAGATCCATGGCCGACCCGGTGCAAACACTGCAGCGACGGCCCTGCTTATCGAGAAAGCTGTTTTCCGGTGAAGTCGAGGGCGAGGTGGTGAGACGTCCGCTGGCATCTTCGACGAGCCAGTCCAGCAGGAACTCCGCCGCGCCGTGCATTACCGGCCAGGCGCGTTCCTGAAGAAAGCGTTGATCCTGCGTATAAAGGTAGTGCTCCCAGAAATGCCGCGACAACCACGCGGCCCCCATGACCCAAAAGGCATACCGCGCTCGTCCGGCGATCGGGGTGGTTTGGTGAAGGAGGTCGGTCATGTGGTGCACCACCCAACCCCGGCAACCGTAGTGCACGGCAGCGGTTTTTTCCCCGCTTGGGCGGAGCGCCTCGACCCAAGCAAACAGCGGCTCATGGCACTCCGGGAGGGCACACACCTCGGCGGGCCAGTAGTTCATCGGCAGATTGATGTTGAGCGTCCAGTTGGACCACCAGGGCGGGTGGACGAGGTCGTTCCAAATGCCCTGAAGATTGGCCGGTTGCGACCCGGGACGGCTGCTGGCCATGAGCAGGTAGCGGCCATAGTCGAACAGCAGCGCCTCCAGCGCGGGATCGGCCTCGCCGGACTGTTTGCGCGTCAACCGTTGGTCAGTGGTGAGATGATCCAGGGGTTTCTCCGCCCGGCCCAGATCCAGCTGCACACGGTCAAACAGCCGCCGATGGTCGGCAATATGGGCTTCGCGCAAAGAAGCGTAGCCAGTCTGCAGGGCGGACTGGAGCCACGCTTCCACCTGCGCGGGGGCATCCGCACGGCGATGGGTGGTGGCGAGGGCCAGGTAAACCACGACTTCCTTGGCGTCGGCGATCACCAGGCGATCTGCGTCTGCGGTGAGGCGGGCGCCAGGGGCCAGCACACGCAAACCCACGTTAAAGCGGCGCGGGGCGTCCTCGCCCGGTTGGGCATAACGCAGCACCGGATTTCCCTTTTCGCCGGCAAAAACGGGTGCCTCGCCCGCGAGATCCATCCGGTCCGGGCCTACGGTCGCGGTGCTGCGCAGGGGACAACTGAGGCTGAGCGTGAACCCGGCCGGCGTTTCCGAGGCAAAGCGCAATACCAGCACCTGATGCACCGCAGAGGCGAAACTCTCCTGAAAAAAACTATGGCCGTCCGCTGTCCACTCCGCGCGGGCAATGCCTTCGGCCAGATCGAGCGAACGGCGGTAGTGCTGCGGTTCACTGGAAAAATCACGTTCGATGAGCAGTTCTCCGGCGGGAAGATACGGCTGGGTGTGGCGGGTGAGAATTTTTTCTTCGACCAGGCGCTGGGCGGTTTCGTAGTTGCCCTCGCGCAGTTGGGCACGGATGGCGGCCAGCGTCTCACGTGCCTGGGGCGAGGGCTCCGGCGCAGACCGTCCGGCCCAGAGGGTGTCTTCATTGAGGGTGAGTTTTTCGCGGGTGGTGCCGCCGTGGACCATCGCACCGATGCGACCGTTGCCGATGGGCAGGGCGTCGTTGAAATGGGTGGCCGGGCGGTCATACCAGAGGCAGGTCTTACCAGGCTGGATTCTCTGAGCCTCGGGCAGGGGGGACGCTGTCGTCGCACGGGTCGCCTGCGCGACCGTAAGACCCAGCATGGCCAGCCCGGTTTTTTGGACAAACGTGCGACGCGTCAGGGGGTCGTGCATTGATACGCTTTTACTGGCAATGACATGGCGCTACGGAGACCAGTCGGTATCGCTTACGGCGCGGTCACCCGCAAACGGAGGAAACGGCTCGGCGCGGGGGCGACGGAGTCGGTGACGGTGACGGGCACGGTGGGGCTGACGGTGCCGGGGTTGGTGGCGATGACGGTCCAGGAATCGGGGGCGAGAGTGGAGGAGGCCTCGACGGTGTAGGTGAGTCCGGAGCGGGCGCGGAGGAAGCTGAGGACGAGGGTGGAGCCGGGAGCGGGGAGCAGGGAGGCGGTGGGGGCGTTGGCGGAGGCGGGAGCGTTGGGGTTGGAGGCGAGGGCGTATTCGAGAAGATTGGGCAGGCCGTCGCCATCGGGGTCGGCGAGGTCGGCGGCGGTGCCGGTAGAGGAGGTGGTGCCGAAATTCAGGGCGCGCCAGTTTTGCAGCGCGGTGGGGGAGCTGGAGGCGATGAGGTGCAGCTCGTCCACGAGGGCGTTGCCGACCGGTTGGCCGGGGGTGATGGCATCGTTGGTGAGAAGCAGTTTATAGCTGCCTGCGGGCAGGGCGTTAATGGCGGCGGTTTCCACTTCGCTCCAGAAGCCTTGCAGGACGATGGGGAAGGTTTCGTTGGGGTTGGTCGTGACGGCGTCGGTGGTGGCGGTGACGACTTTGCCGGTGTAAGCCGTGGTCAGGTTTACGGCCGGGCGGTTGAAGGTGAGCTGGAAGCCGACGGAGTTGAGCACGAGGCGCACGTCTTCGCCCCGGAAGGCCTGGGTGCGTCCGGCGAAGGCGGGGGCGGAGTTGTTATTATGCCAGAAGGTTTTTTCGGTGACCACGCCCTCGCCTGACTGCGGCGAGGTGACGGTGGTGGCGAGGTTCATGGGGTGGGTGGCGGTGTGCTCCCAGGTGGCGAGGGTCTTGCGTGTGCCGTCGACGGTGACGAGTTCGGCCCGGTCGGGCTGGCCGTAAACCCAGTAGAGGTGAAACCCGGTCTGGGTGGCGGGGGTGGTTTCGGGGGCGTTGGCCGGGAGGATGTGAAGGCCGATTTGCTGGTTGAGACCGGTGGCGGTCTCGGCGCGAAGGCGGGCGTCGAGGAGGATGCCGGAAGGGTCTTTCCAGGTGAAGGTATCGTTGGCGCGCACTGCGGCACCGTCGCCGTTGAGGCGAAGCACGCCGTGGGTGGTGGAGTTGTAGCTGTAGGTCGTCTCGCTGACGGTGCCGGACAGGCTGGTAAAGCCGGTGCCGGCGACGGTGTCTCCTCCGGAAGGCGGGTTGGTCGAGAGGTCGCTATTTTGAAAACGGTCCCAAACGAGATCTACCAGCGGGTGGTACAGGAAGTCGAGGGCGTCGGTGAAGCTGGGGCCGACCTCGTCGGAGTGGCCGCCGGGGCGCATGACGAGGCGCACCTGATTGCCGTGGTTGAGGTGGCCGTAGCGGTAGACAGCGAGCTGCTCGGAGCGGCGGAAATCGCCGTATTGGGTCATCAGTACGGTGCGAAAATAGGCGGGCAGGACAACCGACGGGTCGGCGCTGTTGACCGACATGTATTCGTAGTCGGCGTCGAAGTTGTTTACGTTGGAATTGGAGCCGGCGGTTTGCCAGCCGGGGATGATGGCGGGGAGGCTGGAGCCGACGCGGCCGATGAAGCCACGGAAGTAGTCGCTGCGCAGATACGCCAGATCGTTGGCGGTGCGCGAGCCGCCGGAGAGACCGGAGACGTAGATGCGGGCGGGGTCGATGGGGTAGAGCTGGGAAAGGCGGTAGGCACCCATGATGGCGACGCCGCGGCGCAGGTCGGTGAACTGGGCGTTTCCTATGCCGATGCCTCCGATCCAGATGACGTTGCGGGCGTCGAGCGCGGCGGCGTAGGAGGCGGGAAAAGTATGGGCATCGCCGGCATCGATGTAGGTGACGAGGCCGTAGGTTTTGGCCGGGTCGGACGCGTTATAACCGGTCGGCAGGCGCACGACGTAGGAGCGGGTGGCGAGGTCGGAGTTGGTATAGCTGATGTCCGCAGCGGCGGTGGAGGTGTTGAAGTTGGCGAGGGTGGTGATCTGGCCGAGGGTGACGGTGGCGGCGGTGCCGGGGGTGAGGCCGAGGGGGTTGGAGGCGCGGGCAACGGGGCAGAGCCAGGCGGCCAGGCAGACTATCCCTAGCAGGCGGGGGAGCGCGGACAGGGGGAAGAAGCCAAGGGTGGAAGAAAGCGGAAAAGGCATCGGCGGGCAGGAAAGTTTCCGAAAAATAGGGGATAGGATATCGACGATCCTTATGCTTGAGTAAAAGGGGTGATTTGCAGCTTTTAAAAGGCATGATTTGCATTATTTACCAGAATTTACCAAGGGATATTTGCAATAATTTGCAGGATTGATCTATAAAAACCTAGGGGCTTGCGGGCGGAGGGTGAGCGCGCAGCTTGAGGGCTTGAACAGCCAAGGATTTTTTCTCGGTTTAGCGGTGGGCGGGGCGCCGGCGATGGCGACGGTTTTGCCGTTGGCGAGCGCGTTGGGTTATGTGGTGGCGGTGCTGCTGGTGAAGCGGGCCTCGGTTTACGGGGTGGGTTTGTGGCGGACGGCGTTTGTCTCGAATCTGGCGATGGGGCTGTGTTTCGCGCCTTTGTGGTTGTTGGGTGGAGGGGAGATTACGCTGGCGGAGTTGTGGCAGCCGGCGGTGTGTGCGGGGCTGTTTTTTATCGGGCAGGTGTTTACGTTTCTGGCCCTGGCGGGGGATGTGTCGCTGGCGACGCCGGTGATGGGGCTGAAGATTTTGTTCGTGGCGGGGGCGAGTGCGGTGTGGGTGGACGAGCCGGTGCGGCCGGTGTGGTGGGTGGCGGCGGGTATGGCGACGGTGGCGGTGGGTTTGTTGCAGGCATCGCCCCGGTCGGGGGCGGGCGGGCAAAACTCGCGGCGCACGGTGGCGCTGGCGGCGGGGGCGGCGCTGGTGTTCGCGTTAAGCGATGTGTTGGTGCAGCGCTTTACGCCGGGGTGGGGGCCGGGGCGGTTTTTGCCGCTGATGTTCGGGATGGTGGCGGGGTTTTCATTCGGGTTGATCCCGGTGTTTGCCGCGCCGTTGCGGAAGATCCCCGGGGCGGCGTGGCGGTGGTTGCTGCCGGGGGCGGTGCTGCTGGCGTTTCAGGCGGTGGGCATGGCCTACGGTTTGGGGGTGTATGGGCGGGCGACGGTCGCTAACATCTTGTATAGCACGCGGGGGCTTTGGAGTGTGCTGGCGGTAGTTTTGTTGGGGGCGTGGCTGGGCACGGAGGGGGAGCGAAATCTGCCCGCACGGGTGCGGCGGTGGCGGCTAGTGGGCGCCGGGCTGATGTTCGCGGCGGTGGCGCTGGTGTTGGGGTGAAAGCGTGAGCTCACACTGAAAGGGGACTTACCGCTAATGCGGCGGCTCAATGAGCGCCGCAGATTCGAGTGGTTTCGCGCAGCGAAACTAGGGGGGGCGATGGGTCGGCCTCTAGCCGCTTCAGCGGCTGGCCTGACATGGCCTCGGCGTTAGCGGGTCATTGCGATCGGCACGGGAAAGACGCGCGGTTTCGTTCTTGGTAAATAATGAGGGCCCGCCGATTACCCCTAAACGGCGGGCCCTATACTATTCTTGCCCGGGTGTGAAACCGGGCTCCATGTTTACCCCTAAACCCTGCCTTGGCAGGGAAGTGTTATCTAAGAACACTGTTAATTTAGCATCACCCATGCCAACTGCCGGGATAATCTGAGAATGGGGTGGCGCAAAAGCTGTCGTTTAAAAAATAATACACAGGTGCTTATTGCATAGCACTATATGACGGCCGAAAAAATAGAACGGCTGGGGAGGAAGAATGAGGAGGATTTCAGGCTGACGGAGACGCCGGCGACGTAAAAGCTGATCGAGCCTTGCGGGTAGAAAGCTCCGAAAACCAAGCCGTCTGGATATGCTCGGAGAAGGTTTGGTCCCGGTGTCGGAAGTGATCGGCGAACCGGTTAGGGCCGGTCCGTCGAAACGAGCAAGGCTAGGTAGACTTGGCGTTACTTAAGCTTCGCGGCTTTGGCGATGTCGTCCCAGGCGTAGAAGTGGTAGGTGCGGTCGGTGGACATGGCCACGAATAGGCCGCCGGGGAAGCCGGGCAGTTCGTGATTGGACACGTCGCTGCCGTCGCTTTCCAGGGTCGACAAGCGCACACTGGCTAGGAGCGGGTGATTGTTGGGCTGGCCGGGCGTGCCGTTGCGCGGGAAGATACGGAACGTGTCGGCTTGTTGATTGGAGACGATAACATAGCCCTGGCCTCCCGGCTGGGGATAGATCGAGATGCCTTCGAGATCGCTGGCGAAACCCGTCGTGCCAAACAGCGCCAGCTCCTGGGCCGCGTCGGCGGCATCGGGGTCGGCCCGGTATTTATGCACGCCGAATTGTTCGTCGCTGTAGTAAATGAAACCGAGTTCGGCATCGACGGCGATGGCTTCGATTTCCTTTTTGCCGCTGTAGCGGCCAAAGGCGCGGACTTTGGTCATTTTGATTTTGCCGGAGCCATCATCCTCCAAGCGATATTGCCAAAGGTAGCCGTCGGCCGGTCCGCTCTTGCCACCGGCGATGGCATAGACGGCTCCATCCAGGGGGCGGCAGTAGAGCGCGATACCCATCGGGGCGCGGGTTTTGTCGCCGTCGAAGACGACCAGATCGCCTTGATCGAGCGGTTCGAGGTCGGGCAGGCGGAAGATGCGCAGGCGCTGCATTTCCCGCTCCGTGGTCACGGCGATGTCGGTGGGTTTACCGCCGAGCAGGAAACCGGTGATGATATCGACGTTGTTGGGGCGTTTGAGTACGGGGGTCTGGGCGACGATCCGGCCGGCCAGGTCAAAGACATAGAGCCCCCCGGCCGTTTCTTTGTCGGTGCCTATCACTAGGCTTTTGGCGGGATCCGCGCGGTTGATCCAGATGGCGGGATCGTCACTGTCATGAGGAACCGGTTGGGTGACCACGCGCGGTTTGACGGCCGCGTTGGTGGCGTCGGCGTCCGGCAAGGGTGCCCGGGCACAGGCGCCGAGAGACGCCAGGGCCAGACCTAAGACGAGGCGAGGGAACATGGGAGGTGCTGTCTTACAGTTTCCAACGCACGCCGAAGTTGGCGCTTACGCCGTATTCCTCAAACTGGACGAAGCGGGTGCGATCTTTGCCCAAGGCGACTCGGAACGGTTCGTTGGTGAGGTTCAAAACTTCGCCGAAGAGCTCGATTTGGTTGCTGAGTTTGTAGCTGGTGGTGAAATCGAACTGGTTGTAGCTATCCACGTAACGGTCGTCGTTCGCGCTGGCACCGATGGCTTCGTCTTCACGAAGGCGGGGCGAGCGGAAGTTGAGCGCGAGGCGGGCGAAGAAACCATATTTCTCGTAGCTGAGGGCGACGTTGCCGATGGAGCGGGACTGGCCGATAAAAGCGGTCTTCTCGAACGTCCCGGTGGCAGTGCGCAGGTAGCGGGCGGAGCTGTCGCTCAAGGTATAGTTGAAAAGCAATCCGAAGCCATCGAGCGGCGAGGGCAGGAAGGTCAACTGGTGCTGCCAGGCGAACTCCAGGCCGGAGATGTGGCCGCTGGGTCCATTGACGAAGGTGTTGAGCCCATAGCCGGTCTCGGGATCGGTAACACCGGGCAAGGTGGCCTGGTAAGTGAAGTTTTTGATCTCCTTGTGAAAACCAGCGATCGAGAAGGTTCCGAGCGACTCGAAGTAGCGTTCGACCGAGGCGTCGTAGTTATCGGAAGTCAGGGCTTTGAGGCCGGGATTGCTTTCGGTGACGATCTTGGTGTCGTCATTCACAGAACGGCGGAGAGCGGAATCTCCGAAGGCAGGACGGGCCAGGCTGGTGCTGTAGGAGGTGCGCAATACGGTTTGTTTGTCGAGGTCGTAGCGCAGGTAAGCTCCGGGCAGCACGTTGTCGTAGTCGCGGCTGCGTTCGCCGGGTTTGATGGTCACGGTGCTGCCTTTGGTGGTTAACACATTGCCGCTGGCATTGACCGTGGTGTGCTCGTAGCGGGCGCCGCTGCTGACGGTGAGTTTGTCCACAGTCACGCCGGCCATACCGTAGCCGGCATAGACGTCTTCGTCGGTTTTCCAGTCGTCGCCGAGGCTGTCGGTGACCGAGCGGGTGCCGGTGAAGGCACCTTTGTTGTTGATAAAGGTGTTGGTAAACTTGGTGGCGTTGATGCGCGGGCCGGTGAAGAAGGGATACTCATCGGTGCCCTGGGGCTCGGACAGGGAGGCAAAGGTGAAGGAGCTAGGCGCGGTGTAGTTGGTGCGTTCGCGGTCCTGGGATTTTTCCTTGAGACGGGCCTGGGTGCCGAATTTTACGAAGGCGGGCAGGTCGCCGCCGACAGTGAAATCGCTGCGAGCATTGCCGCCTAGGTTGTACTCTTTTTCGGTCGCGGTGCCGGGCTCGCTGCGGAGCTGGTTGAGTTCGTTGAAAACCGCCGGGTTGTCGATGCTGGGGCCGCTGATTTGTGCAACGGTGGGCGAGTAGGTGCCGGGAGCGAAGGAGTAGCTCCAGTTGGTGCCCCGGGTGGATTTGCGGAAGATCACGGACTCGGACTTGCGTTCCTCATCGCCCTGGCTGTAGGCGGCGCGGACGTCGAAGCGCCAGTTGTTTACGGTTTTTTCGGCACCGAGGGAGTAGGCGTAGAGGTCCTGGATTTTGCTGCGGACGCGGAGCTGTTTGTTTTCGCGACGCACTTCGGTGACGGTGGCGCTGTCGCTGCTCAGCGCGCTGATGGTGCCCTCGGAGAAAGGAATGGTGGTCACGAAGCGGTTCTCTTCGTCGGCGAAGTGCGAATACAGGGTGCGTATATAATACAGCGAATCGGCATCGGGCTTGAATTCGATCGCCGCATTAGCGCCATAACGGGTGCGGGTGATGTCATATTCGCGGTAGTTGATATCCTGGTTGAAAAACGTCTGTTGCACGGGGCTGGAGCCGGGAATGTTCCGCAGCACCCAGGGATTGGATACCTCGTAATTGTCCGAGCCGAAGCGACGGTCCTGCCAGGTCGGGCTGAAAATGACGCCGAGTTTGCCGTCGTTAAATACGTCGGAGTAGGTGCCGCTGTATTTGCCGCTCAGCCGGTCGCGGAGGTCGTTATACTGGCCCTGGGCGGAGAGTTGCAGCAGGCGTCCATCGGCATCGAAAGGGCTGCGGGTTTTCAGGTTTACGTTGCCGCCTAGGCCTCCGGACTCCTGGTCGGGGGTGGAAACTTTGGTGACTTCCACCGAGCCGAGGGCGTCGCTGGGCAGCACGTCGAGTGGCATGGTGCGGGCGCCGCGGTCGGGGGAGGCGATGGTCGCACCGTTGAGTTGAACGGAATTGAGGTCGGGACGGATGCCGCGAACCACGATGAAACGGCCTTCGCCCTGGTCGCGGTAGACCGCGAGCCCCGGTATGCGTTGGATGGATTCGGCGGCATTTTGATCGGGGAAACGTCCGATGTCGTCGGCCGCCACCACGTTGGTGAGGGTATCGGCGGCGCGCTGCTGGTTGATCGCCCGGGCGGTGCCCACGGCGTTGCCGGTGATGACTATTTTTTCCAAGGTCACCACATTGCCGCCGAAAGCGTGGTTAAGCGTGGTGCTGCCCTCGGGCGACACCGTGACCGGTTGGCGCACGTCGCTGTAGCCCACGTAGCTAAACTCGATCGTTTGCGGGCCGGCTGGCACATCAAAGAGCACGTAATCGCCGCTTTGATTGGCATACGAGGTGATGGTGGTGCCGACCACCGACACGCGCGTGCCGCCCAAGGCGAGTTTGGTGGCGCTGTCGGTGACACGACCGGAAAGCGTGCCGAGGGAGTTGGGCTGGGCGGAGGAGGTGGTGCTTGCAGTGACGAATAACAGCAGTACCACGAGCAAGCTGAAGGCGTGATTAAGTAGTTTAGTCATAAAAATGGTTTTAAAATTTAAGTCCCAGCGAAGGCGGGCGAGAATCCGGCGGAGTCAATGCAACGGATCCGATTCCGGCGTGATTTCACATTTCCGTAATGTACGTTACATACGGCCTTCGGTTCGTTTCCCTAAAATGTGCGCGAAAGTTGTATCAACTTTATGATACTAACTTCCCTCGAAGGCGTTTTCCCCTTATCGAAGGGGGGCGGAGAGCAACCCGCGTACGAGCCGGCGGCGAGGGACCGGGTTTTAAAAATCAAGTCGTCCGGGCCGTCCCTGGCGGATGCCGCCAGCGAGGCGGAAAGGCCGGGATGACCACGGGCACGCCGCCCGTATTACGCAACGTCGTGAAAGGGGGAGTGTTTGGCGAGTTCGTCGGCGATCTGGCGGTCGCTGCGGCAGCGGGGCATTTTATTTTGACCACCCCAGCGGCCGACACTGCGTTGCCACTGTTCAAAAACGCCCGGCATGACGAGGCGGACGGTGGGCATGAGCAGGCCGCCGCCCTTGCGTTTGGCTTCGTAGTCGTCGTTGAGGCGTTGGAGTTCGACGTCGAGGGCCTCGGCTATGGCGGGTCCGCGGGGGGTGCTGTAGGAGCCTACGCGCAGTTCGAGCCACCATTCGTGGCTGCCGCGTTTCTGGCCGGTGAGGGAGTTGATGAAGATGGGCGCGACGTGGAAGTTGACCACCTGCCATTTCTCGCGGTTGCAGACGGTGGTGAGGGCGTCGGTGAGTTCTTTCTCGATCACGTGTTCGCCGAAAGCACTGAGCTGGAGTTTGGTGCGGCCGCTGTAGACGAGGCGGGCGGGGGCGGTGGAGGTGAAGCGCACGACGTCGCCGATGACGTAGCGGGTAAGGCCGCCGGGGGTGCTCATGACGAGGGCGTAGTCGACCCCGGTTTTTACGCCGGAGAGGGGCACGGCGCGGGTGCCGAGGTGTTCGAGGCGGGCGTCGTCGTAATCGGCCAGGGGAAGGAATTCGTAGTAGATGCCGGCATCGGCCATGAGGCGCAGGCCGGCTTCGGGTTCGGAGTCTTGGGCGGCGATGAAGCCTTCGGAGGCGGGGTAGACTTCGTGGAAGTTAACGCCTTGGCCGCAGACGGCGCGGAGTTCGCCGGCGAAGGGGCCGATGGGCACGCCGCCGTGCACGAGGCATTCGAAGTGCGGCCAGACTTCGCGCAGGGTGCGGAAGGTGCGGGCTCCTTTGGAGTTTTGTGCGGCTCGTTCGAGGATGGCGGTGGCGAGGATGAGCACCCAACTGGGGATGCCGGCGAGCAGGCGGATGTCGCGGTCGGTGCAGCGGGCGGCGATCGCGGCGATTTTGGCCGGCCAGTCCGTCATCTGGGCGATCTCAAAGCCGGGTTCGTAAAGGTGTTTTTCGACCCAGCCTGGCAGGTTTAGGGCGGTGATTCCGCTGAGGTCGCCCGCGAAGGCGGGGTGGTCTTGGGCCTCGGGCAGGGGGGAGAGGGAAGTGGCGCCTCCGAGGAAGAGGTGTTTGCCGCCGAAGACGTCGCCGCGGCCGGTGCGGGCGGCGTAGTAGAGGAGGGAGTCGAGCCCGGCTTTGCGGAAGTGGGCGATCATGCCATCGGTGATCGGCAGGTATTTGGTGCGGCCGGCGGTGGTGCCGGAGGAGATGGCGAAAAAGCTGCACCGTCCGGGCCAGAGCACGTCGGCCTCGCCCTTTTTCATGCGTTCGATGTCGTTGGCGAAAGCCTCGTAGGTGCGCAGTGGCACGCGTTCGCGCCAGAGGGTATCGGACAGGCGTGCTTCGATGCCGAGACTGCGACCATAGCTGGTGGTGGCGAGGGCGCGGCGCAGGCGGGCGGCGTGTTTATCCTGCGCGGCAAGGGCCCAGCCGGGGGCATTCATGCGGCGCGAGGTGCGTCCGCTCATGATACGGGCACCGAAGGCGAGCAGTGACTTGGGTGGTAAGGGCATGGGCGGCTCTGAACCGGAGACAGGGGGTAGCAAGTCTCCGGCCGGAGGTGTCGCAAGGGAATTCATATAGAAACCAAGGCTTTATGCTTTTTTAGCGAACGGTAGAAACGGCCGAAAACGGGTAAAAAGTTACTGGCGTGAAAGATGAGCGAGGCATGCTGGATGGGTGAGCCGTGGGGGTTGCTGATCATACGGCAGAGGCCCCGAGGGAAAAAGCTGGCGCAGGATTTTTCCAGGACGTGGCGGCCGGGGGCACGATCGCTGAGCACGGCGCCCTCTTTCTCGGCATAGAGGATGAGGGCGGGGGCGTCGCTGAGCGGGAGCAGTTCGGGGGTGAGGTAGGTGGAGGGGCAGGCCATGGCTTGCATGGCGCGCACCCGGGCCATGGCTCCGGCGGGGGTGACTCCCGCGATAGTGGCCTGCACGCCGGCGCGGAGCTCGTTGAGCTCGTGACGGGTGAGGAGGGTGGCGAGGGCGGTCTTGTTTTGGGCTCCGGCCTCGAACATGCGGGCGAAGATGGCGCGGGCTTTTTCCACGGCGGCGGCGTTTTCGGTTTCCGGGGCGTCGAGCATGGGCTTGAGCGCGCGACCGAGCAAGGTGGTGGGCTTGGTCTCGCCGGGTGCGACGATATCAAGGGAGGAGCAGACGGGGCTGATGAGGATGAGGCCGCCGAGGTGCGGAGCGGAGCTTCCGCTCAGGCGGGTGCGACGCAGCCAGTCGAGGACCACGCCAGCGCCGAAACTGACCGCGAGCACGACCGGTGGGGAGGCTTCGCGGGCATTGATCTCGGCGACGAGGTCATTGAGCTGGGCGGCAAGCAGGGCGGAGTTGAAGTCGGTGCGCGGGTAGTCCACGAAGTAGATGCTGCCCTGGCGGGCGAGGAAGCCGCGTACGAGGTAAACTTGTTCGCCGGCGTCGGGCACATAGCCGCCCAGCACGATGGTGGGTTGGGTGCCGCGACGATTTTCCCGGCGGATGCAGGCGAGCATCTCGGGCGCGCCCTCGCCGCGGGCGAGGCAGGCGCGCACGGCGGGGCCGGCGACGGAGGAAAGGGTTTCTACGCGCGCCGGATTGAAGCGTTTGCCGGTGGTGCGCAGCAAAGTGCGGAGCGGCTGGGCCGGGGAAAACCGGCCGAAGGCGGCGAGGAAAGAGCGGGCGGGGGGATTTTTCGACTCTAGCATGGCGGACGGTGAGCGATGGGCGAAGGACGTTTGGCTGGGTACGAGGTTATGGACTGCTTTGAGCCCTCGCGAGATGGACACGGGCGGGCAAGCCCGCGCGGGCGGCGTCACCGCGTGTTCACCTGGCTGTCACGGTTTTGTTACAATCCCAGCTATGGGGCGAGATGCGGGGCGACGGGAAGAACAGGCCGGCAAAGTAACCCAATAGGTTACTTTGTCTTTTGGGGGTGGCGGGGCGAAGCTTGGGCTTTCGCTTTGGCGGGCGGGTGTTTTGTATGCGGGCTGCACGTATGCTTCCGCCCATCCTACATGAGGACGACGCCCTCCTCGCCTTTGATAAACCCAGCGGCCTGCTGATCGCGCCCGACCGCTGGGACAAGGCCCGCGCCAACTTGATGGCCATGGTGCACGAAAAACTCGGACATCACGTCGCCAACGTGCACCGGCTCGATGCCGCCACTTCGGGCGTGCTGCTCTGCACCAAGGACAAGGTCTCGCTCGATTTCATGTCGGGGCAATTCCAGTCCAAGACCGCGAAGAAAGTGTACCATGCGCTCTGTTATGTGCCGCCGGTGGACGAGGCGATGAAGGTGGGGCGCGTGGCGCGGGACGAGGCGGGGCTGCTGCCGGCGGAGTTCACGGTCGATTTGGCGCTGGGCGAGGACGAGGAGCAGCCGGGGCGGATGCGGGTTTTTAAGCGGCGCGGCGGCAAGGCCTCGATCACGGTGTTCCGGACCTTGGAGCGGTTTCATGACCGCTTGGGGCGGGCTTTTGCCTGGGTGGAGTGCGCACCGCTGACCGGGCGCACCCACCAGTTGCGGGTGCATCTGGCGGCGGCGGGCGCGCCGATCCTGGCCGATCCGTTTTACGGCGTGCCGGATGTGGAGCTGCGGCTTTCGGATTTGAAACGTGGATACAAGGGGCGCGACGAGGAGAAGCCGTTGCTGGCGCGGCTCGGGCTGCATGCGAGCGAGCTGACGGTTAACCATCCCCTGACCCGCGAGCCGGTGACGATCACCGCGCCCTTGCCGCGCGAATTTGATGTGGCCTTGAAGAATCTGCGTCGCTTCGGGACGGCCGGAGGGCGGGCATGAAACTGGAGGTGATCGATGCGTTTGCGGACCGGCCGTTTGCGGGCAATCCTGCGGCGGTTTGTCTGACGGCGGCGCCGGTCGGCGAGACGGCGATGCGCTTGATCGCGCGGGAGATGAATCTTTCCGAGACGGCTTTTCTGCATGCGGCGCCGGGCGGGTTTGCGCTACGCTGGTTTACCCCGGCGGCGGAGGTGGCCCTGTGCGGGCACGCGACGCTGGCCGCCGCGCATGCTTTGTGGACCGGCGGGGTGTTGGGCGCGGACGAAGTGGCGCGGTTTAAAACTTTGAGCGGCGAGCTAACCGCGCGAAAAGAGGGCGACTGGATAGAGCTGGATTTCCCGGCGCTGCCGTCGCTTGGGGTGGAGGTTCCGGCCGGATTGATCGAAGGGCTGGGTGTGGCGGCGGGCGCGGTGGTGGCGGTGTCGCGCTCGACTTACGATCTCGTGGTGGAGCTGGCGGATGAGGCGGCGGTGCGCGGGCTGAGGCCGGATTTCGGACGGCTGGCGGCGGTGCCGGGGCGCGGGGTGATCGTGACGGCGCGGGCGGCGACGCCGGGGTTTGATTTCGTGTCGCGCTTCTTCGCGCCGGGCGTGGGGGTGAACGAGGATCCGGTGACGGGCTCGGCCCACTGCGTGCTCGGGCCGTATTGGCAGGCGCGTTTGGGGCGGAGCGAGTTTACCGCCTATCAGGCGAGCGAGCGCGGCGGGGTGGTGAAGGTGGCGGTGCGCGGCGAGCGGGTGTTGCTGCGCGGTCAGGCGGTGACGGTGAGCCGGGTGGAGTTGACCGCCGCCGCCGCTTCGTTCCCGCTGGCGGACGCTGCGGTTTAGGCCGCGCCCTATTTTGCTTTCGACATGAACTACAATCTTGCCGTTTTCGCCCTGGAGTTCCCCTGGTTTTTCCCGCTGTGCGCGGCGGGCTTCGGCGCGATTGTCGGCAGTTTTTTAAACGTGGTGATTTACCGGATGCCTTTGGAGAAATCCATCGTGACGCCGGGCTCGCATTGTGCCTGCGGCAAGCCGATCGCGTGGTTCGACAACATACCGGTGCTCTCGTGGTTTATCCTGCGCGGGAAGGCGCGCTGCTGCGGGCGGCCTTACGCGTTCCGGTATGCGTTTGTGGAGCTGCTGACGGCGGGGTTGTTTCTGGGCTGCGCGCTGCGCTTCGGGCCGGAGAAGGCGTTGCTCGGGATGTTGTTTTTGAGCTGTCTGGTGTGCGCGACGTTCATCGATCTGGACCACATGATCATTCCGGATGTGTTCACGATCGGGCTGGGTGTGGCCGGGGTGGGGTTGTCGTTCGGGTTTCCGGCGCTGCACGGGGCGGCGGGGGAAATACCGCTGCTGGCGCATCTGCGTTCGGGCGGCACGGGCTTGGTGGGGCTGTTGATTGGGTCCGGGGTGGTCTTATGGATCGCGCTGGTGGCGGAGGCGGTGCTGCGCAAGGAGGCGATGGGGTTCGGCGATGTGAAATTTGTGGGGGCGGTGGGGGCGTTTTGCGGCTGGCAGGGGGCCTTGTTTTCGATTTTCGGCGGGGCGATTGTGGGCACGGTGTGGGTGGCGCTGGCGTGGGCGTGGCAGAAGGCTTCGGGTAAAAAGGCCCCGATCACGCCGCGCGTGGAGGACGGTCAGGGTGCGGTGACGGAGCAGCTCGCGCTGGGCGTGCAGGTGCCGTTCGGGCCGATGCTGGCGGTGGGTGCGGCGATTTACTTTCTGGGGGCGGACATCTGGTTTGACGCGTATCTGGCGCAGTTGGCGGAGTTGTTTTGAGCGTCGGGTGGCGTCGGCGTTTGCGAAAAGTGAAGGGAGAGGCAGGGTGGGCACATGACGTTGCGCACAATGCTCTGGACGGCCCTGTTTTCGGTCCTTGCGGGAGTGGTGTCGGCGCAAGTTGCGGGGGTCACCGAGGTGCTCGCGCGGGCGCGGGCGGCGGAGGCCCGGTTCGAGGTGGCGGCGGCTTTGGAACTTTATCGCGAGGCGGACAGGCTGCAGCCGGACGATGCGGTGATTTTACAGAAAATCGCCCAGCAGCTTTCCGACCTGGGCCTGGTGGTGACTAGTGATGCGGAGCGCAAGGCGCAGGCGGAGCAGGCCCTGGTCTACGCGGAACGGGCGGTGAAACTCGCGCCGGACAACGCGGTGAATGTGCTCTCGCTGGCGATTTGTTACGGCAAGATGGGGGTTTACAGCGACACGCGAGGGAAAATTGAATACTCGCGCAAGGTGCGGGAGGCGGCTTTGCAGGCCATCGTGCTCGATCCGAATTACGACTGGGCGCACCATGTGCTGGGGCGCTGGCACTACGAGGTTGCGAGTCTGGGATCGACCAAGAGGTTTTTTGTCCGGCTGATTTACGGCGGACTGCCCGAGGCTTCGAAGGAGGAGGCGGTGCGGCAGTTGGAAAAGGCGGTGGCCTTGGCTCCGCAGCGGGTGCCGCACCACTTGGAGCTGGCGTTCGCTTATCTGGCCTTGGATCGGGAGGGGGAGGCGCGCGCGAGTTTTGAGCGCGGTTTGGCGCTGCCCTCGGTGGAACTCTACGATGAGTCGGCCAAGATGCGGGCGCGGGAGGCGCTGGCGGGCTTGAAGGGGTGAGGCGGCGGCGCGGCTGCGCCACCGCCCGGTGCTTGGGGGGTGGTCGCACCGGTTGGTGGGCCGGTGCGAGTTGGGTGGGAGGCGTTGTCTGGTTTGCGAATGGCGGGGTGCGGCGACCACGCACTCGTTTTAGGTGAGGAGTTTCAGGGCGAGTTGCGGGCTTTGGTTGGCTTGGGCGAGCACGGAGGTGCCGGATTGGGTCAAGGTATTCCAGCGGGCGAGCTGGGTGGATTCCTCGGCCACATCCACGTCCATGATACGGCTGATGGCGGCGTCCAAGTTGGTCTTGTTCACGGTCAGCAGTTCGGAGGCGTAGTTCATCCGGGTCTGGAGCGCGCCGTTGGTGGCGCGGTGGTCGGCCACGTTCTGGAGCGCGCCGGTGAGCGTGTCGTGGCTGACCGCGCTCAGGTTGGCGGCGTTGGCGATGTCGGCGGTATTGGTGGGTGAGCCACCGCCGAACAGATCGATGCCGGTAAGCGAGATCATCGTTTCGCCGTCCTCGGTGCTTTGCACGGAGAGTGCGCTGGCACTGAAGAGGGAGACGTTGTTGAACTTTTCCTTGGATAAGGACGTGAGTTGATCCTGGAGGTAGGAGAACTCGGTGTTGTAGGCGTCCTGATCGGAGCTGCTCTTGGTGACGTCCCCGCTGAGGGTTTTGAGCTCGCCGATGCGGTCGATGATTTTGGCAGTGAGGCGCAGGGCTCCGTCCTGAGTTTGCAGGAAGGAGGTGCCGTTGCCGATGTTGGTGTTGGCGGCATCCTGCCGGTTGGTGGCGGCGCGTTGTTTCAGGCCGACGGCGAGACCTCCTGAATCCTCGGTGGGACTCATGATTTTGGTGCCGGTGGCAAGGCGGGTGAGGCTGCGTTGCAACGAGCTATTGGTGCTCGCCAAGTTGTTCGACGCCCACATGGCGGCGGAATTACTGCTTATGCTTATGCTCATAACGAGTAGTGGGTTAAGGTGGTGAAGTGACGGGTTTCATGATTCGGAAATAGCCGAAAAACAGATGGGTGATACGGGTTGATGGAGTAGTAAGGGGTGAGGAGGTAGGGCGGCGTCGGGAGATGACGGCGCGCACCGGGAGAGCGGTCGCCGAGTGGGCCGCGAGGCGGAGCGGTGGCCGGGGGAATGCGCGGGCAGGGCGGAGCCTGGGCGGGGAAGGCCCGAGACGGGTGCGTGGTGGCCGGGGTGGCGGGCGCGGCACGGGCAGGCGCAGCGGCCAGGCACGAAAGGGGGAGGCGAGTGGCGGGGGGTGGCGACCCAGAGCTGTAGCCCGGTGGTGCGTGGGCGCTGCGTCCTGTCCACGGCGGTTTGGCGCGTGGTGTTTGCGTGGCCGCAAGCGGCGGGGAACTAAGATCGTCCTTGATCATCGGTGGTTTGGGTTAAGCGAAGCGGTGTTAGGCCGCTGCGCCGGGCACGTCCTTGCGCCCTGCTTAGGTATCGACCGTATTTGTCTATTCTGAAGCGAAGTGGCCTAAATGCCTATCAGGGCGTGGGTGGAAGACAGGGACGTCGCGCTTCTCATGGTTGATCGGGAAAACGCTTCCCAAGCGGGCCCGGCTGCCTAGCTTGAGGGATTGTTGTGCATGAAGTTTTTGGATCTGCATTTTTCGCCGCCATGAGCACGCCCGCATCGGTCGGCGTATCGACGATCATAAACCTTAGCGCGAAGGTCGGCGGTGTCGTTGAACGTCGACTGATCACAGTGTGCTCGTCCAGGAAACCCTGTTGCTTCGGCGCATGCGGTGGGCGCGACGCCAGCCCTGACGCGCACGATGAGGGAGCGAACAGACTGCGATGAACGCCGTGACCATTCTGGGTGGCGGGCCTTGGCTGAGGCGCTGTGCAGTCGGGGTTGTTTTACTCTATCTTACTAGCGCATTGGGACATGTGTTTTTCGGCAGCATGAATGCCGACGAAGGTTTTTACGCCGTGGCGGCCCGCGCGGTGATGCAGGGAGAGATGCCTTATCGCGACTTCGGGTATACGCAGACGCCGCTCCTGCCCTACATTAATGGCTTGGTGATGCGTTTCACGGGGTATGGTTTGTTCGAGCAGCGAGCGGTGAACGGGGTTTGGGGCGCGTTGGCGTTGGCGCTGGCTGCGTTCTGGCTCGCACGGCGTACCCGCGCCTGGGTCGGGCTGCTTTTGGTGGTGGTGTTCTCCCTGACGCCGGCGTGGATGTATTTCATCCACCTGGGTAAGACCTATGCTTTCACGGCGCTGGTCGTGGTGGCCGCGGCCTGGGTGTTTTTGGAGCAGCCGGCGGGGTGGCGCCGCACCGCATTGATTGGGGTCCTTGGGGTGTTGGGTGTCGGGTGCAGGCTGCCCGCCGCGCCATTTTTTGCTGTGCTTTGGCTTGCTTCGCTCACGGGCGGAGGGGGGACCTTTTCCGTTCGTCTATTGGGAGGCGGGGCGGCGCTCACGGTCATGGCTGCGGTGGTCTTGGGGCCATTTTATCTGGCGGCACCGGAGGGCAGTGTGTTCTGGGTTTTACAATTTCACCGCTTGTCGCTGCCCAATAAAGATTGGCACGTGTTGTGGCAGTCTTTCGCTACCCTCGCGCCGGCGCTGTGGGTGGCGGTGTTGTGTGCTTTGGTGGCGGTTTGCCGTCGAAAAACTTCCATTAAACCTCGCGAAGGGTGGCTGACTCTCGCCGCGACTGCGGCTGTGGCGGCCAATCTTTTGCCGAGAGGTGCCTACGAGGAGTATGCGGTGCCCTTCTTGTTGCCATTGGCGATGAGTGCGGGGGTGGTTTTATATCGTGCGTTTAATGATGGTAATCATTTTTTTATGCGAGCGCAGGTGGTGTTGATAGGGGTGGGCGCGCTCATTACGGCTCCGCTGATTAATTTATCCTACTCACGGGTTTTGCCGCCAAATTTGGTTTCTTGGTGGCTGCCTCCGGGTGTGCCGACTTATGACGCGGATTTGCCGGCGCTGTTATGGGAGGCGTCGCGTCGTGTCACGTTATGGGTGCCGGGGGGGCAGCCGTTGATTGGGCCAAATATCATACTCGCGGTTGAGGCCGGGCTTCCGGTGCCTTCCACGCTACGCATGGGTGGCTTCAGCGCCACTTCCGAATTAGCACCTGAGGTGGCGGGCAAGCTTCAGTTGGAGACTTACGAGTCGCTTGAGAAACGTTACCTGGATCCGCAGACGCGACTGCTGGCGTTTAGCGCCGAGCCTTTATTGAACTACAGTTGGTCGATGCCTTCTTTTCAGAATATACCCGAAGCCAGCCGGGCTAGGTTATTGCAGATTTTTAAGAGGGATTTTTATGTTATTCAAAAAGATACGTATTATTTGTTGCTCGGGCGTCGGGCTGCTGAGCCTGACATATCCGGCAGGCAAGAGGAGGCGGGGCGGTAAAGGTTTGGACTCATGCGGCGGGCCGGGAAATGGGTGGCTTGCGGCTGGGGAGCGAAGGGCTTAGCTTGGGTTCATGGATGATCTGGTTGCTCGTTTTCTTCAGGCGTTTATTCCGCTTTTTGTGGCCTTGGATCCGATCGGGCTGGCGGCGATTTTTATCGCTTTGGGGGCGGGGGTGCCGGAGGCGAGGAAGCGGCGGATTGCGCGTCAGGGGGTGGTGACGGGTGGGCTGGTGGCGCTGGTTTTTTTGTTTCTCGGGCAGGGGATTTTCGCGGCGCTAGGCATCACGGTGGGGGATTTCCAAATCGCGGGCGGGTTGATCCTGTTTATTTTGGCGTCGCGGGATTTATTGCAGCCGATCGCGGCGGCACCGCTGGAGGTGCCGGAGGATTTCGGGGTGGTGCCGCTGGGCATGCCGCTGATCGCCGGGCCGGCGGCGATAGCGACCTTACTGTTGCTGGCGCAGACGGTTGGGCTGGCGGTGACGCTGGCGGCGCTGGCGGTTAATCTCGGGTTGCTGGCGCTTTCGTTTTCGCAGGCGGACCGGCTGGTGCGGGTGATCCGGCCGACGGGGTTGCGGGCGATTTCCAAGATCGTGTCGCTTCTTTTGGCGGCGATCGCGATCAGTTTAATCCGGCGAGGTTGGGGATCGTAGCCGATGTTTTTTGTAAAAAATTATTGAGCGTTTGTCTGCCGGCGGATTTGGCACTGCTTAAGCAAGCGTGCATAAAAATCCTATGAAGTCTTCAATTTTCCCAACCTTCACCGTGATGCGGTTTACCTATGTGCAGGATGCGGACGGCAAGCCCAATCAGCGGCGGAGTTTTTTGGGTTGTTTTAACGAGCCGGAGGCAGCGTTTGAGCGGGCCAAGACCGAGGCCTGGCAGGCGCTTTGTGTGCTTTCGCGGTCATCGGAAACCATTCCCTCCCAGGAAGGATGGGAGCTGACGGTGAGCGATACGGAGTGGGGCTATGACCTGAGCCGCAATGGGCGCGTGGTGGACCGTTTTTGGGTTCACGACCGGGAGGCTTCGCGGGTGCCCGGAGAAGTAGTCGAGTAGGCGAGTAGGCGCAGGCGGTGGCCGGAGGCTCACTTAACGGCTTGGCTGATTTGATCCGAGACTTTTTGGGTGTTGGAGGAAACGTCGCTGATGGTGCGGGTGATCTCGTTGGTGGCGATGACCTGTTGTTGCACGGATTGGGAAATGGTGTCGGTGGAGCGGTGGATTTGGCCGATGGACTGGTTCATGGCTGCGATGCGTTGTTCGACGTCGGCGACGCATTGCTGGATGGCGGTTACTTGCTGGCGAATATCCTCGGTGGCGGCGGCGGTGTTGCTGGCGAGTTGTTTTACCTCGGTCGCCACGACGGCGAAGCGGCGGCCGTGTTCGCCGGCGCGGGCGGCGGAGATGGTGGCGTTAATGGCAAGCAGGTTGGTCTGTTCCGCGACTTTGTTGATTAGGCCGATGAGGGCTTCGGCGCGGGTGGCGGCGGCGTTCATGGCGGCGACGGCGCGCACGGCGCTTTCGCTGTCGGCCATGACTCTGCCGGTGAGTCGGGTGGTGTCGGCGACTTGGTGGGAGATTTCACCGCTGGTGGCGTGGAGTTCTTCGCAGGCGGCGGCGACGGTGCTGACGGAGGCGCTGTTTTCCCGGGCGAGGCCGGCGATGATTCCGAGCTGTTTGTGGTTGGCCTGCATCTTGGAGCCGGCCTGGTTGATGATGAGGGCGCTTTGGCGGAAGGCACCGGGCATACCGCGCAGAAGGATGGGGCGGTGAAATTTGTCGTCGCTGCAATGTTGCATGGAGGCGGCGGTCTCGCGGACGTAGGAATCGACGCGGTCCAGGGCGTTGTTGATGGCGATGGCGGTGGGGCCGAAGCGCGGGTGCCCGGAGAGGCCGATGATGCGGGCTTCGAGGTCGCCATCGGCAACGCGCACGCAGGGGGTCGTGATGCGGGCAAGGGCTTCGTCGTCGTTGAGTTCTGGCGCTGCACCGGGAGCGGATGCACTGTCGGCGGGTCCGGAAGTGGCGGCGGTGAGGCTGGCGGCGGTGGCGGCTGGGCGGGGTAAGAACCGGGAGAGCATGGCGGGCGGCGAAGGAGGTTAACGAACGGAGGAGGCCAGGCAGGTGTGGGCGGAGAGGCCGAAGACGAATTGCGAGTAGCTTTGACCGGACTCGGCAAGGCGGGCGGTGATCAGGGAGGTGGACGCTTGTATTCCGGCATCGGGCGAGGCGTGGCGACGCTCCTCGGCGAGAAGAGCGGCGTAGAGTGGCCGTACTTTGGCGAGGGCATCGGCATGGGGGACGCGGCGGTTGGAGTGGTAGCCGGTGATCACGCCTTGTCGGTTATAGCTTGGGGTGATGTGGGCAAAGACCCAGTATCCGTCTCCGTTTTTGGCGCGGTTAAGCACGTAGGCGAAGATTTCCTGGCCGTTTTTTACCGTATTCCAGAGCAGGCGGAAAACACAGCGGGGCATGTCGGGGTGGCGGATCAGGTTGTGAGGTTGGCCAATGAGTTCGGCTTCTTGGTAACCGGCAACGCGGAGAAAAACGGAGTTCGCGTAGGTGATGACGCCGCGCGGGTCGGTTTTGGAGACGATGATTTCGTCTTCACCGAAGGAGATTTCGCGGCCGGTGATAGGTGTGGTAGGGCGAGCGCACATAAAGGCAGGCGGGGAGTGGGGAGGAAAATGGCGGGAAAAGTCAGGGTTGGTCGCGTATTTAACGGCACAGGTGGACGCGGGAAAAGTGGGCGCGTGTAGATTTTTTATTTTTGGCAAGGTTTTGCCAAAAAACGCACGGGGGCACGGGTGGACGGGAATGCGGATGTAAGGAATAAAAAAAGCCGAGCGGTGGGCTCGGCTTTTGGGGCGAGGCAGAGGGCCTCGGGCGGGTGTTTGGGGAGGGGCGCGGACTTACTTGGTGTAGAGATCGCTGGGGGTGCGGGCGAAGAACTCCTCCATGTAGGCGGTGGTGGCTTTGCCCTCCATAAAGGTGGGATCACTCATGATGGCTTTTTGCAGAGGGATGGTGGTTTTGATGCCGCGGATGAGGTATTCGCTCAGGGCGCGGTAGCTGCGTTCGAGGGCGATTTTGCGGGTGGAGCCGAAGCAGATCAGCTTACCGATCATGGAGTCGTAGTAGGGCGGGATGGTGTAGCCGGAGTAGGCGTGGCTATCGACGCGCACTCCGTGGCCGCCGGGGGCGTAGTAGAGGCCGATGGTGCCGGGGGAGGGGGCGAAGTTTTTGGCCGGATCCTCGGCGTTGATGCGGCACTCGATGGCGTGCTTGGTGAAGGTGATGTCGCCCTGGTCGAAGGCGAGTTTCTCGCCGTTCGCGATAAGGATCTGCTGCTTGATCAAGTCGATACCGGTAACCTCTTCGGTGACGGGATGTTCCACCTGGATGCGGGTGTTCATCTCGATGAAGTAGTAGGCGCCCTTGGCATCGACGAGGAACTCGATGGTACCGGCGTTGGTATACTGGGCGGCCTCGGCGGCGCGGATGGCGGCCTTGCCCATTTCCTTGCGCAGGGCGGGAGTGAGGAAGGGGGAGGGGGATTCCTCGATCAGTTTCTGGTGGCGGCGTTGCACGGAGCAGTCGCGTTCGCCGAGATGGAGGGTTTTGCCGTGGCTGTCGGCGAGGATCTGGAACTCGATGTGGCGGGGTTTCTCGATGTATTTTTCGAGGTAAACGGAGCCGTTCCCGAAGGCCTTTTCGGCTTCGTTTTTGGCGACGTTGAACTCTTTGGCGAGGGAGACGTCGTTGTGGGCGATGCGCATGCCGCGACCGCCGCCGCCGGCGACGGCTTTGATGATGACAGGGTAGCCGATCTTGCGGGCGATTTTGACTGCCTCGGTCTCGTTGGTAACGGGGCCGTCGGAGCCGGGGACGGTGGGGACCTTGGCCTTGCGGACGGTGTCCTTGGCGACGGCCTTGTCGCCCATCATGGCGATGGATTTGGAGTTGGGGCCGATAAACTTGATGTTACAGGCCTCGCACTGGGCGGCGAATTTGGCGTTCTCGGAGAGGAAACCGTAGCCGGGGTGGATGGCATCGACGTCGGCGATCTCGGCGGCGGCGATGATGCGATCGGCGCGGAGGTAGCTGTCGGCGCCGCGCGGGCCGCCGATACAGATGGCTTCGTCGGCGAGCTGGACGTGGAGGGACTGGGCGTCGGCTTCCGAGTAAACGGCGAGGGTTTTGATGCCGAGTTCGCGGCAGGCGCGGACGATTCGAAGAGCGATTTCGCCGCGGTTGGCGATGAGGATCTTTTGGATCACGGTAGGGAGAAGGGTCGGAAAAAGTTAAACCACTAATAGGCACTAATGGTCACTAATGAATTAGTGAAGATTAGTGATTATTAGTGGTTTATGAATTAATAAAGTAGCGGTAGGCGTGGCTTAGCCTTGTTTTACCTTGAAGAGTTTCTGGCCGTATTCGACCGGGGAGCCGTTTTCAACGAGGACTTCGATGACGGTGCCTTTTACCTCGGATTGTATCTCGTTCATGATCTTCATCGCTTCGATGATGCAGACCACGCTGGTTTCGGAGATCTTGGTGCCGGGTTCGGCGAAGGATTTGGATTCCGGGGAGGCTGCCTTGTAAAAGGTGCCGACCATGGGGCTCTTCACGAAGATGATGCCGGCCTCGTCGCCTGCGGGGGCGGAGGGGGCGTTCAGCGTGACGGGCGCAGGGGCGGGTGCGGCGGCGGGGGCCGGAGCAGGCGCGGAGTGCGTCGGGAACGGGGAGGCGGAGCCGCCGTAGGATTGACCGCTGATGACGGGCGAGCCGGAGGCACCGCGACGGATCTTCAGCTTGAAGCCTTCTTCCTCGACCGCGAATTCGGTCAGGTCAGAACGCTTCATGAGGTCGATGACGAGTTTGATTTGTTTGAGGTCCAAGGTAGGGCCAGGGTTATAGTGTGAAGTAAGCGCTATCGGGGATTTAGACCGGTTCGCTGTGGGGACGTTCAATGATTGTGATCGGAGCTTTGGCAAATCCCAATTTTAACCCGTTTTTAATGCAAAAAAGCCCTGGAATAGGCCCAAAACGGGTAAATTAACGCGCTTTTTAGCTTAACTAGATTTCTTCTACAGAGGTAAAATTCGGGTTTTGACGTAACCTAAATGACACATGGAAACGCGTTAAAACGGGCTGAAAACGTGGTTTTTGACCGCCTTTTTGAGCCTTTTTGGACGATATTTTAATTTTTCTCCCAAATGGATCAAAGCGTGACGGGTTGGCGGGTGGTAGCGGATTGTAAGCAGGCATCGAGCTTATAGGCACCCATGCGGTTGGGCGGGGCTTTGGGGAAGGTCTTGAGCCGGGCGAAGACGGTTTTGATCGGACCGGCGGGATAGGTGCCGAAGTCCACCAAGTGCACGCCGACGTCGCCGAGTACGCCTTTGGAGCCGCGTTGGGAAGAGAGTCGCCAGAGCCAGGCCGGGTTGGTGCGCCAGACGCCCCAGATGGGGGCACTGAGCCAGGTTAGCAGATAGCTGGACTCGAAGTATTGGACGGCCATGCCGCCCGGTGCCTGCGATGGCGACACGGATCGGTGAAGTTTTGGTCCGGGGCCGGAAAGAAGCTCGGGAGGGGGGAGGACTGGAAGATGGGTTTGGGGCTGAGGACTGGGGATGGGCCAGGGGTGGGAAACGCAATCCGCAGCGGCGGTGATTTTTTGGTGCGTTTCCGCGTATGTTTCGGACAGAGTGTTGGGAAACGTTATGAAGTCCGTCCTCGAATTTCGTGCCCGCAAGGGCCAGGCCCCGATCAGCATGGTCTCGGCTTACACGCATTGGGAGGCCCGGTTTTTGGCCGAATCTCCGGTGGACTGCGTCTTGGTGGGCGACTCGCTCGCCACGGTGCTGGATGGCGAGCCGACGACGTTTGCGGCCACGCCCGAGATTATGGCACGGCACACGGCGGCGGTGGCCAGGGGTTTGGGCGAGCCGGGGCAGCGCAAGTTGATCGTGGCGGATTTCCCTTTTCTGGCGGCCCGGCGTGGGCTGGCTGCTGCGGTCGATACCGCGGCGTTGCTACTACGGGCGGGGGCGCAAGCGGTGAAAATCGAAGGGATCGACGGGCATGCGGATGTGATCGCCCATTTGGTGGAATCCGGGGTGCCGGTGATGGGACATCTGGGCCTGACGCCGCAGGCGGTGCACGCACTAGGCGGGTATAAGGTGCAGGGTAAAAACCCGGTCGCGGCCGATGCCTTGCTGAGGCAGGCGCGTGCGCTGGAGGCGGCGGGGGCTTTTGGACTGGTCTTGGAATGCGTGCCGGAGGCGCTGGGGCGCGAGATCACGGCGGCTATCGGAGTGCCCACCATAGGGATCGGCGCGGGGGCGGGGTGCGATGGGCAGGTTTTGGTCATGGCGGATTTACTCGGGCTGACGAGCGGGCACCGGCCGCGGTTCGTGCGGGAGTTTGCTCCGGCAGGGGCGGCGGCGCGAGCAGGCCTGGCGGCTTTCCATGCGGCTACGGTGGAGCGCTCTTTCCCCGGTGCGGCGGAGAGTTACTGATGAGTTACCGATTTTTTTAACGTTAACCTCGTTCGCTGAATTTACCATGTCGCGCGTTCTCTTCGCACTCTCGGGATCCATTTCTTGTTACAAAGCCTGTCACGCGATCTCGCGCTTGGTGCAGGCCAAAGTGGAGGTGCAGACGGTGGTCACGGCCGGAGCCTTGCGCTTCATCGGCGCGGCCACTTTGGAGGGACTGACCGGCCGGGCGCCGTTCGTGGATCTGTGGACGCCGGGGCGGGCGATGGAGCATATCGATGTGGCGCGTTGGGCGGATCTGGCGGTGCTCGCGCCGGCTTCGGCCAATACGTTGAACCGGCTCTCGGCCGGGCTGGCCGACGATCCTTTGGGGGCTTTGTTTTTGGCGTGGGAACTGAAACGCAAGCCGTGGTGGGTGGCGCCGGCGATGAATTCGGCCATGCTGGAACATCCATCCACCCAGGCGAGCCTGGCCAGGCTGGCCGGGATGGGCGTGCGGGTTTTGCCTAGCGAGGACGGCACGCTGGCCTGCGGCGAGATCGGTCCCGGGCGTTTGCTCGATCCGGATACGCTCGTGCGGCATATACTGGTGGAGCTAGGCACAAAGATCGCCTGATTTTTTCGGGAATAAACGGCTCCCGGAACGGCTCTCGTGGTCATAGGCCAGATATGAAAATCCTTATCACCAGCGGTGCGACCCGCGAGCCGATCGATGCGGTGCGATTTGTTTCCAACGTGAGCACCGGCTCGACCGGGGCGGCGCTGGCCGATGCCTTGGCGCGCGCCGGTCACGAGGTGACGCTCTTGCACGGGGAGGGCGCGGTGCGGCCTTGCGCCGAGGGGGTGGTGTGCGGGGCGTTTACGTCGACGGAGAATCTCGGGGAACGCATGCGCGCGGTTCTGGGCGGGGGAACCTGCGAGGCGGTTATTCAGGCGGCGGCGGTTTCGGATTATCGTCCGGAATTATCCCACGGGGGTAAGCTCAGTTCGCATGCGGACGAGTTGGTGGTGCGTTTGGTGCCGACGCCGAAACTGCTTCCCCAGTTGAAGAGCTGGTCACCCCGGCCCGTGCGGGTGCTGGGTTTTAAACTGACGCATGGGGCGGACGATTTGGCGCGGGCGGCGGCGGTGGGGCGGCTGTTGACGGCTGGAGGGGTGGACGCGGTGGTGCATAATGATCTACAAGAGATGGGCGTGGTGGGCGCGGGGCGTACGTTTAGAATCTATCGGCCGGGCGATTCATCGGCGGCGGCACATCTGGCCGGGGTGGGTTCCCTGTGCGCTTGGGTAGACCACTGGCTGGGCGGAGCGTGAGTGGCCGCGGTGGGCCGCACAGGTAAACGCGACAAGCAAACGTTACAAGCGCGCTTGCCGAGGGCGGGGGAATGCGTTGATGGTTTCCCTTTATCCCTGTGTTTCGCACTTTTCTAAAAACCAAGCTGCATCGCGCCACGATCACCGCCGCCGATCCTGATTACGAGGGGTCGATCTCCTTGGATCGCGCCCTGTGCCGGGCGGCCGGACTGTTGGAGTTCGAGCAGGTGGATGTGCTCGATATCAACAATGGCGCCCGGTTCACCACTTATGTGATCTACGGCGACGCCGGTCAGGTGCAGGTCAACGGTGCGGCTGCGCGCCTGGTGCGCACGGGTGACTTGGTGATCGTGATCGCGTATTGCCGACTAGCGACCGAGGAGGTCGCCAACCATTCCGCTCGCGTGGTTTTGCTGAAACCGGGCAACGTGATCGCGTCGATCGAGGACAAGACCATCGGTCAACCGTGATGAGCGGGGGTCGATTTCGTTAGGGAGTCGGGGCGTCTTTATACCCGACGCGAGAGGGCAGAACCCTGGCGAGTTCGTTAAAAATAGGAGAGAGTATCTTCGGTTCGGTGCGCTCGTAGGTCCAATACAGAATCACCGCTCCGCCGACGGAGAAGAGAACGATCCAGGGCACGAACTCGTTGATCTCTTTAAGCGATTTCCAGATTCGAACCAAAGCGAAGATCACAAAGACCGCGACCAGCAGGCTGATCCAGGTTTCCTTGGGCACGGCCTGGAGCTTTTCCAAGACGGTGGTTTTGGCGGCGGCGGTGGCGAATAGGGTGGTCATGGCGGCGGAGGGTTAGAGGGGAATAGAGGCAATGACTCGATGCAGATTGGCGAGTGAATGCCGGCAGGTCGAGCGGGTCAGTGAGTCAGCGGAGGGGTTTGCGTTTTTTCGTAGATTTTTCGCAGGGCGGCGAAGTCGTGGTCGCGGTCGCGGCTGACGATGATGTGGCGAAACTGGTCGCGGGCGCACAGTTCGAGCTCGGCGGTTTGCATGCGCCGGGCGATCTCGTCTGCGCTCTCACCGCGTCCGCCGAGGCGGGCCTGGAGTTCGGGGATGGGCACGTCGATGAAGATATCGAGGAAGTGGCGGGCCAAAACGGGGTTGGCGGCGGCGGCGCGGCGGAAGTTGTCCACGCCTTGCACGTCCACGTTCATGATCAAGCTGCGGCCGGAGGCGAGCGGCTCCAAGACGGAGGAGGCGAGCGTGCCGTAGCGGTTTTTGCGATGCACCCAGGCCCATTCGAGGAAGGCTCCGGCGGCGATCTGCGCGTCGAACTCGGCGGGGGTGAAAAAGTGGTAGTGCACGCCGTTGACCTCGCCCGGGCGGGGGTCGCGGGTGGTGGTGGTGATGACGCGGGAAAAGCCCGGCACTTCGGCGACCATGCGCTCGCAAAGGGTGGTTTTGCCCGAGCCGGCCGGGCCGGCGAGGACGAGCAGGACGGGGGAATGACCTATGTCCGATGACGAATGACCAGTGTCGGGCATGGGCGGGTTTTTTAGTAGGTGAAGGCGACGCCGACGAGCAGCAGGCCATAGCCGGCGAGGGTGGCGCCGCACCAGCGGGCGCGGCCGGGGACGCGTTGCAACCAGTCGATGGCGTCGCGCAGGCGGTAGGGCTGGGCGCCGAGCACCAAGGCGGCGGTGAGCGCGACGTAAATGATCGAGACCATGAAGAGGCGGGTCGGGATGGCGTATTCACCGTAGGCGCTTGCGAGCAGCGGCCCGGCGGCGAGCAGGATAAGGGAGGCGAGACCGCGCACCGCGAGGAATTCGGCCACGCAGAAGAAACTTAACACGGCTACCAGCGCGAAACCGATCAGGAGTTGGTTGCGATACTGCCCGAAGTCGGCCTCGGAGAGCACGGATACGCGGGTGAGAAACCAGAGCGCCGCGCCGCCGAAAAGCACATAGGCGGCGGGGGCGGAGCGGGGGAACGACTTGAGCGACGAACGCACCAGCGAGGTGTCGGCAGCAAGCGCGCCACCGAGCACCAGCAGGAATAGACCGACGAGCAGGGTGGAGAGAAAGAGGGTCATGAGGGCGAGGAAAGGGGGAAGGACTGAAGGAGTCGGGTGGAGCTAGTAAGCGGATAAGCTAGTAGAACGAGTAGGTGGCGGCGGTTGAAGTTAGACTTCGGCGAGCACGAGTTCTCCGTAGAGCGTGCTGACGCTGGCGCGGGTGATGCGCAGGGGCACGAGTTGTCCGACCAGGCGGGGGCTGGCGTCGAAGATGCACACGCGGTTGCCGGCGGTGCGGCCGGTGTAGCGCAGGCCGGTTTTATCCGCGCCCTCGACCAACACTTCCTCGACCGTGCCGAGGAGGGTGGCGTTGCGGCGCTCGGAGTTGCGTTT
>JAIXRU010000223.1 GCA_027485045.1 Opitutaceae bacterium | reverse complement strand
CTCGTCAATAACCGCGCCCATGATCACATGCCCTTCCTTGCCGAATTGCTCGGTGATGCTGGTCATGATCTCATTCACCTTAGGCAGAGTAAGATCGGTGCCGCCTACGATATTGACCAGCAAGCGGTCCGCCTTGCGCGCAAACTCCGGCGTCGCGAGCAGGGGGCAAAGTTTGAGATTTTCCAAGGCCTCGGCCACCGGATCCGCCCCCGCGCCGTTGGCCAGACCGAAAAGGGTCTTTCCGCCTCGCGTGTGAAAGGCCTGCCGCAGGGTGGCGAAATCCAGATTGATAAGGCCGGTGCGAAACATCATCGACCAGACGGATTTTACCCCGCGTCCGATCCATTCATCCGCGCGGGCAAAGCTGTCCAACACGGTCTCACCCTCGGCGGCCTCCTGAAGGAGCAGATCATTGGAAAGAGGAATCACCGCATCGCACACCCGGCGCAGCGCCTGCAAACCCTCGTCCGCCTGCTTGGCCCGGCGTCCGCCCTCGAAACTGAACGGCAAAGTCACAAACGCTATCACCACCGCACCGTGCTCGGCCGCGATTTCCGCCACCGTCGGCGCGGCTCCGGAACCCGTCCCGCCACCCATGCCGGCGAGCAAAAACACCAGGTCGCAATCCTTGACCACGGCGGCGATCTTCTCGCGATCCGCCTCCGCCGCCAGACGGCCCAGATCAGGATCCGCGCCCGCCCCCAGCCCGCGGGTGACCGCGGCCCCGATCAGGACTTTATCCTGCACCGGACTGGTGGCGAGGGCCTGGGCGTCTGTGTTGATCACCGCCATCTGCAGGCGGTCCAGATTCTCCATTTTCAACCGGTCCACCGCGTTGGCCCCGGCCCCGCCCAGCCCGATCACCTTGATGGCGATACGACGGTCGGTGAGCAGATCGGCGGAAAACGGGAGCGGCATCTCAGAGGTGGAATCGTTCGATGGCATGGCGAAGAACAGTGGCAGGGTTGGTGAACGGGGCGCTTACACCGTCGCGAGACGATCCAGCAGGCCCTTGATGCGGCTTCCAAAGGTGCGTGGCGTCGTCGCCTCGTTTTCGAGTTGTTGCGTGAAGCCCTGATACAACAGGCCGAGCGCCGTGCTCAAAGTTGGGTGACGGAGCTTCTCCGCGACTTCGATCCGGGGAGTACCTATGCGGGCGGTCACGCCGAACACCCGGGCGGCGGCGTCTTCAATGCCTGAAAGGGCGGCGGTTCCACCCGTAAGCACGACCCCCGCAAGCGTCTCCTCGGCCGTGTAAAGCGTGCCCAGTTTCTTGCGCACGACTTCCAATATCTCGGTGACGCGCGCGGTGGTGATTTGCTCCAAAGTCATACGCGGGAAACGCCGGTCACCGATGCCCATGTCGCCGTTTAACCAGACGACCTCGCTACGATCCTTGGCCGCGATGGTGGCGCGCCCGTAAAGCGTTTTCATCTTCTCGGCCTGGCCTTCGGTGATGCGCAAACCCAGCGAAATATCGTTGGTCAGATGCGCGCCGCCCACCGGCACGACGCCGGCCAGGTAAGCGCGACCGTGGCGGTAGTAGGCGTAATCCGTCGTTCCCGCGCCGATGTCGATCACCAGCACTCCATGCTGACGCTCTTCGGGGGTCGTGAGGATGTTGCCGCCCGAAAGTCCCGCGAGCACGAGCTCAGTAAGCGGAAGGTTGAAGTTGCGGATAATGTGCACGCCGTCGGCGATGCGGTTCTGATCACCATGCACATGCCAGACACCGACCGAAAGTCGGCTGCCCCGGATGTCTTCCGGAGAGGGTGAGAGCGTATTATCCAAATAATACGGACGCCGCAGAAAATGCACCACGCACCTCCCGGGCGGCAAGGCCTTCGATTTGGCCAGACTGTAAACCGTATCAATATCGTATTGGTTCACCCTGCCCTCCAGGCCGGAAACATTGACCGATGCCTCGTGATAGAAGCCGTCAACGTGGCTGCCGCTTTGCGCAAGATAGGCCTGTTGTAAGCGAACCCCCGCGCTTTGTTCAGCGGCCACGATGGCCCGATGCGTCGCTTCGCCGGCGGCGCGTGCATCCACCACCACGCCTTTGACCACCCCGCGCGAAGGAAATTCACCCAAGCCGATGACGTTTAAACTGGAGCCGGCAATTTCGCCGACCAGGACGCTAACCTTGGATGTGCCGATTTCGACGGCACCGACGATACGGGATTTATAGCTCACAGCGACAAAGGAGGAATAGGCGATGCAGAGTGGTTAAAGACGAAAAAGGATGCGGACCGGTTTGGCCGGAGCGGGGGCCGGGCGATTGGAGCGCGAGGCCGGGGCGGCGGGGGCCGGGGGCAACTCGAAAGATACCGGCACCTGATTGCCGCCGATCGCCAGATTGATCGAACGTATCGGCGCCGCACCCGGCCGGGCACGCAATTCGTCCAGGATATAATCAAGCCGGGCTATCTGACGGTAAAAGTCCTCGCGCGTGCCAAACACGATCTCAGCCACCTCGGACGTGCGCACCATAATGACCGAATCCCGGGCAAACCGGGCGATGGATACCGCCTGCACATCCTTGGCCCGCGCGGGTGCCGATCCTCGCATAGTACCGAGCAGGTCCGCGACCGCCTCCATGCCCTCCAGGCGGGCAAACCCAACCCCGGTCGCACTGCGTGTCAGGCTGGCGCCATCCAGCCAAGGCAGGGCGTTGACCATTTCCTCCGCATAACG
>JAIXRU010000035.1 GCA_027485045.1 Opitutaceae bacterium | reverse complement strand
TGGGCGAGGACGGAGCCAACGGCGTCGCCGCCCTAAAAGGCTCCCTTCCGCTCTGGTCCATCGCCCAGGACGAAGCCACCTGCGTCATCTACGGCATGCCCGCCGCCGTCGTCCGCCGCGATCTCGCCGACGAGATCCTCCCCCTCCCCGCCATCGCCCCTCGCCTCGTCGAACTCGCCCGCACCCGCTTCTAATCTCTCCCCGCCCCATGGCTTCCCTAGTCCAAAACCCCGGCGACCTCAGCCTCCTCAGCCAATACGTGGCCGAGGCCTGCTGCATCCACCTCGGCGAAGAAAAAGGCTACCTCTTCGAAGCCCGCCTCGGCGTCATCATCGCCCAGTCCGGTGCCACCAACATTCCCGACTTCGTCCGCCTCGCCCGCGCCGACCTCACGGGCAAACTCCGCGACCGGATCGTCGATGCCATGACCACCCACGAAACCTACTGGTTTCGCGACGAACGCCCCTGGGCCGCCCTGCGCCAGCACCTCCTCCCCCGTCTCGCCGCCACCCTGCGCACCCGCCCCCGCATCCGCATCCTCTGCGCCGCCTGCTCCACTGGTCAGGAACCCTACTCCCTGGCCATGCTCATCGACCAGCTCTGCAGCCAGGGCAAACTCCCCGGAGCCCGCCCCGACCAATTCGAAATCATCGGCACCGACGTCTCCGCCGGCACCCTCCTGCTCGCCGGCAACGGCCGCTACAACCAGATCGAAATCATCCGCGGCCTCGGCGAAGAATGGCGTAAAAACTATTTCACCCAGGCCGGCCCCATCTGGTCCATCGCCGAGCCCATCCGCAAACGCGTCACCTTCAAGCGCCACAACCTTCAGGACGACCTCAAGCCCTTCGGCCAGTTCGACCTCCTTTTCTGCCGCAACGTCGCCATCTACTTCGAGGCCGCCTTTAAACAGCGCCTCTTCCAGCGCCTCGCCGTCGCCCTCAACCCCGGCGGCCACCTCCTCCTCGGCGGCTCCGAATCCCTCCTCGGCCACCAAGACCTCTTCGCCTCCGAAACCATCGGCGACGCCATCTTCTACCGCCGCAAACCCTAACCCCCCCTTACCAGCTTACTAGCTATACTAGCTTACCAGCTTACCAGCTTACTAGCTCTACCAGCTTACCAGCTCTCCTAACTCATCCCTTCCATGTCCACCGCACTCCTCCCCCCGACGCCAGACGCCAGCACCGCCGGTCCCGCCACCCCCGAACGCGTACTCCTCCTCGCCGACCAGGCCGCCTCTATCGCCGACCGCAAACTCTCCGCCATCCACAAGGTCGCCCTCCAAACCCGCATCCTCGCCCTCAACGCCACCATCACCGCCGCCAAAGCCGGCGACGCCGGCCGCTCCTTCGCCGCCGTCGCCAACGAGGTCAAAGCCCTCGCCGTCGAGGTCGCCCGCATCTCCGAGGAAATGGAGCGCGAGCTCCAGACCGCCTTCGGCGAACTCCGCGCCGTCGGCGAACGCATGGCCGCCGAGGTCCGCGGCGTCCGCCTCGTCGACCTCGCCCTCAACGCCATCGAAATCATCGACCGCAACCTCTACGAACGCACCTGCGACGTACGCTGGTGGGCCACCGACTCCGCCGTCGTTCAAGCCGCCCTCCACCCCGACCCCGCCATCCTCGCCCACGCCTCCCAGCGCCTCGGCATCATCCTCGGCGCCTACACCGTTTACCTCGACATCTGGATCTGCGACACCCAAGGCCGCGTCCTCACCCACGGCCGCCCCGCCCGCTACCCCAAAGTCGCCGGCCACTCCGTCGCCGGGGAAAAATGGTTCCGCGAAGCCCTCGCCAGCACCTCCGGCGACCACTTCTCCGTCTCCGACATCAACCGCTGCGACCCCCTCGCCAACGCCGCCGTCGCCACCTACGCCGCCTCCATCCGTGAAAACGGCGACACCAACGGCCGCACCCTCGGCGTCATCGGCATCCACTTCGACTGGACCCCCCAATCCGACGCCGTCGTGCGGGGCGTCCGCCTCACCGCCGACGAAAAAACCCGCACCCGCGCCCTACTCCTTGACGCCCAGGGCCGCGTACTCGCCGCCTCCGACGGCCAGGGCGTGCTTAGCGAGGTCATCCACCTCGAAGCCGGCAACCGCACCTCCGGCTGCACCACCGACGCCCGCGGCCGCCTCATCGCCTTCCACCGCACCCCCGGCTACGAAACCTACCGCGGCCTCGGCTGGCACGGCGCCCTCATTCAAACCCCCTAACCCCCGCTCCCCCGCCCTCCGTCATTCGTCCTTGGTCATTCGTCATTAGTCATCCCCCGCCTCCACCCGCTTACCCGCTTACTAGCTCCCCTCTCCTCCCCATGAAGATCCTCGTCGTAGATGATTCCGCCGTCATGCGCCGCATCGTGGCCTCCGCCGCCGCCCTGCTCGGCGCCGATTGCTCCGGTGCCGGGGACGGTGCCCAAGCCATCGCCCAGCTCGAGGCCGACCCCACCGGCTTCCAACTCATTTGCCTGGATTGGAACATGCCCGTGATGGGAGGGCTTGAATTCCTGCAAATACTCCGCAAAGACCTGCGTTGGAAAGAAATTCCCGTACTCATGATCACCACCGAAGGCAGCCGCGACTCCATCATCACCGCCCTCAAGGCCGGCGCCACCGGTTACCTCACCAAACCTTTCAATCAGCAAGATCTGCAGAGTAAGATGATCGACTGTCTCGGTTTAGGTGCCTAGCCCTAGCGTTTAAACCACGCTTATTTCCTGCCGACGCCATGTCCACGCCTCAAGCCACCAACGCCCAAATCGAAGAGTATCGCGTCGCCCTGCAAAAAATCGAAGGCCTTCACGGTAACATGGCCGTGCTCTCCCGCCTCGGCACTCTGCTCAAGGACCCCAACACCGGCATCGACGACATCGGCCGCCTCCTTCAAACCGACGGCGCCCTCTCCACCAGCGTCATCCGCGTCAGCAACAGCATCCAGTTCGGCGTCGGCCAGAAAACCACCAGCCTGCACGACGCCCTCATCAAAGTCGGCTTTAACCGCGTCATCTCCCTCCTCGGCGCCGCCCTCTCCAAACAGGTCTTCATGAAAGACCTCGTCGCCTACGGCATGACCGCCGACGAGTATTGGAGTTACAGTTACTTCTGCGCCGTCTTCCTCGAAGGCCGCGCCCAGCGCCTCGGCAAACCCGCCGACGAAGCCTACCTCGTCGGCCTGCTCCACGCCCTCGGCCGCGTCGTGATAAACGAACTCCTCTCCAAAACCCACCCCGGCCTGCACTGGAACCGAACCACCAACCTGGACGAATGGGAATACCTCACCGTCGGCTTCAAAGCCACCGACGCCGGCGCCACCCTCCTGCGCAACTGGAAACTCAACCCCGCCGTCCACGTCCGCGTTGCCAACCAGAACGTGGCGCTCGCCCGCGCCGCCGACCCCCTCTTGATCGCCCTCGACTACGCCCGCACCTGCGCCGAGCTGAACAAATACCGCCTCGAAACCAATCCTTGGATACTGCCCGCCGATCACGCCATCATGCAGAGCCCGGATTTTAACCCCAACCGCATGGCCGACGAAATCGAACAGGCCCAATACACCTGCCGCCAAGTCCGAGACGCCCTCAAGCGCAACGCCTGAGCCTCAGGCTTCCCTCCCACTCGCACTAGGGCGGGGTCGCCGCACCCCGCCGTTCGCAAACCGGCTGACGCCATGGCGGTATGCCTCCCGCCCTGGCGCCCCGCCGTTCGAGCCCTTACTTCCGCAACCCCGCGCAGAACTCCGCCAGCCGGGTCACGCCCTTCTGGATGATCGCATCGCTGGTCGCGTAACTAAGCCGCAAATACCCTTCAGCGCCGAACGCCGAGCCGTGTACCGCCGCCACCTTCTTCTGGTCGAGCAATTGCGTGCAAAACGCCTCCGAGCTAAGTCCGAAAGAGGAGATATTCGGGAACAGATAAAACGCGCCCTCCGCCAGCAGGCAGCGCACGCCGGCTATCTTGTTCAACTCCGCGTGCAAAAACTTCCGCCGCCGGTCAAACGCCACCAGCATATGCGCCAGCGCCGCCTGCGTCTTCTCCTTCTCCTTCAGCGCCGCCACCGCGCCCCACTGGGCAAAGGTCGTGGCATTGCTCGTCGTCTGGCTCTGCAACTCCGCGATTGCCTTGGCGATCGGAGCCGGAGCCACGATCGTGCCCAAACGCCAGCCCGTCATCGCGTAGGTCTTGGCAAAACCCGAGACGATGATCGTGCGCGCCTCCACGTCCTTCGAGAAGGTCGCCGGGGCCACATGCTTCGCCCCGTCATAGGTCAGATGCTCGTAAATCTCATCCGAAAGGATGTAGAGATTGTACTTCATCGCCACCGCCACCAAGGCCTCCATCTCGGCCCGGGTGTAAACCGCGCCCGTGGGATTCGAGGGCGAGTTCAACACCAGCAAGCGGGTGCGGGGCGTGATCGCCGCCTCCAACTGCGCCGGCGTCAGCCGGAACCCCGTCGTGTCGTCCGCCAGCACCATCACCGGCGTGGCCCCGGCCAGCTTCACCATCTCCGGATAACTCACCCAATACGGCGCCGGAATGATCACCTCGTCCCCCGGCGAACAAGTCGCCAGAATCGCCAGATAACACGAGAACTTGCCACCGGGCGACACGATCACCTGCGAAGGAGCATATTTCAGCCCGTAGTCCTCCAGATATTTGTCCGCCAGCGCCTGCCGCAAGGGCTCGATCCCCGGCGTCGGCGCATACTTGGTCTTGCCCGCCTTCAACGCCGCGATGCACGCCTCCTTGATGTGCTCGGGCGTGTCGAAATCCGGCTCGCCGGCGGCGAAGCCGCAGACGTCCTCGCCCGCCGCGGCGAGCGCCTTGGCCTTGGCATCCACGGCCAGCGTGGGAGAAGGCGAAATGTTACGGGCCCAAGTGGACAACGGTGCGGGGGCAAGACTCATGGATTAAGTATGACGCAAGGGTGGGTTTTAAAAAACGAACGCGAAACGGCCGCTTACTTTTTGCCCTTCTTCACGACCGCTTTCTTCTCCGGAAGCTTTTTCTCCGGGGCCTTTTTCTCCACCACTTTTTTCTCTACCGCTTTTTTCTCCGGCAAGGCATCCACCGCCGCGCGCAGGATCTCGCCCAGGCTGACCTGCTGCTTCTTGGCGACCTTGGCCAGCGAGGCCTTGTCGCTCGCCGGCAGACGCACCGAGATCTGGCGGCGGGCCTCCGTGCTGGATTCGAACTTGGCGAGATCAAACTCGGCCAGCGCATGACGCACGACCTCCGAGGTCGAGGCCAGGCCAAGGCGCTTGCGCTGGGTCTCGATCTTGTCGAGCAAAGAGAGGGGCAAATCAAAGGTGAGCGGAGACGGAGCGGGAACGGATTTTTTAGCCATGATGGATTAGTTGGGTTGGATTAAGAGGAAATGCAGTCAGACACCCGTATTCGTGTCCCGAACACGCCGGCAAATCAAATCTTACCCAAAAAAATCTGGCTCATGGGCAAATCCCCGGTTTCCGCCGGCCCGCTCCCCGCGCCAGGCCCGCGCTTCCGCACTCTGTTTTTTAGGACCAAGTCACACTTGCCACCTCGTTAAAACGCTTGTGGATAAAGTCTCTCCCTTTTCGTGCCCGCTACCGATTACGATGTCACCCACCCGCGCATAAAGCGCGTTTTGGATACTGCCCTGGGCTTGGGCGGCATTCTCACCCTCGGCCTTTTTTGCCTGATCCTAGGCTTCCCCTTGGATGACGCACGTCGGGATCTGGTCGGGCTGGCCACCCGCTGCATCCTCGGTGGCTTTGTCCTGCAGGAAGCCCTTCGCTTCTTGATCGTGCGCCGCCGCTTCGCCCTCTTGCGATCACGGCGTATCGAAGTGCTTCTCGCCACCGCCTCGATCCTGGAAATCTTCTGGGGCGACGCCCTGATCCGCGTCCTCCAGCAACTGGGCAGCGATCTGGCCCCGGCTACCATCACCTTGTTCTACCTCGGCGGTGCCCAGCTCGCTCTGCTCGCCTCACTCTCCCTCCGCGCCCTGCGCGAGAACCGCTGGCTAAACGGCCGCACTCTATCGCCCGGCCTGGTCTTCACCCTGAGCTTCGCCCTGCTCATCGTTGTCGGCACCCTCTTGCTCAAAACCCCGCACGCCACGCAGCAGGGGATAAGCTGGATCGACGCCCTCTTCGTAGCCACCAGCGCAGTCTGCGTCACCGGCCTCAGCCCGGTCGACATATCCACCGTGCTGACCCAGCATGGCCAATGGGTCCTCCTCGGCCTCATTCAGGTGGGCGGGCTGGGCATCATGACCCTCACCTACTTCTTTGCCTACTTCACGGCCGGCGGCGTATCCTTGCGAAACCGCATCGGCCTGCAGGATTTGTTAAGCGAGGAAAACCTCTCCCACGTCGGCACTGTCCTCGCCCTCATCATCGTCTTCACCTTCGGGGTCGAGCTGGCCGGGGCGTTCTTAATCCACGCTTCGCTTACCGGCACACCACAGGCACCGGATAACCTGCCTTTTTTCGCTTTGTTTCACTCCGTCTCGGCCTTCTGCAACGCCGGTTTCTCCACCCTCTCCAGCGGCCTGGCCGATCCACGCGTTCAAGGCGAACGCGGCTTCCTGAGCCTCATCATGCTGCTCATCGTTTTGGGCGGTCTGGGCTTCCCCGTGGTGAAGAATTTCTGGGAATTCGCCGCCGGGGCCGTGAAACGCCGCCTCGGCCTGCGGCTGCAAGCCCCGCCCCGCCTGACCGCCAACAGCCGCATCGTCCTGGTCACGACCACCGCCCTGCTCGCCGGCGGCACCCTGCTGCTATGGCTCACCGAGTTCGCCTTCGGTCGCGGCACCGGCGTGGTCGCGGCGGAGTCGCCTTGGTTCACCGCCTTGTTTCACTCCGTCACCGCCCGCACCGCCGGCTTCAACATCACTCCGGTGGAGGCGCTTTTGCCGGCCAGCGCCGCGCTCATGATGTTTCTGATGTTTGTCGGCGGCAGCCCGTCCTCCACCGCCGGAGGCATCAAAACCTCCACCCTCGCCCTCGCGTTTTTATCGCTCCGCCGGGTCTTGCTCGGACGGCGCGACATCGAGGCCTTCGGTCGGCGCCTGCCCGACGATCTCGCCAACCGGGCACTCGCCACGCTGCTTGTCGCCATGGGCTTTATCACCGCCGTGGCCGTAACGCTCTGCGCCTTGCATCCGGAATTGCCGGCCGCCGATCTGGTCTTCGAAGCCGTCAGCGCCGTGGGCACGGTGGGTCTCAGCCGGGCCCTCACCCCGCAGCTCGGCGAATCCGCCAAACTCGTTCTGGTGGTGGCCATGCTCGTCGGGCGCATCGGCGTGCTCACCTTCTTGCTCGGCTTCATCACCCGACGCCAGCCAACCGGGCTGCGTCTGCCGGAAACCAATGTCGTGCTCTAAACCAGCCGCCCGCCCCACACCCTTTTTTTACCATGAAATGCCTGATCGTCGGACTCGGAGTTTTCGGCCGCAACCTCGCCCTGCAACTCGCGCAACTCGGCGCCGAAGTCGTGGCACTGGACCGCAAGGAGGATAATCTCTCCCTCATCAAGGACGAAGTCGCGGCCGCCGCGCTGATCGACTTCGAGGATACGACTCCGCTGGCACGCTTTCCCATTCCGGAAATGGATGCGGTCATCATCGCCATCGGCGATGACTTCGAAGCGTCCATGGCCTTCACCATGCGCGCCCGCGAGCTCGGGGCCAGGCGACTCGTCTGCCGGGTGCTTTCGCCGATGCACGGCCGCTTGCTGCGCCTGCTCAAAGTGGACCGGCTCGTCGTGCCGGAGGAATTCGCCGCGCGTGGTCTGGCCCACTCGCTCCTGATGCGCGGCGCGCAAGACGGCACCGACATGGGCTGCGGTTTCGCCATCGTAGAAGCCGCGGTTCCCCCTGCGCTGGTCGGCCAGTCCATCACCACCCGGGCGGAACTTTTTAAACGCTACGATGTGCGGGTGGTGACGATCAAACGCCGGGAAAAACCCCTGCTCGGCGGCTTGTTAAAAGCGGACCCCGACGCCCCCACCAACTACCGCACGCTCGGCCTCCCGGGCCTCAACGAAACCTTTCAAGCCGAGGACATCCTCGTGCTCTTCGGTGCCGAAACCGGCCTGCGTGCCTTCCTCGAAACCGACTAACCCGGTACCGCTTCCCGCCCCGCCTACTCCGCCAACCGCGTCAGCCCCGAGGGCGGCGCAGGCTCGGACGCCAGATTGCCCGGCGCAAACACCGCCGACGAAAAATCCAGCCCCAGCGCGGCCGCCGTCACCGTAAACCGGGTCTTGTTGCGTGTCGCCTCGTCGCGCAGCTCGACCGACTTCACCAGATAACGGTCCCCGATCCGGGCCAGGCCATTCACGCGAAACGATTTGAGCACACGCTCCCCCTCCCCCAGTTGCTCCGCCTGCACCAGCGCATGGTAGGTAGGATCCAGATACACCCGCATCGCCGCCAGGTCCGGCCGCCGCTTTGCCAGCGCCTGCGGCGGATAGAGCAAAAACGTATCCACCGGTCGCTCAAGCAAGCGGCTTTTCCCCTCATAAACAAACTCCGGCCAATACAAAAAAGGCATCTGCAGATCGAACGCCGATAGATCCGAACCCGCCAGCGGCTCAAACAACGCCGCATCATCCACCGCGATCACCGCCGCCCCGTTCGCCGCCGGCCATTGCCAGGCTGCCGGACGCGGCCCGCCCTGCACCAGAATCCGCTTCGCAGGGCCCGCCCCCTCCACCGCACCCAGGCTCAAGCGCGAAATCGGCCCCTCGGTATTGCGCGAACCCCACAGCTTGCCCGGTATCCGCGCACCCTCGCCCCGCCTCGGCAAAACCCGCAGCTCAAACTCCAGATAATAATCCCCGTCCGGACCCACCGAACGCATGGAACGCAAAATATCCGCCCCCTCCTTCTGGTCCGGCTTGGCCTGCAAGTAGCGCGGCGGCGGCCGATTGAGCCGAGACTGCGCCAGCCCTTCCGCACCCGGACCGCTGGCCAGCGCCAGCAGCATAAATAAAAAGCAGACGGCGCGAACCGTCTGCTCAAAAAAGAAAAAGCGGTGGGAGCCCACGCGCGTTAAGACCCACGCTTACTTGGCTGGTTCCGTCTTGGCCGGAGCCACCGGGGGCACCGTTACGGAAGGCATGCTCACGGCCGAAGACTCGACCGCAGCCGGAGCGACGGTTGGCGCGACCGTCGTGGCAGCCTCAGGCACCGGGACCGCTGGCGCCGGGGCCGCCGGAGCCTCGATCACCGGCAGGCTGCTCTTAACCGCGATGCCGCGATGCTTCGCGATCTGGGCCAGGTAAAGACCGAAACAAATCACGAAAAAGGCGATGGTCCCGTTGCGCGTGATCGTGGCCAGCACGTTGCCGGTATCGGCGCCGAAAGTCGCTTCCGTCATGCCGCCGCCCAGCGCGGCTCCGACGCCGCCATCGGATTTCGACTTCTGCATGAGCACCACCAAAACCAGGAAAATGGAGAGGGGAACCAGCAAAACGTAGAGGAACGGGATGAGAAAGGACATGGTTGGAAAGGGCTAAAAGGTGAGAAACGCACCCCACCCGACCGCGTTTGTCAACGGCGCGGGTAATTCTATCTCCACCGCAAGCGCACTTCTCAAAATACCAAGCCAAGGATTGCCCCTACCCTCGCCCCCCGTCTTGCCTAGCGCGCATGGGACTTGATACCGTCGCCTTGTTTGCTCGCACCTCCGGCTCCGCCGACCGCCCCCCGCTGCTCCTGCTGCACGGGCTGCTCGGCTCGGGACGCAACTGGCAAACCGCCGCCGCCGACCTCGCCGCCACCGGCCGCTCCATCCACGCCCTCGACCTGCGCAACCACGGCAAATCCCCCTGGCACCCTGTCATGAACTACGAAGCCATGGCGGCCGACGTCCTCGCCTGGCTCGACGCTCGAAACCTGGGCCCCGTCGAGCTCATGGGCCACAGCATGGGCGGCAAGGTCGCAATGCTCCTCGCCACCCGCCACCCCGGGCGTTTCCGCCGCCTCATCGTGGTAGACATCGCACCCAAATCCTACCTCTCCCACGGCCACCGCGCCGAATTCGCCGCCCTGAACGAGCTCCGGCTCGATACCCTCCAGTCCCGTGGCGAAGCCGAGATGAAACTCGAAGGCCGCGTGCCCGACTGGGGCATGCGAAAATTCCTCACCACCAATCTCGAGCGAGACGATGCCGGTGCCTGGCGCTGGACGGTCAACCTCCCTGTGCTCACCGCCGCTTTACCCGAGCTGGAGGCCAACTCGCTCGACCCCGCCGCATCCTACCGCGGCCCCACTCTCTTCGTGCGCGGCGGCAAATCCCGCTACATAACCGAGACCGACTACACCACCATCACCGGGATTTTCCCCGCCGCCCGTATCGCGACCATCGCCACCGCCGGCCATAATCCGCACATGGAAACCCGCGCGGAATTCAGCGCCGAAGTGAGCTGCTTTCTGACCGGCGATTAAACTCCCTACAACCCTCGAAGCCGAGGGCCTCAGCCGGAACGATGCAGTCGAAGGCGAGCAACGAGGCGAGATGTCGAGCGCATTTCAGAGGCGAACGACCAAGGAATACTCGGAGAGTATTTTGCCGGGAGTGAGCCACTGAAAGGTGCC
>JAIXRU010000176.1 GCA_027485045.1 Opitutaceae bacterium | reverse complement strand
TTAAAGCCCTCAATAAACAACTCGACCACCTCCGCGCCGAGGAACGCACCGCCATCCAAGCCACCCAGTGCGCCAGCAAACTCGTGGGCGAGCACCGCGCCCGACTCGGAAAGCTTGAGTCTCAGATCACCGATCTCACTGCCCGCTACCCTGACGGCATCGAAGCTGCCAAAACCGCCGCGCAACTCGCGTTCACCAAAGCCGAGGCTCGGGTCACCGCGACCAAGGCTGACCTCCCGCCAGATTTCGAAAAACTCCCCGAGCGCAACAAACGCGCTGCCGCCGCACTTCAACAACTCGCCAACGACCTCAAATCCAACCGAACCGAACGCGACCAAACCAAAGGCATTCTCGAAACGCTGGGTGGCCAGGGTCTGTATTCCCGGGAGACTGAACTCGAAGAAAAAAAGACCGAGGCACTCCTCCGCCGCGATGCCGCCCGCACCCAAGGTTGGTGTACCCGCATCGCGCACGACCTCATCGAGCACCGCAAACAAGCCGCGACCAAAGCCGTGCTCACCCCGCTCGAATCCCGCCTCACAACCGCCTTCGCCGAACTCACCGGCGTCAACGACCGCGAAGTCTTCCTGGATGAGAACCTCCAGATCACCGGCATCGGTCGCACCCGCGACTCCGCCCATGCTTTCGACAACTTATCACAGGGAGCCAAGGAGCAACTCCTCCTCTGCCTCCGCTTGGCCGTGGCGCAAGAACTCGCCACCGAAGAGCCGCAAGTGCTCATCCTCGACGACGTCTTGGTCAACACCGACCCCGTCCGCCAAGAACGCATCCTCGATGTCCTCGGCACCCAAGCCGACCGGCTCCAAATTCTAATCCTCACCTGCCACCCGGACCGTTACCGAGGAATCGGGCAGCCGATCTCTCTAAACACAGTTTCTTGAAAATTAGCGCACGCTTCCGACCGGCTACCCTGACCCGCATTCAGTTTCATCTGCACCCGCGACGTGCTGTGCACTCGCCGCCCCCCAGCCGAACCAGCGCGAAGCAGTCCCCCGTTTCCCGCAGCTAACAGCTTTTGCCGACTATCAGAACAAGAGCCGTAATCGCATTTGGAGACAGTTCGCCGCATCCAATTAGAATATCGACGTACTCGGCATCCTCTTCATCAAGCCGTTTAGGTGCGTAACAGCATAAAAATACTTCCGAAAAAATACAGGCGCAGAGCCCCGCTCCCCCCCATGGATGTCCGACCCCCTTTGGTAGAGTTGGCGAATGTTGCACTTCATCACCACCACCCACGCCTGCAAACGCGCTCGCGAGCGCCTCAAGTGGCATGCCCGGGCGCTGCACCGTATGTTGGAACGAGTGTATTACTTTGGGGTATCGGCCCCCGATTGCCCCCGCGCCCTGCAACACTATCTGAGCACCTTGCCACAGCACGAAGGCACGTCCTTCGTGCGGGTGTATGGACAATGGGTGTTCATTTTCAGCCGAGAGGAAGATGCTAAAATAAAACTGCTCACGGTCTATGGCTTGCCACCCGGTTTTCGCCTCAACGCCCAAAACGCCTTGCGCCGAACCCGCACCGACGCGCGCTTCCCGCTGGCCTTAGCTACTTAAACTTAAAGCCGCTCTAATGATTAATGAGTAGTAACTTATTATTAAAATAATTCAAAACTCCCTGCACTCCAAAGAAGCCTAGGTTTTCATATCTTGGCATAAGCACACTAGCAGCTGGAGAAGGCCCCCAACTCGGAGGATAAAGTGAAACATGCTGTTTGATTTATGACCGAGTATCATCCCCAGAATGCTTAGCCACATCACGCTTCCCTGGCAACGTTCCGCACGGGTAGATCACTCATGCGACGAAATCCAGCTTCACAAAGATGGTGCATTGCCGAATTTTGCTATGCCTGTCTCCCTCAGAGCTTTTGGGCGCTTAAGAATCATTAATCCAAATCTTTAAATGCCAGCCTCTACGGCAAAGACTTCCTGGTTAGTTCTGAGTTATAAACCATAGCGATTTTAGCCCCCATCTCACACCCTTCATGCCCAACCAGTCGTCCACCTCCATAGCTCCCGGCGCCCGAGTCTTGATTCGTGACGAAGAGTGGCTGGTCCGTCGAGTGGATCGCACTGAGTCTGGTGCTCAGCTAATCACCGCTATCGGCCTCTCGTCCCTCGTCCGTGACCGCGAAGGAAAGTTCAACGATTCCATTGAAGCACTTGAAGCTCCTATCCGTATCGTCGACCCCAAGCTCACTAAACCCGTCGCCGACACCTCTCCCTACTACCGCGACACGCGTCTTTTTCTCGAAGCCCTCCTCCGCCAGACCGTGCCGCCCGACGCCCGGCTTTGCATCGGCCACAAGGGAGCAATGGACGTGCTTCCTTACCAACTCGATCCCGCCCGACTCGCTCTCAAGCAACCGCGTCAACGCATCCTCATCGCCGACGCCGTCGGCCTAGGAAAAACTATCGAGTGCGGTGTCCTTCTATCCGAGATGATTCGCCGTGGTCGGGGCCGTCGCATCCTCGTCCTCACGGTCAAATCCATGATGACCCAGTTTCAAAAAGAACTCTGGGCCCGCTTCTCCATTCCACTCGTCCGCCTCGACTCCACCGGGCTTCAACGCGTCCGCACCCGCATTCCATCCAATCACAATCCCTTTCATTACTTCGATAAGACGATCATCTCGATCGACACCATTAAGCAGGACAGCGAATACCGTCATCACCTCGAAAACGCCTGGTGGGATGTCATAGTCATCGACGAGGCGCACAACGTCGCCCGTCGCGGCACGAACTCCATGCGCTCCCGTGTCGCCGAGCTGCTCTCCGTCCGCTCCGACTCGCTTATTCTTCTCTCCGCCACTCCCCACGACGGCAAAAAAGAGTCCTTCGCCAGCATCATGAACATGCTGAACCCCACCGCGATCAAGGATGACGCCAACTACGGTCCTGAGGATATCGAGGGGCTTTTCATCCGCCGTTTCAAAAAAGACATCAAAGCCCAAGTGCGCGGCAGCTTTCCCGAGCGCGTCGTCTCCCTCGTCAAACACCCTGCCTCCGCCGCCGAAGAGTCCGCCTATTCCAGCCTCGCCGATCTTCGCCTTCAACAACTCGACCAAGAACGCAAAACCGGCGAACTGCTCTTCCGCACGCTGCTCGAAAAATCCCTCTTCTCCAGCCCGGCCGCCTGCCTCAACACCATCGAGGGCCGCCTTCGCCGCACCCGCGCCCGACCAGACGCCGAGCGCTACACCGCCGACATCGCTGCTCTCGAAGATCTCTCTGCGCGCCTCGCCACCATCACTCCGGCCAGCTTCTCCAAATACCAATCTCTCCTCGGCCTGCTCGCACCGCGCGGTTCGACCAGTCTCGGTTGGTCGCCCAAACCCGCCGACGACCGCCTCGTCATTTTCACCGAGCGCATCGCCACGCTCGAATGGCTGGCCACCCACCTTCCCGCCGACCTCGGCTTAAAGCCAAACCAGATCACCACCCTGCACGGCGGCATGTCCGATGTGGATCAGCAGGCCGTCGTCGAGGCTTTTGGCAACGAAGCCTCTCCCCTGCGCGTCTTGCTTGCCTCCGACGTCGCCTCCGAGGGCATCAACCTCCACTACCTCAGCCACCGGATGATCCATTTCGACATCCCGTGGTCCCTACTTACTTTCCAACAACGCAACGGCCGCATTGATCGCTACGGCCAGGCGAAAGAACCCCAGCTCCACTACCTCCTCACCGAAAGTCAGCACCCCCAGATTCGCGGCGATCAACGCATCCTCGAAATCCTGATCCAAAAAGACGAGCAGGTGCAGGCCAACATCGGCGACCCCGCCGAATTTACCGGCTTTCACACTGCGGAGGAGGAAGAAGCCGCCATCGGTCGCGCCCTCGAAGCCGGCACCGCTCCCGCCAAGTTCGATGCCACTTTCGGCGGCTCCGTCGAAACCGATGACCCCTTCCTTGCCGCTCTGCTTGGTCAACTCCCCTCGGCCTCACAGCCGTCCGTCAGCATCACCGAGCACATCTCCGAGCCGCCATCTTTCTATCCCGACGACTATGCCTGGGCCAAGGACGCCATCGGCTTCGCCCGCTCCCGCGTCCGCCGCAACCTGCAAGTCCAGACTTTCGACGACCGCAAGGAGGTGCACCTCTACCTGAACGACGATTTTCTCCAACGTCTCCGCCGCCTGCCGCCCGAGATTCAGACCGACGAGAAACTCTGGGTGCTCACCGCCGACCGCACCGCCGTCATGCGCGAGATCCGCGAGTGCCGCAAAGAGGACCAACGCTGGCCGCGCGTCCACCTGCTCTGGCAACAGCACCCCGCCCTCGAATGGCTCCAGGATAAGGTGCTCTTCGCCTTCGGTCGCCATGATGCGCCCGTTGTCGCCATGCCCGGCCTCGCTCCCGGCGAGGTCATCGTTCTGGGCACCGGCATCATCCCCAATCGCAAAGGCCATGCCCTCATCCAGCGCTGGGTCGGCGTGCGGTTCGAGTCCGGCACCCTCCGGGATACCCTTGACCTGCCCGCCGTCATCGACCGCACCCGCTTCGGCCGAGACGAAATCCCCAATCCCGCCACCCCCGCCGATTTCTCCTCCCACCAGCTTCTCATCAGCCCTGCCGTGGATGCCATCCAAGCCACTTTGCATGCCGCCCGCGAGTCGTTCACCACGGAGATGCGTCCCGAGTTGGATCGACAGCTCACCCGCCTCGCCGCCTTCCGCGATGCCCGCACCCGCCAACTCGAACTCGCTTTCGACCCGCGTTCCGAAGCCCGCGAAAAAGCCCGCCGCCAAATCGGCGACCTCTACGACCAATACCAGCGTTGGATTCGCGATACCCTCGAAACCGAGGACCGCCCCTCGATCCGCATCGTCGCCGTGTTCACTGGAAAACACTGACGCCACGATGTCCGCCGAGCGCCATAAATCTATCCAAGAGGCCATTGCCGCGTATGCGGAAG
>JAIXRU010000268.1 GCA_027485045.1 Opitutaceae bacterium | reverse complement strand
TTTACCGTATTGATGCTCTTGTTCGATAAAAGCATGGGCCAATCCCACACCTTGACCCCGGCGCAGTTGGCAGATCAATCAGGGGTTACACGGGCCACCATGACCGGTCTGGTCGATACCTTGGAGCGCGACGGCATGGTCACGCGCAGTCCTGATCCGGTGGATCGTCGCCAGCTTTCCGTTGAGCTCACCCCCCGGGGTATGGAATTTTTGCAATCCCTCCTTCCCGAGCACTTTAGTCGCATAAGCACCCTGCTTTCTCCTCTGGACGAAAACGAGCGCCGCACTTTGGTTCACCTCTTGGGCAAGGTAGCCGCTTGTGCTTCCGAATCTTTTCCCATCCCCGCCCACGGGGTTTCTGCTCACCACTAATTTTCTCTAAATCACTACCGTTATGTTCAAAAAACTCAGCCTCACTGGCATCCTCCTCCTAATCATCCTGGGCCCGGTCGTTTTGATAAAGGTCCTGCAGATCAAGTCGCTCATTTCCATGAGCAAGTCTGGCTCCGGTATGCCGCCAACTGCGGTGGCCACTTTTGTCGCGGTGGCCCAGGAGTGGGAGGAGACGGTTACGGCCATCGGCTCCTTGCAAGCGGTGCAGGGCATCACCCTTGCCGCCGAGCTCGGCGGCACCGTGGTCGAGATCGCGGTCGAAAACGGCGCGCGCGTAGCCAAGGACGACGTGGTCGTGCGTCTTGATACGTCCGTCGAGCAGGCCCAACTCGCCGCCGCCGAGGCCAACTTGCGCCTCGCCCAGCTCCAGCTCGACCGCTCCAAAACCCTGCTCGATCAGGCTACCATTTCGCAGTCCGAATTCGACACCGCTGATGCCAGCGCCAAGGCCTCCGCCGCCCAGGTGGCTAACATCCGCGCGCTCATAGCCAAAAAGACACTTCGCGCTCCCTTCGCCGGTCGCGTCGGTATCCGCACCGTAAATCTTGGCCAATCCCTCAGCGCGGGCACCGCAGTCATCCCTCTGCAATCGCTCGACCCGATCTTCATCGACTTCAACTTGCCCCAGCAGCGTCTGGCCAACGTCAGCGCCGGACAGCAAGTACGCGTCACCATCGACGGTATCGCCGCTCCCTTCGTAGGTAAAATCACTGCCATCAATCCCGAGGTCGATCCCGTTACCCGCAACGTCCGCGTGCAGGGCACGCTGGAAAATCCCGGCGAAAAACTGCGCCCCGGCATGTTTGCCGAGGTCGCCGTCGTGCAACCCATCAAACGCCAGGTCGTCGCCGTGCCCGCCACCGCCGTCCTCTACGCCCCGTTCGGCGACTCCGTCTACGTGGTCGAGGAGAAAGATGGCAAGACCATTGCCCGCCAGCAGTTCGTGCGTCTGGCCGGAGCGCGGGGTGATTTCGTGGCCATTGCCGATGGTATCGTCGCCGGTGCCCGCGTAGTCAGCGCCGGAGCGTTCAAGTTGCAAAACGGCGCTAGCGTCACCCCCAACGACGCGATGCAGCCCGATGCCTCGCTCACGCCCACGCCCAAGAACACCTAACCAACGCGCGCGGCACACCGTCCCTGCCGCGCCTCCGCCTCTCCGATCCCTTTACTGTCCGTCGCGCAGCGCGCGCCCTCCGTATGAAATTCACCGACATCTTTGTCCGCCGTCCGGTTCTGGCCATCGTGGTCAACCTGATCATCATCATTGGCGGTTTACAGGCGATCAATTCGCTCACCATCCGCCAGTATCCGCGCCTTGAGCGCGCGACCATCACCGTCACCACCGCCTACATCGGTGCCAACGCCGACCTCGTGCGCGGCTTCATCACCACGCCGTTGGAGCGCGTCATCGCGGCCGCCGACGGCATCGACTACATCGACTCCTCGTCCAGCCAGGGTATTTCCACCATCAACGTGGTGTTGAAGCTCAACCACGACGCCAACAAGGCGCTCTCGGAGATATCCTCCAAAGTGGACCAGGTCCGCGGCGACCTGCCGCCCGAGTCCGAGGTTCCGGTCATCAATCTGGAACCGGCCGACGCCCAAATCGCGGCCATGTATTTGAGTTTCGGATCCAACTTGCTCGAGGAAAACCAGGTCAACGACTACTTGATCCGCGTGGTGCAACCGCGCCTCACCTCGCTGCCCGGCGTGCAACGCGCCGATATCCTCGGCGGCCAGACATTCGCCATCCGTGCCTGGCTGAAACCCGAGCGCCTCGCCGCCTATGGCATCTCGCCCGCCACCATTCGGGAACGCCTCGCCGCGAATAACTATCTGTCCGCCATCGGTTCGACCAAGGGCGGGCTCATTCAGATGAATCTCACCGCCAACACCGACCTGCGCTCGCTCGATGAGTTCAAGCAGCTCCCGGTGAAGCAGGATGGGGATACCATCGTGCGCCTCTCGGATGTCGCCGATGTCGTGCTTGGCGCCGAAAGTTACGGCGAGGATGTGCGTTTCTCCGGCGAGAAGGCCGTCTTCATGGGCATCTGGGTGATGCCAAACTCCAACTCCCTCGAAGTCATTCAGGGCGTCCGCGAAGCGATGAAGACCATCCAGAACGAGTTGCCCACCGGCATGCAGGCCCGCATCGCCTACGACTCCACCACCTACATCGATTCCGCGATCAAGGAGGTGCGCAAGACGCTCATGGAAACCGTGCTCATCGTGGGCTTGGTGATCTTTCTCTTCCTCGGCTCGGTGCGCTCCGCCTTGGTGCCTCTGATCGCGATTCCCGTTTCCCTGATCGGCGCGGTTTTCCTTATGCAGGCCTTTGGTTTCTCCCTCAACCTGCTCACCCTGCTCGCCATCGTGCTCGCGGTCGGTCTGGTGGTGGACGACGCCATCGTGGTGGTGGAAAATGTGGAACGCCACTTGCGCGAGGGTCGCACCAGCTTCGATGCCGCTCTGATCGGTGCGCGCGAACTGGTCGGCCCGGTCATCGCCATGACCATCACGCTCGCGGCGGTTTACGCCCCCATCGGCTTTCAAGGCGGGCTCACCGGCGCGCTGTTCCGCGAGTTCGCCTTTACCCTCGCTGGCGCGGTCGGCATCTCGGGCATCGTGGCCCTCACTCTTTCGCCCATGATGGCTTCGCGCATCCTGCGCCGGGGCGATGAAGAAAAGGGCTTCGCCGGTTGGGTCTCCCATCGCTTCGACGCGCTCCGTGACCGCTACGCCAAGCTGCTTGATGGCACTCTGTCCTCCCGTCCCTACGTCTACACGATCTGGATCGTCCTCGCGCTGTTCTGCGTGCCGATGTATCTATTCTCTCCGCCGGAACTCGCCCCGAAGGAAGATCAGGGCGTGATCTTTGGCATCATCTCCCCGCCCGCCAATGCGACCCTGGAGCAGGCCACCTACTTCTCGCAAAAGGCCACTGATGCCTTGATGTCGCCACCGGAGCGCGCTCACGTTTTTCAAATCACCGGCTCCGGCTTCGGCTTCGGCGGCATGCTGGCCAAGCCTTGGGACGAACGCGAACGCTCCATCTTTGAAATCTATCCCGAAGTGGCGGGTAAACTGGGTGCAATCACCGGCATCCAGCATCCCGCCTTCCTGCCAGATCCACTGCCCAGCGCCGGCCAGTTGCCCGTCGAGTTTGTCATCGCCGGCACCCAGAATCACCAGGAACTCCTTCGCTTGGCACAAGATGTCATGAAAGAGGCGCTCAAGAGCGGCCAGTTCGCTTTTATTACCACCGACGTCAAATTCGACCAGGCCAAGGCCGAGGTCGTCATCGACCGCGACAAGGCCGCCGCCATGGGCATCAGCCTCAAGGATGTGGGCGCAGACCTCGGCGCCGCCCTCGGCGGCGGTTTCGTCAACCGCTTCAATATCGACGGACGCAGTTACAAGGTCATCGCCCAGATCGAACGCTCCGGACGCCTTAATCCCGAGCAGCTCGACCAAATCTACGTGCGCGGACCGGGCGGCAAACTCGTGCCGCTGTCCACCTTCGCCACCATCGAGCGCAAGGTCGAGGCGCGCAGCCTGAACCGTTTCAGCCAGCTCAACTCGGTTAAAATCTCCGGTGTGGCCCCTCGCTCCTTGGACGCCGGTTTGAAGGCGCTCGAGGACGCCTCCGCCAAGATTCTGCCCCCCGGCACGCGCATCGACTACGCCGGCCAGTCCCGCCAGCTTCGCCAGGAGGCGGGTAAATTCCTGCCCTCGATGTTGCTGGCTTTGGTGCTTATCTTCCTGGTGCTCGCGGCGCAGTTTAACTCCTTCCGCGATCCCTTGATTATTCTGCTCGGCTCGGTGCCGCTCGCGATGTTTGGCGCCCTGATCTTCACCGTGCTCAAGGCCGCCGGCCCGCCCGGCTGGAGTTTCCCCTTCACTGAGGGCTGGACCACCACGCTCAACATCTACTCGCAGGTCGGCCTCGTCACCCTGGTCGGCCTGGTGGCCAAGAACGGCATCTTGATCGTCGAGTTCGCCAACACACTCCAGGAGCAGGGCAAAACCAAACTCGCCGCCGTCCGCGAGTCCGCCCTCACCCGCTTGCGCCCCGTGCTCATGACTTCGGTCGCCACCGTGGCGGGCCACTTCCCCCTCACGCTCGTCACCGGCCCCGGGGCCGAGGCGCGCAACTCCATCGGTCTGGTGCTCGTCGGCGGCATGGCGATCGGCACCCTCTTCACGCTCTTTGTAGTGCCTTCCCTCTACATGCTGATCGCCAAGGATCATTCCCGCGATGCGCTGCCCGCGACCGGGCTTGAACCCGTTGCCACACCCGCCTCCGCCCAAACTTAACCCAGCCCGCTTTTAATGAAACGCTCCGTCCTTTTAGCCACCGCCTGCCTGAGCGCAGCCGCCAACCTGCCTGCCGCGCTTCCCGTTCTGGAAGCCATCAAACCAGAGCCGCCCGTCCCTGCGGCTCCGCCCGCTCCCGCCGTGCCCGATGTGCTGGACTTGAACAACGCCCTGCTCTTCGCCCTCGATAACAACTTCTCCATCCGGCAGGCACGGGAACGTCTCCGCCAGCAGGAAGGCCTTATTGTGGAGGTGCGCGCCCAGGCCCTGCCCGACGTAAGCCTCGAGGCCGGCTATACTCGCAAAGATAAAGAGTTCAGCCCCACCGCCTATCAGGATTGGCGCGTAGGCGTTTACGTCCGCCAGTTGGTTTACAGTGGCGGAGGAGTGCGGGCGGCGCTCGATGCCGCGCAAACCACCCGCCAGGCCGCAGTGCTCGATATCGAAGCGGTGGTCAGCAACGTATTGCTCGCCGTGCGCACCCGCTTCGCCGACGTCTTGCTTAACCGCCAGCGTATTACGGTGCAGGAGCAGAGCGTCGCCCTGCTCAACGAGCAGTTGCAGACCGTGAAAAATCGCTTCGAAGCGGGCAGCGTTTCTCAGTTCGAGGTTTTGACCGCCGAAGTCGCGCTCGCCAATGCGCAGCCCGCGCTCATCACCGCGCGCAACGCCTACCGCGTCGCCATCGACGAACTACGCGCCGTGCTCGGCTACCAGAATCCCTTTGGTGATAATCTCGCCAAGGTACCTAACTTCAAAGGCGAACTCACGTTCACCCCCGCCACCTACGAGCTGGAGGCCGCGCTCGCCGCCGCCAAGGCTCGCCGCCCCGAGCTTCAGCGGCTCGCCCAACTCGAGCGCGCCCGCGAGTCCGGACTTACCGTGGCCAAAGCGGATTACCTGCCCACGGTCAGCGTCACCGCTGGCTACGAGGGCGTGAAATCACGCACCTCCAACTCCTTTTCCGATTCGGACGATGGTTGGACGACCGGCGTCAGCGCGAGCTGGGCCATTTTCGATGGCGCCCGCACCAAAGGCCGGGTCGCGCAGGCTCGGTCCCAGCTTAGCCAAGCCCGTTTGAGCGTGGCCGAGCAGACTCTGGCGATCGAGGTCGAGGTGCGCCGCGCGCTTTCCAGTTTACAGGAAGCCGCCGAACTCGCCGGCGCCGCCACCAAGGTCGTAGGCCAGGCCGAGGAAGCACTGCGTCTGGCCGACGTGCGCTACCGCAACGGCGCCGCGACCCAGCTTGACGTGCTCCAAGCCCGCCAGGCACTCACCGAGGCCAGTCTGAACCGCCTGGAGGCGAACTACCGCCACACCATCGCACTAGCCACTCTACGCAAAGCCATTGCCGAGGGCGACCTGATGGAAGCCGCGCCCTAGGCGCGGGCTTGAGCATTTTTTAATAAGACCATAGCCGGAAAATGTAGGGCGGGGCTATCGTTGTAATCAAAATGCTTTAATAGGCATTGATAGGGACATTCACGGGCCAAAAACACCCCCCCCGATGCGCTTAACACACATTGATTGCCCTCCGTGTTCGCACTTTACCGCGCACCTTGGTCGAAGCACTTTGCCGCTCGATGAAAACCTTTCTCGAAATCGTATCCGAGCGGCCGACGACTACGTTTGAGGCGGGGGTTTTCGTTCTTCAACAAGATGAACCGTGCGATCAGGTGCTGGTGCTTTTGGAGGGCGAAGTCGAGGTGTTGAGGGATAACCTTCGGGTGGCTCGCACCGCCGAGGCCGGGGCTTTATTCGGGGAAATGTCCATGCTACTCGGCGGTTTTTGCACCGCCTCGGTACGCACAGTTTCAGCGGCTCGTTTCGTGGTCATCAACGACCCCAAGACGTTTTTCGCCGATTCCCCCGTGAGCTGTTTGCACCTTGCTGAGCTGCTCGCCCACCGGCTCGATGCGCTCAACCGTTATCTCGTGGATGTAAAATCTCAGTACGAGGGACACGATCATCTGGGGATGATCGATTCCATACTGGGTGTGCTCATGCATCGGCAGCCCCGCCCGAAGCAGCCGACCTCGCGGGTTTTTGAATTGGATTAAGGTAACCCCGGGATGATCGGCCGGTTTCAGGCGAGCATTTGCTGGGCGCTGCCTTCAAGTGATTGCCATTCGGCGCTGCGTTTTTCCAAGTCGATCCACAGCGAGGTCGGGCGGGGACCGATTTGCCGGCCCGGGTTGAAGGCCCAGGTCTTGCCCATGCGCTGCACCCAGGCTCCATCGGCGAAAAAGGGCGCGTTGTGCACATGCCCGGACAAAACCATGTCGGGTCCCAAGCGTTCTACCCACGTGTTCAAGTGAGCGTCCCCGACGATTTTTTTGCCATTCCAGCCCAGCGGGCCTTCCGGCGGGCTATGGTTGACCCAGAGCCAAAACGTGCCGGCCGTCGGCATCGCGGCAACGAGCTGCTGCTCCACCTCGGCCCGTGTCACCGGGCCATCCCACCAGGGGCAGATGGTGATACGCAGGCCATTGAGGTCGATTGAATCGCCGTCCACGTGCAGCCGGTCGTTTTTTAGCATGCGCAACCAACGTGCCCGAGACTCGCCCGAGGCATCGCGTTCGTCCCCATCGTGATTGCCGGAGCAGATCACCACCCGTGTAAGCTGGCTGAGACGCAGCAGGTATTTTTCAATCACTACGACTTGCACATCAATATCGAGCGCGCCTCCGAGATCCAGGAGGTCGCCACCGATAATCAGGACATCGCAGCGCTCGGCCTGCTTCGCCAGCCAGTCGAACTGCTTAAGCGCGTAGTGAAGATCGGCTACGAAGAGCAGTTGCATGGTTCAGTTGAAAAAGGGTGGGATAAAAACCCATCGGGTCGATTACCTAAATCACTGCTTCAAACCGAGAGTTTCTGCGGAAACCACTTGGCTGAGCCCCCCACAACTACGTTTCATCCAGGACAAGCCCGGGGTTGCCTAGGCGTTTATTTTGTTTCTAATCGGCTTCGTGAACTTTCGCCCCCGAGTTCTCCGGAGCCTTTCCGTGTGCCTGGCTTTGCTGTGTCTGGTGTTAACGGGTTGGGCTTTGGACGCACGCGTCTACTCGCCCAGTTATTTGGTTTCGAATTACGCCGGTTACCCGGGCCAAGGCACGACCGATGGCGCGGGGCTCGCCCAGGCTCAGTTTGCCTATCCCCAAGGCGTCGCAGTGGACGCTGCTGGCAATCGCTACGTGGCGGACACGGCGAACCACACGATACGCCGAATCACTCCGGCGGGCGTGGTCACCACCCTGGCGGGAAAGGCGGGGACGGCGGATTTTCGCAATGGCAGGGCGGGCGAGGCGTGGTTTAACCGGCCGGCGGGTATCGCGGTGTCCGCCGACGGCGCGACGATCTATGTGGCGGATACGGGGAATCATCTTTTGCGCCGGATTACGACGGCGAGCGGAGAGGTGGTCACGGTCGTGGGCGCAGCGCAGCTCTCGGGTGGTGCGGAGGGGGATGAAACGACTGCCCGGCTCAACTCGCCCACCGGTCTGGCGCTGGCGACGGATGGCACCCTCTACGTGGCGGATACGGGCAACCATCGTATCCGCAAAATCGTGTTTGGCTCCGGCTCGGCCGTCACCGTGACCACGCTGGCGGGTAACAGCACGCCGCCGGCCGACAGCGTTAACGGCACCGGAACCGCGGCGAAGTTTAACCAACCGGTGGCCCTGGCTATCAACAGCGCCCAAACGGAACTTTACGTGGCGGAGGTGGCATCGCACGTGGTGCGCCGCATCACGCTCTCGACCAGCTCGGTCATTACCCTCGCCGGTTTGGAGGGCCTGGCCGGGAGCACCGGTGGGACGGGGACTTCGGCGAGGTTTAACAAGCCTTCCGGCCTGGCCTTTAACCCGGCGGGCACGGAGTTGTTTGTGGCCGATCAGGGATCTCATCTCTTGCGGAAAATCGTGATTGCGGGCGGCACCGTGTCCACGGTGGCAGGCACGAACCTGACCGAGGGTAGCGCATCCGGAGCGGCGCTGATCACAGCCCGGTTTCGCCAGCCTTCCGGCCTGGCCTACGATGGGGTGGCGGGTGGCGTGGTGGTGGCGGACACCGCCAACTCCCAACTGCGACTCTACGATCCGGTCTCCGACACTGTTTCAACCTTGGCGGGTGCGCCGGAGCCCAAAAACAGCACCGACGGCTCGGCGGCGGCCGCACGCTTCAACACCCCCGCTGCCGTAGCGCTCCATACTGATGGGACTCTCTACGTGGCGGATCGGGGTAATCATGTCATCCGCAGGATCACCGCAGGGGGCGTGGTGAGTACGGTGGCGGGCGCGGCGGGCGCGGCGGGCACGGTCGATGGGGCGGCGGGCACGGCTCGCTTTAACCAACCCTCCGCGCTGGCGCTCAACGCCACCGGCACTGAATTATTCGTGGCCGACGCCGGCACGACCGGTGTGATCACCAGCGGCCGGGTGCGACGCATCGTCCTTGGCCCGGGCGAGGTCACGGTAAGCACCCTATCCGGGACGTTTAATGATCCACGCGGTCTGGCGCTGACCACGGCGGGGGTGCTCTACTTGAGTGAGACGGGCGCAGGCAGAATCTGGACTTATGCGACCACCGGTTCAGCTCCTACGCTATGGGTGAGCAGCGGGCTGAATCGTCCCTGGGGCTTGGTGGCGGAGCCTTCGGGCGCGATTTTTGTGGCGGATAGCTACAATAATTCGGTTAAGAAACTCACCCCCGGCACGCCGGTCACCGTCACTATCCTTGCCGGCACCGGCACCTCCGTAACCGGGGCCAACGACGGCACCGGCGCAGCCGCGACCTTTTACTACCCCTACGGCTTGGCGCGCGATAACGCCGGAAACATCTACGTGGCCGAGCTGGAAAACGACCTGGTGCGTCGCATCACACCCGCAGGG
>JAIXRU010000150.1 GCA_027485045.1 Opitutaceae bacterium | reverse complement strand
TGGCTGCGCCGCACCCGGATCGAACACTACGTGCGCGATTTACCGTTGATCGTGGTGATGCCCGACGGGTATCGCAGCTTTTACACCCGGCCGGCGACGGGGCCGGATTTCGCCACCCATATCGGCGTAGAACTGCCGGACTGCATCGAGCGTAGTTTTCAGGCCCGGCCCTCACGCACTGCGCGGGCCATCGGCGGTCTTTCCATGGGCGGCTACGGCGCGCTCCGGGTCGGGCTGGGCTTTGCCGAACGCTTTTGCTCGGTCAACAGCCACTCGGGCGCGGTCGGCTGGAGCTCCATGGATCTAAAAAACAACTACGCCACACACCCTTCCCTGAGCGGTTACGGAACGGACTTTCAACGCGAGCTGCGCGCCCTCTTCGGCGACACCCCGGTCAACACCGAGCATGATGTGTCCTGGCTGGCACGGCGCGCCAAAGCCACCGGACAATTACCCCACCTGCTTCTGGATTGCGGAACCGAGGATTTCTTAATCGAAGACAACCGCACGCTGCACCGACAGCTGGAAGCAGACGAAATACCGCACCAATATCAGGAATTCCCTGGTGTCCACGACTGGGACTACTGGGATCTCCACGTGCGCGAAGCACTGGCTTTCCATGCGACCAAGCTCGGGCTTCAAGCGTAGGCGCTGAAGTTCGATCCGGGATCGGACTTAGGATCCGGCTCAACCGGCGCCGCTGATTCCATCAGTTGAATGGCGTTGGCACCGTGCGGCACTGTCTGGTGCGTCTTTCCGACCTCGACTTTGAGCTCGTAGTCGTAACGCACTTTGGCACCGAGGTAGTTCTGGGTCTGGAACTGGGGAGGGTCTTGCAAGGCTATAGGGTTCATGGCGGATTTGGGCTTGGCTTCGACATCGGCCTTTAACGATTCGAATTAAGAAAAAGGGAGATCAACCCTACTGGATTTGCAGATACACCCCACGACATGAAGGGTGCTTCATCCCTAAATGTAAGGGAAATACACTACCCAGGCGTTCGTAGCGAGAAACTGGTTCGGGCGGCGATGGTCCCGTTTATTTGCAGCTCTAACTCGTGACGGCCGCCGTGGTGGCGCCGGGTGCTGAAATCACGCAGAATCTGACGCTTGGTTAACGTTACCGTCTCTCCGGCACCTAGCGTGAGTGCCTTCCATTTAAAAACCTTGGCCGACGCACGACCCGAAGCCCGGGCGTAATGGATGATATAATCTATAATCAGTTCTTGCGCGCGGCGCGACTCAGACACCAGTTCCGCCGAAAGGGTAAGCGTGCCGCCAAGCTGGAGGCGCGCTGGTGACGCGGTGAAAGAAGCGGTTAAGCGCGGCTTTTCTCCTGCCCCGAAAAGCGCAAGCGCACGAGGGTGGCCACGTTTGATCAGCGTCCTTAAAGCATGACGAACAATCCAGGCGGTCCTTGCATCGGAACGATCCCACCCAGAGACCAAATCCAACACGAGTTCGGGGTGATCCTTGGTTATATCGTTAAGGTGATTCGCCACAGATTTCCGGACGTAAAGCGAGGGGTCGGCGCGAAGAGCCTCAAGCAGTGGCAAGGTGGGCTTGGGGTCGGCCACAAAGTCTGCCAGCTTTTCACCCCAAGGCAGGCGCGGCCTCGATCCCTCGCTGGCAAGGCGACGAACGTGTTCGTTAGGCGAGCGCACCCACTCGGCCAGTACAGCCAGGGTGCCGACGGCATCGTGGGTCAAAAACGGCCGGAGCGCGAATTCAGCCGAGCCATACACCGTGAGATCATGAAGGGCCGGCAGGGCGACATCCGGGCACGCCAAGCCGTGCGCGGTTACGTGGGCGCAGGGCCAAATCGCCGTAAAGTTGTGTCCGATCTGTGGAGCGTGGGCGCGGAGCACGGCAAGCTGCTCGGGAAACGTTATCGGAAGGGCGAGGTGAAAGCCCTCGGCAGTGCGGTGCAATCGGGCGAGTAACTCCCGCTCCGCCAAGCCAGGCAGGACGTGATCGAGGAAGCGATCGCGATCAAAACGCGCATCCAATCCGCCCAATTGAGTGGCGGTGCGTTCATAGAAAGCGGCATTAAACCAATTCTTCATGGCAACAGCGCTACATGTCTAAATGGGCTTGGAACCCTGCCGAGTTCGGTAGCGGGTTTAAGCCAAGCGACCGATCAAACCCAAGGTTATGGAGAACGCGCGGCAACTCAGGCGGCACCTACACTCTTGGCCGCATCCCGAACCACTGAAACCAACTCCTTCAAAGCAACCGGCTTTACCAAGTAGCGAAAAACCGCCGCTTCATTCACCGCGCGCAAAAGCATCTCCGGCTTCATATAACCGGTGACCAGAACCCTCGCGGTTTCAGGGTATTCCTCCCGAAGATGAACGAGAAAACTGAGTCCGTTGCCACCGGGCATTAGGTGATCAGCCACCACCACGCGAAAGGCTCGTTTACGCAAAGCCGTCTCAGCCTCTTTGACCGAGCTTGCCGTCACGACTTGAAAAAAGGGAGACAAGGCACCCTCAAACATATCCAAAATCGGTGACTCGTCATCAACGACAAGTATGGCATCCAAGGGACTGGTAGATGGGGCGGAAGGGCTGGCCAGCGTCATGTTCATCACTTTCTCCCCGAGCAAAGCGCCCATGGCAAACCGTTTTACACTAGATTAAAGACCCTAGTCTTTCCATGATTGCTCCGCGCTGCGTGTCCTGCCCACATTAAATGCCATACCCATGGACGTCTCCTCGCTCCTTGCCGCACTCAGAAATCGTGACGATTTATCCTACACGTCCGAACTGGCTTCGCCTGAGCTTTGGCATACCCCAAACGCCACCGGCAACACCGCGCTTCACGTAGCCGCCCGGCACGGACGCCTTAATCTGGTGCCACCCAGTCTCTTCACGGCGGACAATTTCTCTCTAAAAAATCACGCCGGCTACACCCCGCTGCATCGCGCCTTTGAATACGAAACGCCCCCGGAGAACTTACCTCCCCGCCTTTTGCTTCACGACCTGCTTGCCATCACGAGCAACGCCGGCTTCTCCGTTTACCACCTCGCCGCCGCCAACGGCCACCTCGGCATACTCTCCCACTCAATCCTCACACCCGAGCTGCTGACCATTCGCACCCACCTAGGAAACACTTTGGTGCATGAGGCAGCCGAGACCGGACAGATCGACGCACTGCCTCCGGTTTTTCAAAATGTCGCCTCTTTTTCCTTGGTGAACCTCACTGGGGAAACGGCCTTGCACACCGCAGCACTCAACGGCCACCTCGCGCAAGTCCCTCGCGCCCTGCTAACCCGCCAAGCCTTGCTCACTCGCACCAGTGCCGGCGACACCGTGCTCCACGCCGCCGCTCTCGCCCACCACCTCGACCACATCCCCGCCGAACACCTGGTGCACGACACCTTGAGCGTAGCCAGCAAGACCGGCTACACCGTCATCCACGCCGCTGCAGAGACCGGACAACTCTCAGCCATACCCCGCGCATCCCTGACCAGTGACCTGCTGAGACTGCGCAATGACAACGGAGACACCCCGATGCACGCCGCCGCCGCCGAGGGTCATCTGGACCAGATCCCTCCCGCAATCTTTAGCAAAGAACTACTCGAACTGCGCAATTACGCCGGCACCACTCCGCTGCACGTCGCCCGTCATCGCGGCCACATTGGCCAGCTACCCGAGCATCTGCAGCCCGGCCCACCGAGCCTGACCGAGCGCCTGAGATCCTGGCTGGGTTTGACCAAAAAAACCTGAGCCCCGCCCGCGACGGCCCCACGTCTCCAGGCGCACTATTTGGCAAAAACACCGCAGGCACGCTGAGGAACTCCATTCTTTGCGGGTTTGTGCTTCCCTCTCCCCGTGCGGACGGCTTCGCTCGTGCGCTTAACGCCCCAGCGGCGACAAGCACTCCTCACCACATGAGCAACACCACCATCCATAGCATCACCGCCCGCGAAATCATCGATTCCCGCGGCAATCCCACCGTCGAAGTCGACGTTCGTCTCGCCGACGGCACCCTCGGTCGCGCCGCCGTTCCCTCCGGTGCTTCCACCGGTGAACACGAAGCCCACGAGCTTCGCGACGCCGACGTCACCGCCAAGTCCCTGCCCAAGGGCGTAAATGGCAAAACCCGTTTCCTCGGCAAGGGCGTCCTCGCCGCCGTAGGCAACGTCAAGACCGTCATCGCCCCCGTCCTCGTCGGCATGGATGCCTGCGACCAGATCGGCGTTGACCACCTCATGCTCAAGCTCGACGGCACCAAGAACAAATCGAAGCTCGGCGCCAACGCCATCCTCGGCGTCTCCCTCGCCACCGCCCACGCCGCCGCCAATAGCCTCGGCCAGCCCCTTTACAAATACATCGGCGGACCCAACGCCAAAGTCCTCCCCGTGCCCATGATGAACATCATGAACGGCGGCGCCCACTCCGATGCTCCCATCGACTTCCAGGAGTTCATGATCCGTCCGATCAACTTCGACACCTTCTCGGAAGCCCTCCGCGCCGGCGCCGAAGTGTTCCATAACCTCAAGAAGGTGCTCAAGGCCAAGGGCCTCGCCACCGCCGTCGGCGACGAAGGCGGCTTCGCTCCCAAGCTCGCCTCCACCACCGACGCCCTCGACGCCATCGCCGAGGCCGTCAAAGGCGCTGGCTACAAGCTCGGCAAGGACATCACCCTCGCCCTCGACGTCGCCGCATCCGAATTCTACGACAAGAAGACCGGCAAATACGTTTTCAAAAAATCCGATGGCCGCACCTTTACCGGTGACGAGTTCGTATCCTACTACGAAGAACTCTGCGCCAAATACCCGATCGACTCCATCGAGGACGGCTGCGCCGAAAACGACTGGGCCACTTGGAAAAAACTCACCAACGCCCTCGGCGACAAGATCCAGCTCGTCGGCGACGATCTCTTCGTCACCAACGTCGAATTCCTCAAGAAGGGCATCGCGACCGGCACCGCCAACTCGATCCTCGTTAAGGTTAACCAAATCGGCTCCCTCACCGAGACCCTCGACGCCGTCGAGCTCGCC
>JAIXRU010000118.1 GCA_027485045.1 Opitutaceae bacterium | reverse complement strand
GACATCCCCACCGAGAAATGGACCGAAGTGAAGAGCCTCGGCACCATCACTCAGACGATCGATGCCTCGGATCAAAATAATGCGGGGAGTGCGAACAATCTCATCAGCATCACCCAGAGCGTCCCTGGATTGCCAATGCCTGACACGATTGGAACTTACGTCGCGAATGGGAAAACCTATGTCGTGACCGCAAACGAAGGTGATGCTCGAGTTGATGATCGTGACGTAAGTCGCTTCGGTGACATCGCTGGCAACGACAGCATGAATTCCCTGATCGACACGGATTCCCCGTCTAATTTCCCCACGACTCAAACGGGCATTCGCACCAACGAGCAGCTGGGGCGCTTGAACATCTCCCGGATCGACGGTGACACCGATGCAGATGGTAAAATTGACGTTCCCACAATGATCGGCACCCGGAGCTACTCGATCTATGAGCAGACCGGATCCGGTTTGGTCCGCGTGTATGATTCAGGTAATTTCTTCGAGACTTGGATCTCTACCAACGGTGGTTGGCAGGACTCTCGTAGTGATGACAAGGGGCCGGAGCCCGAGGGCCTAGTCGTCGTCACGGTTGACGGTCGGACCTTTGCGTTCATCGGAATGGAGCGCACGAGCCACGTGTTTATGTTCGATGTGACTGATCCGACCTCGCCTTTTTTCGTCGATGCTAAGCTTGTTTCGGGAGCTCTGCGTCCCGAGGGTTTTAACTTTGTAACCGCTGCAAATAGTCCGACCGGCACCGCCTTGCTGTTCGTCGGTTTTGAGGGCGACGGCGTAGCCTCCACCGAGCAGGTCGCGGTATTCTCCGTGGGCACATCCCCCATTCCCGAGCCCTCCTCTGCGGCTGCGATGGCGGGTCTCGGTGCGTTGGGTCTTGCCGCGCTGCGTCGCCGTCGCCGGTCGGTGCGCTAAGGCTTGCGAGTTACCGCTTAGCCTCTTGGCCGCTTGGCCCACGCCTGGATTCAGGGCGTGGGCCAAGCGGCTTTTTTCTGCACTTTTCTATAGCTCGTTCGTTCTGGTTTCAGGGGCCTTGCCGTCTTATCCTCGGTAGCCCTTAGCGTTACCCGGAATGATTGTTACGTTTATGTGTAGGACTTTATTTTATTAAAGTTTTGAGTGGCGGTGCCCGATGAGGGAGGGATGCCCCACGTTTCTAATTCCCGCCCGCGGTCTATTGGCAAACAGCTCAGTTTTTTTATCATCACCCTCGCGGTCGCCGTGCTTGCGAGCAGTCTATGGAACACCCGGGACGCGCGTTTCGTCTCCAGTGATGCCAGCCAGCTCAAGCGGCAGGTCATCGCCGAAACCAAACCTGCGACCGAAACCCTGGCGGCAGTCCAGGCCGCAACCGTGGCCGCCAGTTACTATACCCGGACCCAACTTGCCGAAGACCACGCCAAGGCACTCGCGTTGTTTGATGGTTTGATTCTGAAAGTTCAGGCCTTCGCACAGCCTGCGGAACCGAACGCCGCGCCGCCCCCGACGGCTGATTTTGCCGCTAAAATACTGCCGCTACTTTCGACCTGGCGCACCGCCTTTGAACAAGTTTCGCGCGATGTGGAGATATCCAATCGCTCGGTGCGCGGTCTCGGCTCGCAGGCTTCTTTGTTGATCACGATTTTCACCCAGCAAATCACGGCGTCCAACTATCCGGAAGGCGTCGATGCGGAGGCCCTGAAAAAGACTTTTCAAGACACCGTCTTCAAGCTGGGGGAATTGCAAAACGCCGTGCTCTTTACCTACGCGTCGCAAGATCCCCGGTACGCGGAGCAAGCCTGGCCCATTTTCGAAAAAATTCGTACCGGCATCCAAACTAGCAACCAGAACCTGCCCGCGGGTGAACTTAAAGACCTGCTCGATGAGATCACGGGCACGATCAAGGACTACGGAGACGAGTTAAAAGACCTGCCCAATAGCTATCGGCGCAGATTGGACAAGCTGCGCGAGCTCGATCTCGCCGGCCAGGCGGTTAACGACGTTATCAACCCAATCATGGATAAGGGTATGGTCACTACCCTAGAGACCGCCGAGGATGCGGAAAAGCGATCTGGCCAACTCGTTCTACGACTTGCGATTTTGGCCGTATTATTGCCGCTCTTTGGCCTAATTTTTGGCCAACTCATCAAGCGTAGCGTGATGCGCTCCTTGTCGGCGGTGATCACCCGGCTTGGCGAGGGTGCGCAACGCACGGGCGAGATGGCTGGGACCGTGACGCAATCCAGTCGTGTTCTCGCCGAGGGAGCCGGGTCCCAGGCCTCGTCGCTGGAAGAAACCAGTGCAGCGTTGGAGGAGCTAAATGGTATGACCAAGGGAAATGCCGTCGATGCTCAGGCGGCCAGTCTGGCGGCCAAGGCGGCGGTCGAAACCGCCCGCAACTGCGCGGAGCAAATGAAACGTATGCAAAGTGTCATGGAGGCGATAAATGTTTCGTCGGGTAAGATATTCGCGATCAACAAGACTATCGATGAAATCGCCTTCCAGACCAATATTCTGGCGCTTAACGCGGCGGTTGAGGCCGCTCGCGCGGGCGAAGCCGGGGCCGGGTTTGCGGTCGTGGCCGAGGAGGTGCGCTCTTTGGCGCGGCGCAGCTCTGAAGCTTCGCGCGAAACCGCCGACAAAGTCGCTGACGCCGCCCAGCATAGCAAACAAGGCGTAGCCGCGGTCAAAGAACTTTCCCTGGGACTGGATGCGATTCTCGGCAAAGCCGTGGAAACCAATCGTCTGATCGAAAGCATTGCCACTGCGACGGCCGAGCAAAGCACTGGTTTGGAGCAAATCAATAATGCGATCCAGCAGATCGACAAAATCACGCAATCCAACGCCAGCGAAGCCGACCTCACCGCGCGGACGGCACTCGGGTTTGAGCAGGAAATCGTACAAATGAATGAAGTGCTGGAGACCGTTCGTGCCGTCATCGGCGCCAAAGCCAGTCCCGCCGCCAAGCCTGCGTCGGACTCGGAACAAGGGGTGGTTTTGGTAGAAAACGCACTTACCAGTTAGAGCATTTTCAAACTAAACTCTCGCCGGAAACTGTAGGGCGGGGTCGCCGCACCCCGCCGTAGCGTGACCGGGCTTGCGAACGGCGGGGTGCGGCGACCCCGCCCTACATGGGCACAGGCTGGCGGCTAATCGGCTGCGGTTAGATTGGGGGATGCCGCTGCCGAGTAGTTTGCACATGAAAAAGGCGACCGGTTAAGGTCGCCTGAGAGGGTGGTCGTGTAGAAGGCCTACGCGATCCTTATGGACGGTTTAGACGTCGGGCTTGGTCTTGCGAAGACCGAGGATGCGCTCGCCTTCTTTCCACTGGCCACGCTTTTTAAGAATGGCCACGCGCTCGAAGCGCTTAAGGACGTTACGCTTGATGACGATGCCTTTGGCACCTTGGAGGCTGGCGTGTTGGGACATGGCTGGAAGTGGGTCGTGTGGTTAAGAAACGGATTAAAGGTTGACTGAGCTACGGGGCGCGCGGGCCCATGACAAGTATTTTTCTCCAACTCTTGCGGCGGAAACCAAAATCCACTGCGGCACCTCGTAAGGATGGGTCGAGTGCACGTAGGCGGTGAGCGCGTCGGCCTGATTTTCCAGGAGTTTAAAGGTGATGCGCCACTCCTGGGCGACCGTGCGGCGACCTTGCCACACGTAGTGGGAATGGATGGGGCCCTCGACTTGGGCGCAGACGGCGAGGTTTTGCTCAATGCAGGCGGCCGCGAGGTGTTCCGCCTCGCGGGAGCTGGCTACGGTGGTGGTGGCGATCAACATGGGGAAAAAGGGGATGTCGAAGTGGGCGGAAAACGAAGCTGCGGCGAGGGGGAAAATGAAAAAGCCGCGGGAAAATGACCCTTGACCGCCGCCGCGCCGGGTTTTGTGCTCACCGATTCTCAATCTCTCCGTCTCTCCCATTCACAACCATGCGCGACGAATATCTCAAGGAAGCCAAGGCCGTCATCAAAGACCCAAACGTGCTCATTAATGTGGTCTCGCGCCGCGTGAAGCAGCTCAAGAAGGGCAGTCGTCCCTTGGTCGAGTCGCTCGAGAAACTCTCTTCCGAGGATATCGCCCTGCGCGAGATCATCGAGGGCAAGATCACCTACGAGCTGGCCTGATCCCGATCAGGCGCTCCGCCCGCCGCTGTCGCGCCGTCACCTGCACCCGGGTGGCGGCTTTTGTTTTTAGTTCGTTTACCTGACCGCCACCACCTCTGCCATGGCCGCCGCCAAGTCCAAGAAGGACGCCAAACGCTACACCGAGATCCGCAACGCCAAGGCGCTGCGCGATTTTTCCGTGGAAGAACGTTTTGAGGCCGGCCTTAAACTCCAGGGCACCGAGGTAAAGGCGATTCGCGCGGGTCGCGCCCAGATCAACGATGCGTTCGGGCGTTTTGAAAAAGGCGATCTGTGGCTGATGAACGCGCACATCGACGAATACGCGTTTGGCAATTCCAACAACCACCCCACGCGTCGCACCCGCAAGCTGCTCCTGCATAAACACGAGCTGCGCAAGATCGCCCAGGCGCTCCAGATTGGCGGCTTCGCCCTCGTCCCGCTCCGGCTCTATTTCAAAGAGGCTCTGGTCAAAGTGGAGATCGCGCTCTGCACCGGTAAAAAACTGCACGACAAGCGGGACGATTTAAAAAAGCGGGTCGTGAACATGGAAATGAAACAAGCGCTCAAGCAAGCCAACCAGCGCCGCTAAGCGCGCCGCCGCCGTCGTAAGTTTTCCCCTACCATTTTACTGCGATGAATCCGGAAACCCGCCCTCAACAAGTCACCATCCGTGTGCCCGGCAGCACCTCGAATTGCGGGGCGGGTTTCGATTCCCTCGGGCTCGCGCTCACAATCTATAACCGCGTGACAGTGCGGCGCGAACCGGTTGCGGATGCAGGCGGTGCGTCCACCGGCGGTTGGCACCCGGTGCCGCAGCGCGAATCCGACGCACGTGCCCAGGAGATGGTCGCGGCCGCCGCCCAGGCTTTGGGTAATCTGGCCCGGGTGGGCGGCTTTACGTTTACCTATTGGATCGAGGGCGAGGTGCCGCCGGCTCGCGGGCTGGGCTCTTCGATCACGGTAATCGGCGGAGTGCTGGCGGGGCTGAATATCCTTTGCGGCGAACCGTTGGCGCGTGAGCAACTGGTCGCCGTCGCCTCGTTTTTGGAAGGTCACCCGGACAATGCGGCGGCGGGGCTGTTGGGCGGCTTTTGCGTGGCGCGCTGCTCGCCGGAGAAAAACGACTACGTGGGCACGGTGCGCATCACGCTTCCGAATACGTTGCGCTTCGTGGTGACCTCGCCCTCGGTCGAGTTGTTGACCAAGGAATCGCGCGGCGTGCTGCCGGCGACGCTGCCCTATTTTGATGCGGTCAAAAGCATCAACAGCGCGGCCTATGTGGTGGCGATTCTGGCGACCGGAGACTATGCGCGGCTGCGCGGGGCGGTGTCGGATTTCATGCACGAACCGTATCGCCTGCCCAAGATTCGCGGCGGGCGCGAGGCGATCGCGGCCGGAGTGGCGGCGGGCGGCTACACCGGCTGGCTGAGCGGGAGCGGATCGAGCGTGCTTTGCGTGTGCGAAGCGGGCGCTGCGGCGGCGGTGGGCGCGGCGATGGTGGCGGCCTTCGCGGCGGTCGGTGTGCCGAGCGAGGCCCGCGATCTGGCGGCGGATAATGTCGGCTACGTGGTCGAGGGCTGAGTTTAACCACTAATCGGCACTAATGGTCACTAATGCGGAAGAGATCAGGCCGGGGCTGGTCTTGGGTTGCGGGCTTCTTTATTAGCGGAAATTAGCGATCATTAGTGGTTCAAAATCCGCCATGCTGCACATCGTCCTTTTTCAGCCGCAGATTCCGCAGAACTCGGGTAACATCGGACGGATGTGCGCGATCACGAAATCGCGGCTGCACCTGATTCATCCGCTTGGCTACAAGATCACCGACGCGGCGTTGCGCCGGGCTGGCATGGATTACTGGTTTTCGCTCGATGTGCACCAGCATGCGGATTGGGCGGCGTTCAAGGCCAGTCCGCACGTGCCGCGCCGTCTTTGGTTGGTGGAGACAGGCCCCAAGCAAACAATCTGGGATGTGCGTTACGAGGACGGCGACGGCTTGGTTTTTGGCAACGAGGGCGAGGGCTCGCCGAAGTGGCTTTACGAGGAGATGGGCGAGGCGCGCAGCGTCACGATTCCGCAGGCCAACACCGCGCTGCGTTCGTTAAACCTGAGCACGGCGGCGGGCGTGGCGTGCTACGAGGCGCTGCGGCAGATTGGCATGCCGGAGTAGGCGGCGCCGATTAGCTAATTTCGGCGACGCGCAGGCAGGCGACCTCGCGGCCGGCGTAGGGTGCGAGGGGAGGGACGGTGGTCTTGCAGGAGTCGAGCGCGTAGGCGCAGCGCGGGTGGAAAGGGCAGCCGGAGGGCGGGTTGAGCGGGCTGGGCGGGTCGCCGGCCAGCACGATGCGCTGGCGGGCGCGTTCGCCGTCGGGGTCGGGACGGGGCACGGCGCTGACCAGGGCGCGGGTGTAGGGGTGTTGCGGGCGCTCGATCACGTCGGCGGCGGAGCCAAGCTCCACGATGCGGCCCAGATACATCACGGCGACGCGGTCGGAGAGGTGTTTTACCACGGAGAGGTCGTGGGCGATGAAGACGAGGCTGAGGCCGAGCTCGCGCACCAGTTTAGCCAGAAGGTTTAATATCTGCGCCTGGATGGAGACATCGAGGGCGGAGACGGGTTCGTCGGCGACGATGATGCGGGGCTCGAGGGCAAGGGCGCGGGCGATGGCGATGCGTTGACGTTGTCCGCCGGAAAATTCGTGCGGGTATTTGCCTAGGCTGCGCGCGGGGATGCCGACCAGGGCGGCGAGTTCGGCGACGCGGGCGGGGATCTCGGCGGCGGGGCGCAGGCGGTGCACGCGAAGAGGCTCGGCGAGGGCCTCGCCGACGCTCAGGCGCGGGTTGAGCGAGGCGAAAGGGTCTTGAAAAACCATCTGCAAGGCGCGGCGGGCCTCGCCGGTGGCGGGGGCGGCGGTGATGTTTACGCCCTCCAGCCAGACGCTGCCGGAGGTGGCGGGGGCGAGACCCATGATGGTGCGGGCGAGGGTGGATTTACCGCAGCCGGATTCGCCGACCAGGCCGAGGACCTCGCCGCGTGCGAGAGAAAGGGATACGCCATCGACGGCTTTCACCGTGCCGGTGAGCTGTTTGAAAAGCAGGCCACGCTCCATCGGGAAATGGGTGCGAAGATCGCGAAGTTCGAGGATGGGATCGGAGGAGGACATTTTTTAACCACTAATGAACACTAATGGGCACTAAAGCGGAGACGGTGGAGATGCGGTGTGAACAGATTATGGCTCGGGATTAGTGACCATTAGTGTTCATTAGCGGTTAAAATCTCTCCCGCGTGGGCGCGGAGGCAGGCGTGGGCGTGGGCGGGGGCGGAAGCGAGCACGGCGGGGGATTCTCCGGTGCGGCAGGCGGCGGTGGCGAATTCGCAGCGTTCGGCGAAGGAGCAGCCGGCGATGGGCTTGGAGAGGTCGGGGGGGAGGCCGGGCAGGGTGTAGAGCTCGGTGCCCTTGGCTTGCAGGGCTGGGATGGAGCGTTGAAGGGCGCGGGTGTACGGGTGCTGGGGCGACTTAAAGAGTGATCGCACGTCGGCGGTTTCCACGATGCGGCCTGCGTACATGACCATGACGCGGTCGCAGAGGCCGGAGACCACGCCGAGATCGTGGGAGATGAAGATCACGGCCATGCCGAGCTCGCGCTGGAGTTTTTTGATGAGTTCGAGGATTTGCGCCTGCACCGTGACGTCGAGCGCGGTGGTGGGCTCGTCGGCGATGAGCAGTTCTGGGCGGGCGATGAGGGCCATGGCGATCATCACGCGCTGGCGCATGCCGCCGGAGAATTCGTGGGGGTAGGAATGGAGGCGGCGGGCGGCGTCGTTGATGCCGACTGACTCCAGCATGGCGAGGGCGCGGGCGAGGGCGTCGCGGCGGGAGATTTTTTCGTGGATGAGGAGCGGTTCGATGAGCTGCTCACTTATCCGCATATACGGATTTAGGGAGGTCATCGGGTCCTGAAAGATCATGCCGATGCGTTTGCCGCGAATGGCGCGTAGTTCGGCGTCGGAGGCGCGCAGGAGGTCCACTCCGTCGAAGCGGGCGTAGTTGCCCTCGATGCGGGCAGGAGGGCTGGGCAGGAGGCGAAGGAGGGAGGCGCAGGTGACGGATTTACCCGAGCCGGATTCGCCGACCAGGCCGAGGGTTTCGCCGCGTTCGAGCGAGAAGCTGACGTTTGTGACGGCGCGAAAGACTCCGCTTCGAGTGTGGAAGCGAGTGTGCAGTTCGGAGACGTCTAGGAGATGCATGGGAGGTTGGAGCTAGTAGAGCTGGTAAGCTGGTAGAGCTAGTAGTAGCGAGAAGGTGGGAGCGGCGAGTTGAGCGGGACAGGCGGGGCGGTGGCGAGGAGTTTTGATACGGATGAGAATCTGTTTTGCATGGTGCGGGGAGCATGCTTTGTGTCTCTGACTCGATGTTTTTTGCTGATAAAAAATACCTTATTACCGGTGGCGCTGGCTTCATTGGTTCCCATCTTTGCGAGGCTCTGCTGGGCGCGGGGGCGCACGTGGTGATAATCGATGATTTCAACGACTATTATGATCCAGCGATCAAGGAGGGCAATTTGGCGGGTTTGCGCGAAAGGATCGAGCTGGTGCGGGGCGATATTCGCGACGATGGCATGGTGAATCGCACGTTTTCGGCGCATCGGTTCGACGGGGTGTTTCACTTGGCGGCGCGGGCCGGGGTGCGTCCGTCGATTGCCGATCCCAGGTTGTATTTCAGCACCAATATGGACGGCACCTTGAATCTGCTGGAAGCCTGCCGGCACCACCGGGTGCGGGATTTTATCTTCGCTTCGTCCTCCTCGGTATACGGGGTGAATACCAAGGTGCCGTTTGCGGAGCACGACCCGATCGAGCGCACGATATCACCCTACGCGGCAACGAAGCTGGCGGGTGAGCAAATGTGTTCAAACTACGCGCACCTGTTTGGCGTGCGTTGCATGTGTCTGCGTTTTTTCACGGTTTACGGGCCGCGTCAGCGGCCGGACTTGGCGATTTCCAAGTTTACCGCCGCCATTTTGGCAGGGCGGGTGGTGGAGCGGTATGGAGATGGCAGCACCTCTCGCGACTATACTTACGTGGACGATATCGTGCGCGGCATAATGGCGGCGGCGGCTTATACGGAGAAATCGAGCTTTGAAATTTTTAATCTGGGCGGCTCGGCCACCACGACTCTGAACGAACTAATCGCGCTGGTGGAGGCGGCGGCGGGGCGGAAAGCGGAGTTGCGGGTGTTGCCCGATCAGGCGGGTGACGTGCCGCGCACTTATGCGGACGTGGCCAAGGCGGGCCGTTTGCTGGGCTATGCGCCGCGCACCGCCATCGCCCAGGGGGTGGCTCGTTATGTGGAGTGGTATCGTGCCCGTGGCACCGGGGCTAAAGCATGAGTACGGTTGAGGAGTCAGCCGACGCGCTGACCAAGGCCGCGCCGGTTCGAGGGAGGGTGAGGCCGACCTTTGCCCGGCGGCTTAAATGGCGGCTGGAGTTTGGGGTGTATGTGGTTTTTGAATCGGTTCTGGGGGCATTGCCGTTGACCTGGCTCGCGCAGGTGGGGCGCGGCTTGGGCGCGTTGTCGTATTGGGTTTTTACCCGGAGACGGTGCACGGTGGAGCGCAACCTACGGATCGCGTTCGCGGGGGAGCGTTCGCTGGCTGAGCTTAAGGTTATGGCGAAAGAAGTTTTTCGCCGCAGCGGGGCTAATTTACTGTGTTCGCTCGGAACGGCGGCCAAAGACCCGGCTAAAAGCACGGAGGTCTTGACAATCCAAGGCGAGGAAACCCTTCGGGCTGGACTAGCGCAGGGCAAAGGCGTGGTCATGGTGATCGCGCACATGGGCAATTGGGAGGCGATGGCGCAATGGTTGCCGCGAATCATTTCTCAGGAGATCAAGGTGGCGAATATCTATCGTCCACTTAACAACCCGTTGATGGATAAGCGCGTGCTGGAGGTGCGCTCACGGCAGGGGCTGTATTTGTTATCGAAGGACGAAAGTCCGCTGGCGATGGCTGCGTTTTTGCGTGCGGGCGGAGTGCTTTCGATCATGTCGGATCAGCGTGCGGGCACGGCCGGCGAGTTGGTGCCGTTTTTTGGGCGACCGGCCAGCGCCACACCCTTGCCGGCGATTTTGGCGCGGCGCACGGGTGCGGCACTGATGGGCCTGTCTTTGCGCACGCGTGCCGCCGGGCGCTGGGTGCTGGAATTTCACGCACCGGAAGAGGCGCATTTGAGCACGGCGGGGGTGATGCAATTTTTGGAGAAGGTAATGCGGGTGAGCGCAGAGGATGTGTTCTGGTTTCAGGACCGTTGGCGCTCGGGAAACGCGACTCCCCAACGTTTGAATGGTCGCACGCCTCGAGGCGAAGTCCCGGTGGCGATAAAAGGGCGGCGTGCCCTGCTTTGGTCGGAGGTGGCTGGCGTTTGGCCAGGTGCGCCGGAAGCGGTGCCGGCGGACGTGGCCTACGAGCGGGTCGGGCGGGTGGCGGAGGGGGACTGGCAACGGGGGCGGGGTGAAACGGTGCAGGCCTTTTTGAAACGGGTGGACGAGGGAAAGGTATTGCCGCTGGACTACGTCGTGGGCGGAGGAAAAGAGGTGCGGGCGGCGTGTCGGCGTCTGGGCCTGGGCTGGGTGGAGGGCGGCGCGTGAGCGGGCTGCGGCATATCCGGGTATTGTCCGACGGACGTCCGGGGCACGAAAATCAGAGCGTGGGTCTGGCCCTGGCCTTGGCGCGGCGCACCGGGGCGAGTTTTGAAGTCGTGAAGCTGGACGCGGCGGCGGGCGTGTGGGCGCGCATGCGTGCGGCTGTGGCGATGGGAGCGGGGCAGGTGGGAGATCGTCCGCAGTTGGTGATCGCGGCGGGGCATCGCACGCATGTGCCCCTGTGGTGGGCGGCGCTGCGGCTGGGCGCGCGATCAGTGGTGATTATGCGGCCGAGTCTGCCGCTGGCGTTTTTCGATCTGGCGCTGGTGCCGAGGCATGATTTCGCCAGCGGGGCGGAGGATACGGCGCGGCGGATGCTGACACGAGGGGCCTTGAATCGCGTGCCGGAGGAGTCGCGGGAGAAGACGGCGAGCGGGCTGGTTTTGATCGGAGGGCCGTCGAAACATCACGGGTGGGATGGGGCGGCGCTGGCGCCGTGTATCGCGCGGGTGATGACGGCGCAGCCGGAGTTGAGCTGGACGGTGGCGGATTCGCGGCGGACGCCGGAGGGCTTTCTGGCGGAGCTGGAGGTGCCCGCAGGAGTGCGGGTGAGCAAGGTGCCGCATCAAGAGACGGGGCCGGCATGGCTGGCGGGCGAGTTGGCCAAGGCCCGAGTGGTATGGGCGACGGAGGACAGTGTCTCGATGGTGCACGAGGCGGTGACGGCGGGCGCGGCGACGGGGGTGTTGCCGGCGCCGGCCAAGGGGAAACCGGGCCGGATTCACCGTGCGGTAAGCGGGTTGATCGCGGAGGGTTTTGCGACCGAATACGCGGATTGGGAGCGTAAGGGGTGTTTGCGGACGGGAGGTCGTTTGCATGAGTCGGCGAGGTGCGCGGAGGCGATACTGGCGCGTTGGTTCGGAGGTTCCCATTTACCATGAAGATTCTGCAAATCCTGCCTGAACTGAACTCCGGTGGTGTCGAACGCGGCACCTTGGAGGTGGCGGCGCATCTGGTGCGGAATGGCCACGAAGCCGTGGTGGTCTCGAACGGCGGGCGGTTGGTGGAGCGGCTGGAGCGTTCTGGGGCGCGGCATTTGACGATGCCGGTGCATCGCAAGAGCCTCGTGACCTTGTTGCAAGTGGGGCGCTTGCGGCGCGTGTTGCGCGAGGAAAGGCCGGACGTCGTGCATATTCGTTCGCGGGTGCCGGGCTGGGTCGCGTGGCTGGCTTGGCGAGGCATGCCGGTCGCGACGCGGCCTCGACTGGTGAGCACGGTGCACGGTTTTTACTCGGTGAATGCTTACTCGGCGGTGATGACGCGGGGCGAGCGGGTGATCGCGGTTTCGGCCAGTGTGCGGGAGTATATTTTAAAGAACTATCCGGCGGTTCCGGCCGGCTGTGTGCGGGTGATTCATCGGGGCGTGGCTCCGGAGGAGTTCCCGCGTGGCTACCAACCCGCTGAGGATTGGCTAACGCGCTGGCGCGGGGCGAATCCGGCCTTGGCGGGCAAACGCACTTTGCTGCTGCCGGGGCGGATCACACGTTGGAAAGGGCAGGAGGATTTGCTGGAATTGGTGGCGGCGCTCAAGGCGCGCGGGGAGGTGGTGTACGGGCTGATCGCGGGGGAAACGCATCCCAAAAAACGAGCTTACGGGGAGGAGTTGCGGGCCCGTGCAGCCGAGCTCGGCGTGGCGGAGGACGTGACTTTTCTCGGGCACCGCGACGATGTGCGCGAGGTGATGGCGGTGGCCGATGTGGTGCTGTCGTTGTCCCGAGATCCGGAGGCGTTTGGGCGGGTGTCGCTTGAGGCGGCGGCGCTGGGGCGGCTGGTGGTCGGCTACGATCACGGCGGAGTGGGCGAGCAGTTGCGGGTGCTTTTCCCGACCGGGTTGATACCGGTGGGGGATGCTTCGGCGCTGGTCGAAACCACGCTGGGAGTGTTACGCGGAAGCGGTCGGCCCGGGGTGGTCAAGGCTCCGTTTACCCTGGCCGCGATGTGCGGTGCGACCGAGGCGGTTTACCGTGAACTGGTGCCGGCGCGGTAGTCGCGCAGGAGGAAGAGTTCGCGGGCCTTGGCGAGGCGCGTCATGCGCAGGACAGCCCAGAGCGCGGCGTAGGTGACGCCGTGCACGCCGTAGTAAAAATAGCGGCGACCAAGGTAACATTTCGGGAACGTGATGAGCGGCTCGATCAAGACGCGCAGTGCGGAGGGTTTGCGACCTGACTCGAAAAGCACGCGGGCCTGCATGTCGCTATACTGATTCAGTTTTTCGACGAAGTGGGAAAGGTGGCGGAAAGAGGCGTGGGCGATGTCGGCCTTGAGCCAGCCGACGCTCCAGGGCGAGGCGGGGTCGAGGGGGATGACGGTATCGTGCACCGGGTGGTCGCGGAAGCGGGCCTTGCGTTTATCGTAGAGGCGGGGCGGAGCGTTGAAGTAGGCTTTGGGGTGTGGCGCGGCTTCGAAGGCGAACTTGAAGCGGATCGGCATGCGGTAAGCATCAAAGGCGGGCGGGCCGGCGCGGAAGAGGGCTTCGAGTTTTTCGCGCAGCGGCGGGGTTACGACCTCGTCGGCGTCGAGGTTAAAGAGCCACGTTTCGGTGCATTGATCCTCGGCGAAACGCTTTTGCGGGCCGAAGCCGCGCCAGGGGTTGACGAGCACGCGGGCTCCATGGTTGCGGGCGATCTCGGCGGTGGGATCGTCTTGATGGCCCACGACCACGATGATCTCGCGCACCCAGCCCTGGATGCTGGCGAGGGATTCGGCGATGCGATCCTCCTCGCGGGAAGCGATGTAAAAAACGGATACGGGGATCATGGCGAAAAGGGAGGTGGCGGCGCGAGTTGAAGGAAAGCGTTTTAGGGAAGCCTCAGGGCGGGGGCGATCAACTGTTCCCAGCGGGAGCGAAGCTTGCCGTAGGTTTTTTCCTGCACGGCTTCGATTTTGACCGCGAACGAGGAACGGCGCAGTTCGTGGCGGCTTCGTAGTTCGGTGTTTGCGGGGGTGTACCGAGGTGTTGCGGGGCTGGCGACGGAGGTCTGGCGCACGACTTTGGCGACGAGGGCGTAAACGTGATAGTCTTCCAGGACGCGGCGGCGGGCTTCTTGGAGGGCGGGCAGGCGGCGGGACCACTCACCGTCTCGCAGCAGGCGGCGAATGACATCGGCGGCGGCTTCGGGGTGGCGGAGATCGACCGGGATCACGCTTTCTTCGGGGAAGTAGTCGAATACGTTGGGCGCGCCGACGTAAATGGGCACTGCCAGACCAAGGAAAGAGTCGATCAACTTCTCGGTGAAGTGGTGGGGGGCGAAATGGTTTTCAACCGCGACGTGGTAAAAGTAGGGGTCGATGGCGTCGGCTTTTTGATCGATGGGGCGGATGCCACGACCGTAGCGCACGATCTCGGGAAGGGCGGCGGTGAGTTTGGTGGTGAAAACAAAGCGGCGACGATGGGGGGTGAAGAAATCGTTTTTAGACGAACAGATGGTGGAGACTTGGGCGGATTTTTTTAAAGGCGGATGGGCGACGAGATGATCGATAGCGCCGCGGTGGTCGAACGCGTAGCACCAGATCATTCCGCTCTGAGAGCGAATCGCTCCGGGGTGGCGGAGTGCCCAGGGTTCCTGACTGGAGATAACGATGCCGAATTGATGCAGGAAGGTGGTGCCGTAGCGTTTGATGCTCGAGGGCTCGGAGGTGACGAAGATCGTGTTTTCCGGCGGGCAGGCGAGGGGTTCGATGGCGTGTCCGGCGGGAAGGTCTTCGTAAACGATCAGCCAGTCGTAAACACGTTCGGCGGGGTCGAAGAGGAAGAGGCAATCACCCCAACGGTCGGTGCCGCCGGGGAGACGTTTCCGCCATTCGTCGGCACCGGTGTAAAGGGTGGTTTTGGTGAGAAACTTTACCCGAACCGGGCCTTCATCCGGAAGCTGGATCGGGGTGGAGGTCATCAGGCGGGCAGAAAGATTTGATCGAGGCTGAGGCGCGGGCCGGTGCGGTATCCCAGTTCGCGGAAGAAGTCGGTGACGGGTGCTTTCTCGACTTGGGTTAGTTCTACTTGAGTGACCACGTAGTTGCGCGCGAAGAGCTGGCGCATGCCTTGGAGAACGCCGGCGGCGTGGCCTTCGACGTCGATTTTCAGGAAGAGACGGCGTCCGGTGAAGGGGTGATGGTCGTCGAAGCGTATGACTTCGACCGTTTCATTGCGCGTGAAGACGCGCGGGTCGCGTTCGGCACCCTCCAAGGCTAGCCGTGCGAGACCGGTGGAGCGTGGGTCGATGTGGAGCGTGGCTTCGCCAGGCGACGCACCTAGGGCGCGGCGGTGGGGCTCTACTTTGGCTTCGATGTGGTTGAGGTAGAGGTTGGCGTGAAGCTGGGCGTAGTTGCGCCGCATGGGTTCAAAGGCAAGCACCTGTTCGATCTGGGGCAGGCGGCCGAGGAGCACGCTGTAAATGCCGATGTTGGCCCCGACGTCGATGAAGCCATCCAGCTTTTGGCTGGTGATGAGTTCGGTGGCTTGGCGCAGTTGATCGATTTCGTAGGGCGCGCCGGCAAGTATGCGGTTGTCGATCCAGTTTCGCGGATCGAGCAGGAAACGTCCACCGAAACGATGGGCGATGATGGGATCGCGACGGAGCCGGTAGTAACGTTTGGCTACGCTTTGAAGGAGTTTGGGCAAAGGCATAGCGAGATTGTGAATCAAACGGTCGCCGTGAGACGGTAGATACCGTTAAGGCGACCGCGGGCGCAGAGTTGGTAGCCGTGGCGGGAGAGGAGCACGGCGAGACCGTGGTCGTGGTCATGCGCGAGCTCGCAGATGAGCAGGCGGGGCCACACCGAGCGCTGAGCTTCTGCGAACAGTGGTTCGAGCACGGCCACCTCGTGGCCTTCGACGTCGATTTTGAGCGCATCGATGCGAGGTATGTTTTCCCGTGCTAGCACTGCGGGAAGAGTAGTCATAGAAACGCGCAGGCCGGTGGTGGGGGCAGATAAGGAGGTGGCGGTGGCGACGTGGTTTTCGCCTTTGTTGTTCTTGCCCGCAGCAAGCGTGACCATGCACTCGGAGCTACCTAAGGCTTCGCAGTGTAAGTTGATTTTAATATGTGCGTTGAGTGACATATTAAATCTAAGGCTGGCGACCAATTCAGGATCGGGTTCAAAGGCTTCGATACGCACGGCCGGGCCGTAGGTTGAAGCTACCCAAAACGAGTAAACACCGGCATTTGCGCCGATGTCGAAAAAGATGCCGCCGCTGGAGAGTTCACGGGTTAGGGCGGCTAGTTCAATGATGTCGAGATGTTGCGGCATGAATATAAGCCGCTGTTCGGACAGATTGCCCCTGCTGCGAAGCCTGAGTCGGAGATTCCAGATTGTGAGGTCCACCCATGGGCCAAGGCAGTTCTTGAGTGGTCTGCGTAACCAAATAGTCAGGCGGCGCCAGGTCGATCCCGGGGGAATTTTATGCAGCAGTCGCAGCCAGAGGGCTCTCCAGTTATGCGGCGCAAAGGTTCCCCAAGGTTTATCAACGCAAACTGAGCTTGTATTAAAATCGGATACATCCGAGTCAGACGAGGTATAGCCTAGTTTGCGCATTGAACCGATTTCTTCAATGTGGGATCTGGTTAAATCTCGTTCGGGCACTGTAGTTTAGGTCGAAGAGTCGGTTTTTTCAGTGGGATCTTCGGAAGCCTGTGGTTGTGTTAATCCATGTCAATACAAGCATAAAAACGATTGCCCTCATGAATCAGTTTACTTTGATAATAGGATATATAGAAATCATATTACGTATGATAAAGGCAATCCTGCCAGTCCGGCATTCGCGGGTAAAAATAGTAAAAAGGTTCGTGGTGGCAGATACCCCGGGAGAGCAATGCGGCAAGGAAGCTAAACGAACTTTTCGCCATTAATAAACGGTCAGCCATCACCAGATGATGAAACGTCTCGAACGGATCCGTGTTCAAATGCAATGTGGTTCGCGGAAGGGCATCAAAGAGGGCAAAATCCTTTGGCTGCCCTTCTGAGAAAATCCGTATTCGCGAATCAGGGTGCTCGTTAAGGAGTTTCTTTAGTGCAGGAAAAACAGCCTTTAGGGGTGTATAGCGCGAGGAGTTGATATCAGCCGATACATCTCCCCGGCGTAAATGCACGGCAACGTTATGTTCCTTGGCGGAAAGGCTGAGCTCAGGTTTTTCACTTGAGTGATACCGGTGCCTGAAGTCGTTTCGGAAATCTTGATAAGCTTCAGGAAAATTAGCTACATAGCGGTGACAATGGTTGGCTTCATAGTGCGTGCGCTTTTGCAAAAAAACGCGATGGGGTTTGCGAAGTATTATCCGCTGAGAGGGTTCTGCCAAAGATTCACCGAGACCAAGATTAAAAAAACTCTCCCATGAGTCGGTCCATAATTTCTGGTCTATATTCTCCGGCACGTGGGTAACATCGATCATCGGAGTGTGCAGATAGGTCAGGCCGCGCAACTTTGCATAGAGCAAAGTGGATAGCCTGGCACACAGCTCAGAACCCGCACCATCACTTGGGCATGGGCAAGTGATGGTGCTGCCGGTGGGTGGAAAAAAACGGTTCAGTTGGGCTAAAAGAAATAAGCGCTTCATGGAACCGGTCGAATAAATCGGGACTTTATACGGAAAAGCACGTTCTTGGGGAAAGGTCGAAATGCCTTGTGGGTATTAATTTTAACGGTACTAACGGCTGAAGTTTGGTGTAGGCGTTCAGCCCAAAAAGAAAAGCGGGCAAACAGATTGTAATCGTTCAGGATCACATCTCTGGCTGCGGCGATACGCGCAAGTTCGTCTGCATCGGCAGGACGAGCACAGGCCGCTAGTATCATTTGGCGGGCGTGTTCGGGTTGGTTTAAATCAATGTGGGTAAAGGAATCTTTCGGGAAAAAATTCTTCAGATTCGGGCATCCGGCGTAAAAAGGGTAGGCCCATCCTAAATAAGCGTCAGAAAGTTTCTCCGTCCAATAAAAATCCGAGATCGAATTCTCCAAAACAAGGTGAAATCGATAAGGTAAAATGCCATCCAGTTTATCCGAGATCGGCGTAAATCCACGTCCAAAATGGATCAATTTGTCTCCGAGTAATTCCTTCAGTTTAAGCAGAAATTGAAGGCGTGCCCGTTGACCCGGAGTAGTGGATAGGTTTGAGCAAATTACAGATATGGCGTTAACTTTTTGGGGATAGGCTAGTGCGGTCAATTCATCGTGCCCGTAAATGTAACGATTGTCCTCACGCCTGAGTCCTACGTGCCAATTCAGACCCAGTGCGTCGGTGTATGCGCGGGGATGGGCGGTCTTGTTAAACGTTCCCAATACATGGTGAAACTGTTTATAAAAACCAACAGGATGATTTTTTTTGGCCGGTGGTTCACCTGCGTAGAATAAGGTGTTTTCGGGTTGGCATATCATGGAATCCCGGATGCGGCCCTCGGAGAAAACTATCCAGAAATCTACATTAGAGCCTCTTGGTGGGTTGAGCAAAAACGTGCATCTTCCCCAAACGAGTTTACGTCCGGGGCATAGGTGGTCGAAGTCTTTGTGGCCGATGTTAGTGGTTACGGCTACCGTCAACGAGCGGCTATCTATCATGCTCATCTTCTTTCCGCCTTCTCGACCATTTTTAGAATTCGAGAAAAACGACCAAAGCTCTGCACGACGGAAAAGGCAAAGCCCTTCCAACCGCCGAATACAAATGCGCGTATCAAATAGAATTTTAAAAACTCCAAAGGTAAATCGATCACCAGCCTTAAAAAAAGCAGCGAGCGTGGTTTATTGGCCTGGGTTTCCGCCGCGAGACTGGATGTGTAACTGATTTTGTTGATGGCGTGGCTGAAGTTACGAAAGCAATAATGCCACTGGCGACCGGCGAGCACGCCGGTGGTCTTGCCTGGTTCTACCACGACTTTATCCCATGAAGGGTCCTGCGTGACTCGTGCGTAACGCCTGTCGGTAAGGCGCATTACCTTTCGCACATCTGAAAAAGGATGCGGTTTATCATCGCCGGGTAATACCATGGTGTTGCGAATATCATAAGCGACATGGGGTGGCGGGGATTTATCAAAAAGGGCTGAAATTTCCGCGATAAGTTCAGGTGTTGGGACTTCGTCCGCATCAATGTAAAAAATCCAGTCGTTGCGGCACTGGGTTTCCCCGAAGTTACGTTGAGGACCAAAACCTTGCCACGCATTATGAATGACCCGGGCACCTTTGGATTCGGCAAGCGCCACCGTTCCGTCAGTGGAGCCGGAATCGATTACCACGATTTCCTGGCCAAGCGTTTTCACTGCATCCAGCGTTCGGCCCAACCGATCGACTTCGTTGAAGCTGCGAATTAAAATTGAAAAGGGAATGGGCATAAAGATCTTCTTTATAATAATAGGGAAATTTAGAAACCTTTTAGTCGTTTAAATCCAGATCGAAAAACATCATAACATTGCAGTAAACGGTTTAAGGAAACGATACTCCAGCGTTTGATTTGAAATATTTTATTATTTGAGTAACTTGTGGGTATTTGTGTAATGCACGCTTTGTCGTTTTCTGATTTGGCTCTGTGTTCTATATCGGAGTAGCCGTAGGATTGGTTAAAGAGGGATATTGAGGAAGCCGTCACTTTGAAACGACGGGAAAGATTCCGGCGATACCAGCGATCAATGGCCCGATGCTTGGAAGTCCAAGACCATATGGTATTTTCGTCTGGTAGTTTGTTAATGATCCAATCCCGTGCGATCGGTTTGATTACGTACGCATGGGTGGCATTACAGCCTAAGAACTGAACAAGGCTCAGCGAAGATGCGGTCCCTAAAAGTTTAAAGGGTGACTGGGGTTCGGTGTAACCTAGAAAACAAATATCCCAAAGCGAATCCTTTGTTTTCAGGAGATGACCTATGGTATTTAGCAACTCGTCGGCCTGGTCAGGTATAGTAATATCGTCTTCCAAGATCAAAATCGTGCCCCAGCCCGACTGTTGCGCGAGAAGACACGCGGCGCGGTGGGAGAGAATACACCCACCGCGAGCGGCCCAAGTTAAATCCCGTTTACGTCCGCGAAACCAAGGTAATTTGCCAAAGCTCGGCAGCGTTTTACCATAAACTGCGGATACACGATGAATTTTTTCGGCCGGAATAAGGCCGTTGGTCAGGCTTTGAAAGTCCCGCCAACGGTCCTCCCGAATATCGAGATTGATTACGAGAACAGCATCAATCTGTTCCCATAAAGAATGGTTAGAGAAATGGTCAGGCATTAATTTTTTGGAAAGGAAGCATCCACATTCATTCTTTAGCGCTCCGTATGTTTTGGGAAACATGGCGGTCCAGAGTTTTTTGGCACTGCGCTAGTAGAAAATTCATTCGCGCTTTATGAAAGCGAGCTGACCAGCCGGAGAGGCTCATCCACCATTTGCGCTTAGGGGTTCCCCGGTGGCGGCGGATGGCTTCACGCGCCACCCACCACTCGGAAATAATCGTCAAGTAACGATGGCCTGTCTGATTTAATGCAGATTGGTCTTGGTCGCGGGCCGGGGTAAAACGCTCGTTTATGAGTGTTCGCGCTTCATTGACCAAGGCTTCGAAGATTACCCGCATACGCTCCGCTGATTCCGGATTATAAGCCTTAGTATGAACCCGAAAGGTGGAGTCGAATACAGGAACCACGGCAAAGCGCGTATCGGCCAAATGCCGTATACCCCAAGCGGCATCACCGAGCACTCCAAATTCCGTCGGGAAGGGCCTATCCCTGAGATGCTTTCCGCGATAAAGGTTACTGGCTGAGCTACCGAGGACCGACATTGGCAGATATCGAAGGCTTAAGGAAAGAACAGCGCACGGTTCTAATACAAACGGAGTCGAAGTAATATTGTATTTATTTATACATCTTTCAAGCGGCCATTGCAAAGAGGGGATGGGCTTGCCCTCGTGGTTTATGAAATTGGGCGGACTGATGACCACGTCAGCCATATT
>JAIXRU010000082.1 GCA_027485045.1 Opitutaceae bacterium | reverse complement strand
CCCGCCACCTCGCCACCCTGCCCGACCTCCCCCCTTGGCGCATCGTATTGCGAGGCCCCGCCGACATCCCTCGAGGCGGCGGAGGGCCCGCTTTCGAGTCCAAACTCCTTACCCTCGCCGGCCCGCTCGTCGCCGAGGGCCGCTGGCAACACGCCCCCCCTGAGTTCGACGCCACTCGTCTCGCCGCCACGTATCACGACTACGACCTCTTCGTTTACCCCACCCGCGCCGAGCTCGGCGAAGCCCTCCCCGTCGCCGTGCTCGAAGCCCTCGCGGCCGGCGTCCCCGTCGTCGCTACCGACCTCGCCTGCTTCCACGATTACGTCATCCCCGGCCGCACCGGACAAACCCTCCCGCTCTCCGCCGATGCCCGCGCCTGGGCCGAAGCCCTCTCCGCGCTGCTCCGTGCCCCTGAAACCCGCTCCCGCCTCTCCACTCACACTCGCGCCACCGTCGCCCACCTCGACTACCCAGCCCAAGCCGAATCCATGCTCGCCGATTTCGCCACCCTCGCCTAAGCCTTCCTCAGCATGCCGCCCGCCGCCCCCGAGTCACCCTACCTCGCCCAAGGCTGCGTCACTCCTTACCCGCGCTCCGAGCTTATCCGCCAACGCCTCTGGTCCTTCGTTCAAGCCACCCTTTTCCGCTTCAGCCTCCCCCGCGCCCATGCCTTTCGCGCCCACTTGCTCCGTCTCTTCGGGGCCGATATCCCCGCCCCCGCCCAAGTCGTTATCTTCGCCTCCGCCCGCGTATTCTTCCCCTGGAAACTCCGCCTCGAACCCCGCTCCATGATCGGCCGCGAGGTAAACATCTACAATCTCGGCCCCGTAATCCTTCGCTACGGGGCCAACCTCTCCCAAGGCGTGCACCTCTGCGCCGGCTCCCACGACTACACCCGCTGGTCGATGCCCCTGACCACCGCCCCGATTGAAGTCGGTCCCAACGCCTGGCTCGCCGCCGAGGTCTTCGTCGGCCCCGGCGTCACCATCGGCGAACTTTGCGTCATCGGTGCCCGCTCCGTCGTCGTCTCCGACCAACCCCCCCGCATGGTCTGCGCCGGCCACCCCTGCCGCCCCATAAAACCCCGCTCCGATCCTTACTAGCATACTAGCCCTACTAGCTTATAGCTAAAACCACCATGCTCGACGTCCTCCACGTGACCGCCAGTCTTGACCCTCGCCACGGCGGCCCGTCGCGCACCGTGCCCGCCCTCGCCGCCGCCCAGACCGAACTCGGTGCCTACGTTAATCTCGTAACCGTCGGGCCGATACCCGCCGATTTTTCAGCCCACTACCCCCGCCTGCCCGTCCACGCTTTCCCCGCCCGTCCAGGACCGCTCGGACGTATCTGCGCCTGCGCTTCCGGACTGGCCGAATTCCTCCACAAAACCCCCGCCCGCGCCCTCCACGTCCACGGCCTCTGGCAACGCCCTCTCTACCACGCCGCCGCCGCCGCCGCCCATCATCGCATCCCGCTCATCGTCGCCCCGCGCGGCATGCTCGAACCCTGGGCCCTCGCCCACCACACTTGGAAAAAACGCCTCGCCGCCACTTTCGTGCACCACCGCGCCCTTGCCTCCGTTTCCGGCTGGCACGCCACCAGCCGGCAAGAGGCCGATAATCTCACCCGCCTCCCCTCCTGGCTCCACGCCCCCAGCTCCCCACTCCCCGCTCCCACCTGCCTCGCGCCCAACGGCATCACCGCCCCCGCGCCCGGCTCGGCCTCCGCCGCCCGCGCCGCCTGGCTGGCCGCGTATCCACAACTCAAAAACACCCGAATCGCCCTTTTCTACGGTCGTCTCCACCGTAAAAAACGCGTCGCCGAGCTCATCGCCCTCTGGCGCTCCGCCCCCCGTCCCGGCTGGACCCTTCTGCTCGCCGGCATCCCTGGCGATTACACCGTCGCTCAACTTCAGGCCCTCGCCCCCGCCTCCTCCATCTCTCCCATCGTGGTCGCCGACGGCGCCGCTCTCCCCGCCCCCTACCCGCTCGCCGAACTCTTCCTGCTGCCCTCCCATTCGGAAAACTTTGGCCAGGCCGTCGCCGAAGCCCTCGCCGCCGGCCTGCCCGCCCTCGTCACCGACACCCTTCCCTGGAACGGCCTCAATGCCGCCTCCGCCGGACGTTGCGTCCCCTGGTCCGACTACCCCGCCGCGCTCGGCGAACTGCTCGCCCAGCCTGCCTCCGCTCTCACCGCCCTCGGCACCAAGGGCCGGGCGTGGGTTTTGGAAAACTACACGTGGAAAGCATCGGCTCAGAATCTTCTCAACTTCTACGCTCGGCCCCCCGCAGACCTGAACCTGACTCCACCTCGTGGTTAAATCCTCCGTAGTCTCCCGCTCCCGCTCGAACCTGCGCGAACAACTCGTTCTCATCCACGTCGCACTCGTTGCCCTCGCCACCTCCTGGCTGCTCGGCGGCATCGGCCCCCGCTTGGAATGGCTCATCGCCGCTCTCACTGCTCCCGCCTGCTATTTTCTATTCGCCGAAGCGCGCACCCGCTTGCGCAGCCGCGACCACCCCGGCTTCCGCCGCCTGCTTCGGTGGTCCGCTCCCCTCGCCGCCCTCTTCGTTTTCGTGGTGATCAGCGCACTCAATCCTTCGCACCAGCCTGCTTTCCTCTACGACACCTATGTGCTGCGCCCCGTTGCCCATGTGGACTGGCTGCCCGCCTCCGCCCGCCCCCTCGCCAGCTTGCGCGTGCTAGCCTGTCTGGGCGGCCTCGCCGCCACCGGACTCACCCTCGCCTTTTGCGTTCATTCGCGAAAAGCCCTGTTCAGGCTGCTCCTGCTGCTCGTCTTTAACACCCTCGCCCTCGCCATCCTGGGCACCCTGCAACGTCAGTCTGGAGCGGTGGGTCCCTACTTCGGCTTGGTCCACTCCGCCAACCCCACCTGGTTTGCCACCTTCCTGTACCACAATCACTGGGGAGCCTTCGCCGTTCTCAGCACCGCATCCACCCTCGGCCTCCTTTTCCACTCCGTGCGTTACCCTTCGGAAAGCGGCTGGCTCTATGGCCCCGTTCCCTTGCTCGCCCTTACCACCGTGCTCGTCTCCGCCACCGCCCCGCTCTCCAGCTCGCGTTCCGCCACTTTGCTCATGGCCCTGCTCGCCCTCGCCGCCGGTGCCGCTTCCCTGGGACACCACCTCCGCACCCGCCACCGTAACCGCTACCACACGCCCCGCGCGCCTCTTTTCGCCGGCGTGCTTGCTTTGCTTATCCTTCTCGGAGGCTTGGTGTTCTTCCAAAGCCGCGATGTCATCCAACAACGCTTCGCCCAAACCGTGGAGCAACTCTCCGCCCTGCGCTCCAGCACTGACAGCTATACCCGCACCGAGCTTTACGCCGACACCTGGCGCATGGCGGCCGACCAACCCGTTTTCGGCTGGGGACTCGATTCCTATGGCGCCATTTTCCTTAACTATTCCCGTTTTCGTCCCGGCCCCGATCGCCTCATGAACACCTTCGAGGACGCCCACTCCGACTGGCTGCAGTCCCTTGCCGAAATCGGTTTTATCGGCACCGGCCTGCTCCTGCTTTGCGCGCTGATCCCCTTCGCCGAGACCTTCCGCCTCCGCCGCCTCACCGCCCTGCCCGGCGGCCTTCTCACCGGCTGCGCCTTGATCGCACTCTACGCCTGGGTCGAGTTCCCCTTCGCCAACCCCGCCGTCGTCGCCCTCTGGTGGATCTGCTTCTTCGCCGCCCTGCGCATTCTCCAGCTCTCCCCCGCCGTCTCCAAACCCGCTCCCCGCCACTCCGCTCCTTACTAGCTTACTAGCCCTACCAGCTTACTAGCTTCCCTGCTCCCGCATGTTCTCCGTCGTCATCCTGACCCTCAACGAGGCTCATAACCTGCCCGCCTGCCTCGCCACCCTGCCCGGCGTGGACGACATCCACGTGCTCGACTCCGGCTCCACCGACGACACCGCCGCCCTCGCCCTCAACGCCGGAGCCCGCGTATCCGTAAATCCCTTTCAAAACTTCGCCCAACAACGCAACCACGCCCACACCGCCCTGCCGCTCCGCCACCCCTGGGTCTTCCACCTCGACGCCGACGAGCGCATGACCCCCGCCTTGCTCTCCGAACTGCGCGCCGCCGCTGCCGCCCAAACCGGCCCTGCCCGCACCCTCGACGGCTACTGGGTCGCCCCCCGCATGCTTTGGCAAAGTCGCTGGGTCCCCCACTGCACCGACTACCCCGCCTGGCAGGCCCGCTTCTGCCACGCCCCCACCTTCCGCTTCGTCGAGCGCGGCCACGGCCAGCGCGAAGCCGATGGCCAGCGCCTGACGTATCTCAAGGCCAACTACGAACACGACATGTCCGCATCCGGCGAAGACGCCTGGCTGGAGAAACACCGCCGCTACGCCCGGCGCGAAGCCGAAACCTGGTTCGCCCACCACCGCCCCCTTCCCTCCGACCTGCGCGATCTTTTCGCCGCCGCCCCGCTCGCCCGCCGCCGCGCCCTCAAATCCCTCAGCTACCGCCTGCCCGCCCGTCCCCTCGCCCGCTTCGTTTACCAATACCTCCTGCGCGGCGGTTTCCTCGACGGCGCCCCCGGCTGGCGCTACTGCCTCCTGCTCGCCCGCTACGAGGGCTTCGCCGCCGCCGAGCTCCGCCGCTTGCGCGCCGCCCCCCGCTAGCTTACTGGCTCTACCAGCTTACTAGCTCTAATAGCTATACCAGCTTACCAACTCTGCCCGCTCCCATGAACTCCAGCCCCCGCTTCACCCTGGCATTGATCGCAGGCGACCTCGCGGGCGTGATTCTGGCCTTCAACACCGTCGGCTTCCTGCGCGGCATCGTCGCCCTCCCGGATAGCCCGCTCCTCTGGCCCCTGCTCGTTCCCGCCGCCCTCTTCATCGCGGCCCTCGCCCTGATCGACGGCTATTCCCCGCGCACCGACCTGCTCTCTCTCGATTACACCAGCCAGCACCTCATCGCGACCATCCTCGCCACGCTGGCCACCTTGCTCATTACCTTCGTCGTTTTTAGCAGCGGTCTTCAACTCCAGCAAAGTCGCGCCGTCATCCTGCTCGCCTTCCTGCTCCAAGCTCCTTGGGGCCTCTTCATCCGGCGCGTCCTTGCCCTGCGCCGCGCCGCTGTGCACCGCTTTCATGGCGTGATCTTCATCGGCGACCCCGCCAGCGGCCAAACTTTCGCCGCCGAGTGCGCCCGGATCGCCTTTGACCGGCCCGTCACCTACGCTGCCCTCCCCTCCGAAACCGCTTACGCCAACCGTCCCGCCGTGGAGGAGCTCATCACCAGTATTGAGGCCGGCACTCTACCAGTGGACGCCATCGTGCTCCGCGAATCCGCCCATAATCTTCCTCCCGACCTGCCCGACCGCCTCATGCGGCTCCACTTTCAAGGCATCCCCACCTACACTTTGGAACTATTCCATGAGGTCATCTGGCGCAAAATCCCGCTCTACCGCATCAACCCCATCTGGCTTTTCCAAGGCGGCTTCCAAATCGCCCGCGAACCCATCTTCGACCGCCTCAAACGCGTCTGCGACCTGCTTCTCGCCTTCGTCGTTCTCCTCCTCGCCGCGCCCCTCCTCGCCATCGCCGCCATCGCCATCAAGCTGGAGGACCGTGGCCCCATCCTTTTTCGCCAGACCCGCATCGGCCGCCACCGCCACCCCTTCACCCTGCTAAAACTCCGCACCATGCGCGCCACCCCCGGCGGTGACCGTTACACCGCCCCCGGCGACCGGCGCATCACCCGGGTCGGCGCCCTCCTGCGTGCCAGCCGTCTCGATGAGTTGCCCCAGCTCTGGAACGTCTTCACCGGCGAGATGAGCATGATCGGCCCTCGTGCCGAATGGGACGTGCTGGTCGCCGACTACGAAAAACAAATCCCCTGCTACCACTACCGCCATCTCGTGCGTCCCGGCATCACCGGCTGGGCCCAGGTTAACTACCCCTACGGCGCCAACCTCGAAGACACCGCCCGCAAACTCGAATACGACCTCTACTACATCCGCCGTTACAGCCTCCGGCTGGATGCCGCCATCGTCCTAAAAACCATGCACGTGATGCTCTTCGGCAAAGGCGGGCGCTGAGTGGCGAAAGTAGGAATCCACCTCCATAGAAAACAGGCTGGTCAGCGCTTCCCCTCGATTTTACCGACTCTGATTCATTAAAACCGCTGGACAGCCCGCCGCTCCTTTCGGCACGCTGCACACGTCATATTGTTCCTGTAGCACAATGGATAGTGCACTGGTCTCCGAAGCCGGTGATCTCGGTTCGATCCCGAGCGGGAACACCAACTTAAAGCCCTAATCTGCAATGAGTTGTTCGCGCTTTCCTGAGTATCTTGCGCAATGCTAAAGCACCCGCAGACCTCAAGACGCTGGAATGCTCAATCAACCGCGTCGAGGCCGCCCCCGCCAAGTAATAGCCTTCTCCTGACCCGCTAGCCCTCCTACTTGCGCTTTACGAGCGCCGCCTTGACACATAAAAACGATATCAATTTGATACCGCTATGCCCAAAAAGTTAACGGTGCTGCTGATGGAACTTGCCAAAGCGGGTTTCGTTAGTCGCGGCGGAAAGGGCAGTCATCGTAACTACGAACACCCCTGCGGATACCGTCTCGTAATCTCTATCCACAAAGGTGAAGCAAAACCTTATCAGCAAAAAGACATCGAGCAGGCCATCGCCACGGTCAAAAAGTCTCAAAACCAGTCATGAAAACTGCTGCGCAAAAAATTAAAGCCGCCCAATACCTGAAGATCGTCGAATGGTCAGAAGCCGACGAATGCTTTATTGGTCGTTGCCCCGGATTGTTTAACGGCGGCATTCATGGCGATGACGAAGCACACGTGTACCAGGAACTCTGCAACGCTGCTGAAGAATGGATAGCAATCCTCGAGGATAGCAAAAAGCCGTTTCCTAAACCCACCGCAGGCAAAACTTATAGCGGAAAATTTGCGGTGCGAGTCGCTCCGGCTCTTCACCAACGCGCCGCGCTCAAAGCAGCAAGCCGAGGCGAAAGCCTAAACCAGTTCGTCGCTCACGCGCTGGCTAAAGCCTGATTTGGCTCCTTTCTGAATCTCGAAAAACGGAAAAAGCCGCCCGCCTCTTTCGAGGTCGGGCGGCTTTGTTTTTAAGCCTAAGACGCTTCCGTCTAAAGCGTTAAGCTCGGGGCTTACTTCTTGTCCGAAGCGGCATCGAGGATGTCGCCCAGATTCATCATGTCGCCAGAGCTGTCGCGGTTGAGCGCCTCGAAGGCCGAGGTCTCGGCGGCGAGCTGCTCGCTGCTGTAGTTGGCGGCCTTGATCGAGAGGCCGAGGCGGCGCTCTTCGCGGTCGATCTTCACCACGCGGGCGGTGACTTCCTGACCGGGCTTGACGTGATCTTTCACCTTCTCGATGCGGTCTTCGCTGATCTGCGAGATGTGCACCAAGCCGTCGATACCGTCCTTGAGCTCCACGAAGGCGCCGAAGGTGGTGATTTTGGAAACGGTGCCCTTGACGACGTCGCCGATCTTGAAGTGCGCGTCAATGTCGGACCAGGGATCTTCGGCGAGCTGCTTCATACCGAGGCTGATGCGCTGCTGGGAAGGATCGACGTCCAGAACGATGGCGTCCACTTCGTCACCCTTCTTGAGGACTTCGGATGGGTGGTTGACCTTGCGGTTCCATGTCATGTCGGAGACGTGCACCATACCGTCGATGCCCTCTTCGAGTTCGATGAAGGCTCCGTAGGTGGTCATGTTGCGCACCTTGCCGCGGACGCGGGCGCCCATCGGGTAGTTGTGGCGAACCATGTCCCAGGGGTTCGGCT
>JAIXRU010000142.1 GCA_027485045.1 Opitutaceae bacterium | reverse complement strand
TGTGACGGATACGGCTCATGGTGCGACTTGCGAATCGACCCCGGCCGCGTTGCGCGGGCTGGGCGCGGAGGTCGAGGTAATCGGTGGCGCGCCGGACGGGCTGAATATCAACGACGGCGTGGGCAGCGAGCATGCCGAGGGGCTGGTGGCCGCGGTGCGGGCTTCGGGGGCGATGCTCGGGGTGGCGCACGACGGGGACGGGGATCGGTGCGTGTTGTGCGATGAGACGGGCTTCCTGCTGGATGGGGACGAGATACTGGCGATTCTGGCGCTGGATGCGCTGCGGCGCGGTGTTCTGCCCGCGCGGACGCTGGTCGTGACGGTGCAGAGTAATCTGGGCCTGGATGCGGTGGTGGGTGCGGCGGGAGGCAAGGTGGAGCGCACGGATGTGGGGGACCGGCATGTCTTGGAGCGCATGCGCGCGGTGGGCGCGCAGATCGGCGGGGAGTCGAGCGGGCATATCATCGATCTCTCGGCTTCGCCGACGGGGGATGGTTTGGCGGCGGCGCTGGGCGTAATCGCTATCATGCATGCGTCCGGTCGGCCGCTGTCGGCGCTGCGCGGGGAGTTGAAGAAATTTCCTCAGGGCACGAAAAATCTAATGGTGGCGGCCAAACGTCCGCTGGAGGAGTGCGTCGCCTTGCGGGGGGCGATTTCCGCGTTGGAGGCCGAGCTGGGGGCGGCGGGCCGGGTGATGGTGCGGTTTTCCGGCACGGAGCCTAAACTGCGACTGCTGGCGGAGGCGGGCACGCCGGAGATCGTGGCGGCGGCGCTGGAGCGTCTGGCGGAGGCGGCCCGGCAGGATCTCGATGTGAAGTGAACGCGTTCGGGGTGTGCGGTAGGATTTACCGTTTAGGAAAGCGTCCAATCGCCGGTTTTAATGTTTAAATCAGGTTCTCTGCCAAGGATAGAGGCGGACGTCCGGGAAACTCTTCATGCCTTGATCAAAACTGGCGGCCTCCGCGTTATCTGTAACCGTTGCGGCGGCGAGGTAGGCATCGCCAAAAGACGTTTTTTGGCCGGTGATACGTGACAAAAGAGTGGCGGGTTACTTTTTCCCGGCGTCGGAGGCGGCGAATTTATAGGTGAGGCCGAGACCGGGCTTGGTTTCGAAATCGGAACGCAGGACGAAGCCGCCGGTGGGATCGGGTTTGATGGTGAAGGCCGAGGGTGCGGGGCTGGTGTTCGATGGCGAGAGTTGGTGGCGCACGGCGGCCAGAAGCATGGCCTCGCTTTGGTCGCGCTCGGCGAAGCTGCGGGCGACTTTAGGGATCGCGTCGAGGGCGCTGTGGGTCAGCGGGTCGGCCTCGTCGAGCAGGGGCCAAGGGCGGATGTCACTCAAGCGGGGGAGCGCGGCTTGCTCAGCGATGTGCTCGATGGCGACTTCGTAGTTGGCCACGAGACTGTCGATGTAACCCTCGGCCCCGCCGGGTAGGGCTTGGATGGCCTGGCGGAGTTTTTCTGCGAGGGCTTTGCGCTCTTCGTCGGGGGGCGGTGGGTCGCGATCTGCGGCGGCCCTGAGTTCTTGGTGGAGTTTCGCCAAGGCGGAGCCGGGGCGTTCGCGGATGGCTTTGGAACGTAAATCGATGACGACCTCGCCTTGCGCGTGGCGGAGCAGGGCTTGGCGTTTGGTGGGATTTATGGAGATGAGGGTGAAGCCGTCCTCGGTCTGGCCGGGTTCGAGCCGGAATTGGCGACCGGTGTTTTCGTTGTCCACGGTGATCCATTTGCGGGCATCACCCATGACGACGACGCCGCTGAGCCGGAGTCCGCTACTAAAAGTGCGGGCAGCGGCTGGGAGCTTGGCTGCGGTGTCGGTATTATTGGCTTGGTCGGCTTGCAGTTTGGGAAGATAGGTCCTTCGCAGGCTGGTCTCGAAATAGCGGGCTTCACCGGCGAAAGCAGCTTTGCCGGTCGGCGAGGCAGGTAGCCGGGACAAGTCTGACTGGAGTTTTTCCAGGGCCACGGGTGGGAGCTGGCCGAGCCGGGAGGCGAGTTCGCGATGAGCCTGGGTTTCAAGAACGGTGCCTATCATATGGTGGACGAGCGTGCCCTCCTGGCTTCTCAGGGTGCGGGAGAGCTGCATGACGCTCAAGTTCACTGCGACCGCTTGCTCCGGGGGGAGTGTGCGTGCGCCAATCTGCGCAAGACGGGTGAGGCGGCGAAGTTCGGTAAAGGGAGGGACCTTGCCCTCGGGTGAGGAGTCACTGAAGATGACGGGCCAGATGTCGGTGCCGGCGGGCGGTGTGGTTTTCGCCAGTTTAAGGGCGATGGCGTTGGCGAGCGTAAGTTGATCACCTGTGGCTGGTGCCGCGTTGGCTTTGATTGAGGTGTTTAACCAACCGTCTATTTTTTTGGCTTCCTCGGGCGAAGGTGTCGCCACCTCGGTGAGCAGCGCGAGGTAAGGATTGGTGGCCGGAATATCCGCTAAGCGACTCGGCTGCGGAGCATTGGCGGCGTGCAGCGTCGCGATCAGTATGAGAGCGATGAGCAGGGAAAGGAAGGGAACGCGTATGGGTTGGAAAGGCATGGTGGCGTGACGCAGGCAGTTTGGTTTATCCGAGCCAGTCCGCGAGATCGCTGTTTTCCAGAATGTGGCGGCCGAATTGGTATTCGGGGGCGAGCAGGGAGGAGTAGGCGGGGTCGGCGAAGCGGCGGCAGTGAAGCAGGACTTTGCAATGCTGGCCGGGGGCGCGGGCGAGGCGGCCGAGGGCCTGGTTTACTTTTTGCAGGCCGGGCACGAGGTAGGTGCGGCGGAAGGCTTCGGTGGCGGGCAGGTGGCGGGCGAGGGCGGCTTCGCGGGCGCGTTGCAGGGCGTTGACCTCGGGCAGGGCGGGGCCGACCACCAGCGCGTGGGTGATTCGTCCGCCGAGGTGGTCGATGCCTTCGGCGAAGCTGCCGCCCAGCACGAAGCAAAGCACGTCGGAGAGGGCGAGGTGTTCCTCGATCCAGGCGGATTGGGCGGCCAGATCGACCGCGCGGGGTTGCAGGGCGCAACGCAGGCCGGGCTCGGTGGCGGCGAGTAGCGCGATGATTTTTTCCGCGTAGGCGTAGCTGGGGAAAAAGGCCGCCACCGGCGCACTCGAGGCGGCGCGCAGGGTGGCGAGGGTGGCGGCGGTGGCGGGGTGAAGGCGTTCGCGCTGGCGGAAACTGGTGTCAACCCGCAGATCGAGCGCGATGTCGTAGGCGTGGGCGCGCCAGGGGGCGGGCGGGGTGAGCAAAGTCAGATTTGAGCTTTGAACTTTGAGATTCGGGATTTCCGCCGCAGGCGGTTCGAGTCCAAGGGCGGCGGCGAAGACCTCGGGAGGCGGTGGAGTGGCGGTGGCGAGGATGACGCCGGCGCAGGCGCGTAGTTGCTCGCCGATGACGGGGGCGGCATCCAGGCAGGTGAAGCGGAGCGCGGCGGGGCGGGGCGACCAGAGGAGTTTTTCCAAGGCGTGGTCTTCCAGCCACATGAGCAGGGCGGGCAGTCGGAAAAGGAGGTCGGCGGCGGGCGGGGGCAGGGCGGCGAGGTCGGGCGGGTGTTTTTCGAGGGTGGTGGCGCAGGTACGCAGGGCGGCGGCGAGGTCGTCCTCGGCGTCGAGGTCGAGGGCGTCGACGGCGGGCAGGGCGGTGAGCAGGCGCCAGAGGACTTCGAGGACGCGGCGGAGGGGGCGGGGGGCGTCGTCGGGGAGTTCGGCGAGCAGGGTGTGGAGCTCGTCGGCGTCGAGGGCGTGGGAGTGGGCCTCGGCGACCCGGGCGGGGAGGTGATGGGCCTCGTCGATCACGAGCAGGGTGCGGGCGGGGTCCCAGGTGGGTTGATCGACGAAGACGCCGCGATTGGCGGGGGAGAAGAGGTAGTTGAAATCCCCCAACCAGACGCTGGCGGCGGGCAGGGCGGCGCGGGCGATTTCGTAGGGGCAGATTTGCGCGGCGAGGCCGGCGGCGCGCAGGGCGGGCAGGTCGCGGGCCTCGGAGGGGAAGAGGTGGAAACGGGCGAGGCCGGCGGCACGGTAGCGTCGGGGCAGGTCGTGCAGGAAACGGCAGCGTTCGCGGGTGCAGTGGAAGACGTCGTTGATGCAGTGTTCGCGTTTGGGGCGGAGATTCCAGGCGACCAACTGGGGCAGGGCATCGGACGGGGACAAAGCGGCGGCGGCGGGCGATGCGGCGGCGGGGGCGAGCATTTTTTCCAAGGTGGCGAGCACGTGGAGCTGGCCGGTGGATTTGCCGGTGAGGTAGACCACGCGGTCGGCCTGGCCGGAGCGCAAGGCGGCGAAGGCGGTTTCGAGCAGCACGCCGGTTTTGCCATAGCCGGTGGGGGCGGCGAGCACGAGGCGGGGGGAGGCGGCGAGGGCGTTTTGCAGGTCGGCGACGATGGTTTCCTGGCCGGGGCGGGGGGTGGCGAAGGCGGGTTGCCAGGTGAGGGAGCGGAGGCGGGCGAGGGCGGCGCGGCGGGCTTCGAGGAAATCGGCGACGAGATCGAGGTGGGCTTCGGTGGCGGCTTCGTCGGCAGTGGAAAAGGGCACGACTTGTTGGAGGCCGGTGCCGGCCTCGATGAAGACGAGTTCGCCTCGCGGGGGCGGGGAGGTGGGCTCGGCCAGGGCGTGGAGACGCAGGTAAAGCCCGAGTTGGACAAAGTGGCCGGGGCTGTGGGCGCGCAGTTCGGCGGGGTCGGCGGGCAGGCGGAGCAGGGTGGTCTTGAGCTCGCGAATGAGCGGGCCGGACGGGGTGGCGTGGAGTTGGTCGATGCGACCTTCGAGTTGGAAAAGCCAGCCGCGCTGGGTGAGTGCGCCGCGAAGGGGGACCTCCTGGCGGCGGGCGGGATCGGTGGCGGCGTCCGCCGCGTGGGCTTCGCGATGCCAGTGCGCGCCGAGTTCCATGCGCCAGCGCGACGCCGGACCGCTCTCGCCGGCCGCGCGCGGGCCGGGCGTGAAGGTGGCGAGTTCCCCGACGGCGAAGCGGGCGAGACGTTGGTCGTGGTCGATGGTCAAGGTGCGAAAACGTAGTGCAGGGTGCACGGCGGGCGGAGGGAAGCGCGGAGTTTTTTTGGGGGAGGGCGGGTGGGGGATGGGAAGGATGGGAATAATGGCGGACGGCGGCGGTCGCAGGCTTTATCCATGAACTTACTCGGGATTGGATTTGCCCCGGCGCGGGACGGGGCCAAGTTGCGTTCTCTTTTATTTCTTTTTCTCGCGCCATGAACACCGACTCCGCCGCCCCCAAGCCGCTCGTTGCCAACGAGGGTATCAAGACCGCTTCGCACCACCTGCGTGGCAATCTCAAGGCGGAGTTCGCCGACACTTCGACGCCGCTGGTCTCGGCGGATAGCGAGCAGTTGATCAAGTTCCACGGCACCTACCAGCAGGACGACCGCGATCAGCGGCTCGCGCTGAAGAAGGCGGGCAAGGAAAAGGCCTACTCGTTCATGCTTCGTGTGCGTCTGCCCGGCGGCAAGGCCACCGCCGCCCAATGGTTGGTTTTGGACAAGCTCGCCACCGACCTGTGCTCGCCGTCGTTGCGCCTCACCACGCGGCAGACTTTTCAGTTCCACGGTGTGCTGAAGGGCAACATGAAGCCCTTGATCCAGGGCATGCACCAGGTGCTCCTCGACTCCATCGCGGCCTGCGGCGACGTGAATCGCAACGTCATGGCTCCGGTGAATCCCGAGCAGTCGCCCGTCCTCGAGCAGGTTTACCAAGACGCGAAGGGCTGGAGCGATTATTCGCTGCCCAAGACCCGCGCCTACCACGAGATTTGGCTCGATGAGGAGCTGGTCGCCGGGGGCGAGCCTGAGGTCGAGACCATGTATGGCTCCACTTACCTGCCGCGCAAATTCAAGACCGCTTTTGCCGTGCCGCCATCGAACGACGTGGATGTTTACTCGCAAGATCTCGGCTACATTGCCATCATCGAGGACGGCAAGCTGGTGGGTTACAACGTGACCGTCGGCGGCGGGCTGGGCATGAGCCACGGCAATGAGGAAACGTTTCCGCGTCTGGCGGATACGCTCGGCTTCATCGCTCGCGAGCAGGTCAACCCCATCGCGCACGCCGTGCTGACCACCCAGCGCGACCACGGCGACCGCACCAACCGCAAGCACGCGCGTCTCAAATACACCATCGCTGATCGCGGTATCGAGTGGTTCAAGGCCGAGGTCGAGCAGCGCAGCGGCATCACCTTCGCGCCGGCGCGTCCGGTAGTGTTTACGACGATTCAGGATCAGCACGGCTGGGTGCAAAATCCCGACGGCTCCTGGTTCTATGGTCTGCACCTGCTTTCCGGTCGCATCGTTGACCGCGCGGGCTGGTCGATGAAGACCGCGCTGCGCGAGATCGCCGCGATTCACACGGGGGACTTCCGTCTCACGCCCTCGCAAAATGTCACCATCTCGGGTATCACGTCGGCGGCGAAGCCCCAGATCGAGGCCATCCTCGCCAAGCATGGTTTGGACAAGGAAAACGTCGCCTCGGGCCTGCGTTTGAATGCGCTTTCCTGCGTGGCGCTGCCGACCTGCGGCCTGGCGCTGGCGGAGAGCGAGCGCGCGCTGCCCGATATTTTGACCAAGTTTGAGACCGTACTCGACGAGGCCGGGCTGCGTGAAGACGCGATCAGCCTGCGCGTGACCGGCTGCCCCAATGGTTGCGCCCGGCCCTATCTGGCGGAGATCGGCTTCGTGGGCAAGGCACCCGGCAAATACGCGCTCTACCTCGGGGCGTCGTATCTGGGAACGCGTTTAAACCGTCTGGTCTCGCCCAGCATCACGATTGACGACGCGGTGAAGCTGCTCACGCCGGTGATCAAGCGTTTTGCCACGGAGCGCAACTCCGGGGAGTCGTTCGGCGATTACTGCGATCGCGTGGTTTTGCCTGCCGACGCGACCTTCCACGCGGTGGGCACGGGCGGGCTGGTCCCGGCAAAGGCAGCCCCTGCGGTTTAAAACCGTTTTATCCGCTCTGGCGGTGATTGAGGTGATTAGCCGGCCAGGGCGTGTTTGATGAGTTTTTCCGTGCTCGCACCTGCGCCCAGGGCGATCTGGGCGCGACGCACGGCGGCGTCGGCATCAGCGGCTTTGTAACCGAGCGCACTGAGCGCCAGCACGGCATCGCGCAACGGAATGTCCCCGGCGGCGGAGGCAACGTCGGCGCCACCGCCGAGATCACCCGAGCCCGCGACGGGGGACGCGCCGCTCGTGACGCCCACTTTGGCCCGCAGCTCGATGACCAGGCGTTCGGCGGTTTTTTTACCGATGCCCGGGCATTTGGAGAGCCCGGCGACATCGCCATTGCGAATGGCGGATTCCAGAAGCGGCAGGGACATGCGGCTGAGGATGGTAAGCGCGAGCTTGGGGCCCACGCCTGAGACGGTCTCGATCATGAGACGGAAAAAGTCGCGCTCCGCCGGGGTGGCGAAGCCGTAGAGCGTCTGCGCGTCCTCGCGATAAATCACCAGGGTGTGAAGTTTTACCTGCGCGCCGGGGGAGGGGAGTTTCTCGGCGGTGGTAACTGGGATGTTTACCTCGTAGCCGAAGCCATTGAGTTCGATGACCGCGCGCAGCGGAGTCGCCTCGGTGAGCAGACCGTGAATGGAGGTAATCATGGACGGAAATCACCAAGTTCCCATTGGGATTGTCCACCGCCAATCGGGATTTTTCGGTTTTATGCTGAGGGGCAACGAGAACCAAGGGGGATAGCGGCACTTTTTGCCGCTGCTTTAGCGGCGCGGGCTGATTTGGTTGAAAATCAGGCGATTGCAGATATTAAATAGTAATTAAAACTATGTAATATAATAACTTATGCCAGCTTAATAGGCTTTGGCAGCTAGAATGCTAAGTGATTGGTCACGAGCCATGGCCGACGACGATAAAGATTCAAAAACCGAGCAGGCCACTGGCAAGCGCCTGAACGAAGCGCATGAGAAAGGACAGTTTGCGCGCACGGCTGAGCTCGGCGTGGTGCTTTCGTTGGTCGCGGCGTTATGGGCGATCAGTTTAGGTGGGGCGAGCGGCGCGCGTGATGTAGCGCAATATACCGCGACCTTGCTTAGCCAACTGCATGAGGTGCAGTTTCATGCCGGAGAGGTGCCCTTGCCCTTGTTGAGCGGTGCCAAAGTGGTCGCCATCGTGTTGGTCCCCTTTCTGATCGGTTCCGTGGTGGCGGCCTTATTGGCGGGTGGGTTTCAGAGCGGTTTTGCCCTCACCACCGAGACGATAGGCCTGAAGTTTGAGAAGCTCAGCCCCATGGCGGGCTTTGGCCGTTTGTTTTCTCAGCAAGCGGCGGTCCACGGCGCGGTGGATTTTCTAAAGATGTTGGCCATAGGATCTTGTTTGTGGCTGGCGATGAAAGATTTGCTGGCCGATCCCCTCTTTTCGACGCCGGTCGAGGCCGCGTATTTGGGCCAGTTTATCGAGCACGGCATACACCGCCTGCTTTCGCGTTTGATTTTGATTATGGGGGTGGTCGCGGCGATCTGCTACAGCTACGAGAAATACAAGACCCAGAAGGACTTGATGATGACCAAGGAGGAGGTCAAAGAGGAGCACAAGCAGGCCGAGGGTAATGCCCAGGTGAAGATGGCGGTTCGCCGCATGGCCCGCCGGATGGCGCAACGCCAGATGCTCCAGGCAGTGGCCACGGCGGATGTGGTGGTGACCAATCCGACGCACTATGCGGTGGCGTTGAAATATGAGCGCGGGATCGACTTCGCCCCTGTGGTGCTGGCCAAAGGGGAAAATGCCTTTGCCCGCCGCATCAAGGCTTATGCCGCGGAGCATGAGGTGCCCATGGTCGAGAACCGTCCGGTGGCGCGCATGCTCTATGCCACGGCGAAGGTGGGCTCGCCGATTCCCTCGGAGCTTTTCCAGGCGGTCGCCGGCATCCTGGCCTTCGTTTATCGCACGCATCGTTACTATTTTTATCGCTTGCCTAGTCGTCGGGCGGCGTTGGCTACGGAAGGAGCGGTTTCAGCATGAGTGCCGCCGTCGCCACCCGTGCCGCACCTTCGGCGCAATTGCAGACGCCGACCTTTCAGCGTCGGGCGGACTTCATTTTTACGGTAACGCTGTTCGCCACGGTGCTGCTGCTGATCATGCCGGTGCCGATGCTGTTGCTGGACCTGCTGCTCGCGCTCAGCCTCGGGTTCTCGCTGCTGGTTCTGATGGTGATCGTTTACGTGAAGGATCCGCCCGAGTTTTCGGGGTTCCCCACCATATTGCTGGCATTCACGTTGTTTCGGCTGGCGCTGAACATCTGTACCACGCGCCTGATTCTCACCAAGGGCGAGGCCGGCGGCGTGATCGAATCGTTCGGCCACTTCGTAATTCAGGGAAACTACGTGGTCGGCTTCGTGGTTTTCATCATCCTGGTGTTGATTAATTTCGTGGTGATCACGAAGGGCGCGGGTCGTATCGCCGAGGTGGCGGCGCGGTTCACCTTGGATGCTTTGCCTGGTAAGCAGATGGCGATCGATGCCGAATTGAACGCGGGCGTGATCGATGAAGTCACGGCCACGGCGCGCCGCATGAAGGTGCAAAAAGAGGCCGATTTTTACGGTGCGATGGACGGTTCGTCCAAGTTCGTGCGTGGCGAGGCGATCGCGGGCATTTTGATTACGCTGGTAAACATTCTGGGCGGTTTCGCCATCGGAGTGCTCCAGATGGATCTTACGATGGCGGAGTCGCTTCAAAAATTTACCCTGCTTTCAATCGGTGACGGTCTGATTTCGCAGATTCCGGCCCTGATTATCTCGGTGGCGGCCGGTATTTTGGTCACACGTGCCTCGGGCGACGCCAATCTCGGCGTGCAGATTGGCCGCCAGCTCCTCGGCTATCCCCGCGCGCTGCGGGTGGTGGGCATGATGCTGGCGGCTTTTGGGCTCATGCCCGGCATGCCCATGCTGCCTTTCGCGTTGCTGGGCGGGATAGCTTATTACGTGGGGCGTCAGCTCGGCGAGGGGCAGCCTGATGAGTTCGAGCCGGCACCAGCCGCCGCCATTGCGGGCGCAACGGGCAAGGGCGGGGCAGGTGGCGGAAAGCCCGGCGATGCTGCCGCCCCAAGCACGACCGGCAGCAGTGCACCCGGGAGCATTCCAGACGAGTTGCGCAAGGTCATCGATCAGGACGTTTTTGCCATTGAGGTCGGATACGGTCTTTTGCCTATGGCGGACGCCAGTCGTGGCGGTGATTTGCTCATGCGTATCACCGGGGTGCGCAAGTCGCTTGCCCGCGAGCGCGGGGTGATCGTGCCGCCCATTTCGGTGCGCGATAATCTCGAGTTGGAGTCGAACGATTATCGCTTCCTCTTGCGTGGCAAAACAGTCGGTCGCGGCGTGGTGCAGGCTTCGCGCTGGATGGCGATGAATGTAAGCGGCAGTCGCGTGTCGCTGCGTGGCACTCCTTGCCGCGAACCGGTCTTTGGGCTGGACGCGGTCTGGATCGAGGAGTCGGAGCGCAAGGTGGCCGAGCTCAATGGCTACACGGTGGTGGACGCCGCTTCGGTGGTCATCACCCACCTCTCGGAGGTATTGAAGTCCAATGCCCATCTGCTGCTGGGGCGTCAGGATGTGCAAACGCTGGTCGATCATGTGAAGGCGCATCACCCTGCATTGGTTTCCGAGTTGTTGCCCGATCTGGTGAATCTCGGCGTGATTCAGCGCGTGTTGCAGAATCTGCTGCGCGAAGGTGTGCCGGTGCTCGGCCTGCCGGTGATTTTGGAAGGCATCGCCGACTTCGCCGGCACGACCAAAAATCCCGACGACCTGAGCGAATTGGTACGTCGCCGCCTGGGTATTTATTTTGTGGGTGAATACGAAGCCCGGCCCGGAGTGGTGCGAGCCTTGACCCTTGATCCGCGCCTGGAACAGGCGCTCGGTGCCCGGGTGCACCGCACGCCTGGCGAGGTCGGCCTTGCCCTCGATCCGGTGTTGGGCCGTCACCTGATGGAGCACCTTTCGCGTGGCTCGGCGTCGCTGTCCGAGAACGGCGGCCAGGTCGTCGTGGTAGTCGGGGCGGAGATACGCCTGCCCCTGCGCCGTTTTATCGAACCGTCCTTCCCCCGTGTCGTGGTGCTTTCGTATCAGGAACTCCCCTCCGCCACCGAGGTGGAAAACGCCGGAATCATCCCCGCTCCGGCCGGTTTGATGCCCCCCGCCGCCCAGGTCGCTCGCGCTGCCTGAACTTAACTTTTAGCCATGATCGCCGCCCCCGCCACCCTCGAATCTGCCGCCCCCGGCACCTATCGTTTTGAAGTCGGCTCCACCGCCGAGGCGGTCGAGGTGATTCGCAACCGGCTGGGACCGGAGGCGCGGGTCATTTCGGTGCGCAGCCAAGCGCGGCGTGGCTTGGGTAAATTGTTTGGCGCGCCCCGGTTTGAGGTGGTGGCCGAATTGCCTGAGCCGACGCCGGTTTATGAGCGTCCCGTTGTATCCGAGACCCCTGAGCCCCAGGCGCTCGCACTGGCGGATGGCTCGCGGTTGCCCCAGATCTTGCGCAGGGCCGGTTTTCCCGAGCGCTTGATCGGGCGGCTGGAAACCTCGCCGAGCTGGGCGCGCACCCTGAGTCGGCCGCTGCACGAGGCGCTGGCTGATTTGGCGCGTGATTTACGGGCCTCGGCGCGCCCTGTCCGTCCTTTGCCGGACCGGGTGGCTTTCCTTGGCGCGGCCGGGGTGGGGCGCACTACCGCTCTGTGCAAGTGGATGTCGCACGAGGTGTTCACCCGGGGCCGGTCGGGGCGCGTGTGGCGGGTGGAGTTTGACCGGCCGAATCCGGCTCCGGCGCTGGATGTTTTTGGCGAGGCGCTCGGTGTGCCGGTCGATCACTACGCGGCGGGCATGCCGGTGGATGCGACCGCGCCGGGCGAGTTTTTGCTGGCTGATCTACCGGGGCTGCCTGCCGCGGGTTCTCGAGAGGCGAGGGATCTGGCGCGCTTCTTGGATCAGGAACAGTTTTCCGGGCGGGTCTTGGTTTTAAACGCCGCCTATGATGCCGAGGCTTTGCGCTCCGCCTATGCTCGGGGACGTGATTTCGGGGCCACGCATCTGGTCTGCACGCATTTGGATGAAACTCCACGTTGGGGCCGTTTGTGGGAGTTTCTGCTGGAGGGCGAGCTGTCGCCCCTGTTTTTGAGCACGGGGCCCGGTCTGACCGGCGAAATCGATGCGGATGTGCTCGGCCGGGTGCTGGCCTGCACACTACCCGTGCGCGGGTTGGAGGTGCGGTCATGAAATTCGCATTTTTGATTTCCGGTGCCCTCGGTTTTGCCTTGGCGGCCGTCGCGGGGTTCACCGCCGATCGGGCGATGGACCTAGTGCTGCGCGATGCCGCAGTGGCCTGCTTGGTGACGGCTTTGGCCGGGCGGTGGTTCTGGCAAGTGTTGGACCGTGCTTTCACCGATACCGTGGTGGCGCGCAAAGCCGCCGCCGAAGCCGCCGCCGCCGCCGCCGAGGCCGCCGCTGCCGCCCCCGTCGCACCGGTGGCCAACGCCAAATCCCCTTCAGTTCGCCCTCCCGCCCCTGCTGCCAAACCGGCGGCCTCTCCCGCGCCGGTACCGGCAAAGGCCGCCACTCGTTAATTACTTCAACCCGTATTCGTTATGAAATCCGATACCCTGATCGCCCCCGTCGTCGCCACTTCACATGCGACTGAGCCAGCACCCGCTACCGTTTCGTCGTCCGCTTGGCGCGCCTACCAGTCAGCCGGAGGAACCGTGGATGAGAAAACCTTGATCGAGCGTTACCTGCCCTTGGTGCGTAATGTCGTGGACCGGCTTAAGCTTACCCTGCCGGCGCACGTCGATGCGGATGATCTCTACAGCGTGGGGGTGACCGGACTCATCGCGGCCGTGAATCGATATAATCCCGAGCAACAACACACCTTTGCCGCCTACGCCACGACGAGGGTACGGGGCGCGGTTTTGGATGAATTGCGTCGCCTAGACTGGTTCCCCCGCCGCGCCCGGGCCAAGGCCCGTAAAATAAAGACGGCGATCTCCGAACTCGAGCAGAAGCTCGGGCGGGCACCGAGCGACGAGGAGATTCGCGCAAATCTCGGACTCAGCGCCAAGGATTATGAGCACTGGATGGTCGAGGTGCGGCCGATCAGTTTCGTCGCGATCGACGATGTTAATGAAATGGAAGAGGGCGGTGGCGGCACCCGGCACGATACGATCTCCGACGATCAAGCGGTGCCGGTGCAAAACTTACTCGAACACGAGGAGTTGAGCCAACTTGTCGCTCAAAAAATTCAAGAACTGCCCGATATTCAAAGACGTATCCTTGCCATGTACTACCACGAAAACATGCGTCTGGCTGAAATCGCCGCGGTATTTAAACTCACCGAGTCGCGTATCTGCCAGATCCACTCCCGCGCCTTGCTTGGACTTCGTGCCCAGATTTCCGCCGCACGTAATCGCTAAGCCGCGCCCGAGTCAGCTGAATTCTCCCTGAACTAAAACGCCCCCGCCCTCACCCACGATCTGCCATGTTTATCATTATAGGCCTACTAATCGTTTTTGCCTCCACCATCGGTGGTTTTATGATGGCCGGCGGCAATCCCGGGGTTTTGATCCACGTCTCGGAATTCGTGGTTATCTTAGGTATCGCTTTAGGCGTGCTGGTGATCTCGACGCCGATCGGCGTGATCAAGGAAATGATCCATAAGCTACAGGTAGCTCTGGCGGGGAAAACCGATAGCAAGGAAAGCTATATGGACCTTATGAAAATGCTCTACGAGGTCTTCATGGTTGGACGAAGAAATGGACTAGTTGCCCTAGAAGAACATGTTATGAATCCATCTAGCAGCGCCATATTTAATAAATATCCTGCGTTTACCTCTAATCATACCCGCATGGATTTTTTGATAAACGGCCTGAAACCGGTGATTGATGGCAAGATCAAGCCCGACCAGTTGGAGATGTTGCTCAATGAAGAACTCAAGGCCAAGGCCGAGGAGGCCAGCCATCCGGTGCACGCGTATCAAATGATTGCCGACGCGCTGCCGGCCATCGGAATCGTCGCGGCCGTGCTTGGTATCATTAATACGATGTCCTCCATTGCCGACGGTCCGGAAGCGGTGGGCGCCAAGGTGGCGGCTGCGCTTACGGGCACGATGCTGGGAATCTTCGTATCCTACGGCATGGTGAATCCACTCGCCACCCGTATCATGTCGATTGATGCAGCGGACGGTGCCTACCTCCGTTGCATTGTGACAGCGGTGTCCGGTTTCGCCAAAGGACTCGCGCCCATCACAGCCGTGGAGATCGCGCGCCGCACCGTTTCTCACGATTGCCAGCCTGGAGCCGAAGAATTGGAGACCGTTTTAAAGGCGATCAAGTAGCCGGGCAGGCTCGCCGTCGGCGAGCCGCTGCACAAAATCATTAACCCTCGAAGCACACAATAACATGGCCGGAAAAGGTGGAGCATGGAAAGTAGCGTTCGCGGACTTTATGACCGCGATGATGGCCTTTTTCTTGGTCATGTGGCTCACTTCCCAGGACAAGGAGATCCTTATTGCCACCTCCAAGTACTTTCAGAATCCGTTTACTTCCCCGATGGAGCAGAAGTCGGGGCTTCTGAATTTCGACTCCAACAAACCCGCCAATACCAGTGGCGGCGACAAAGGCGAAACCGGCGGAGGCAAGTCATCCACCTCGGCGCAAACCATTGATCTGCAATTCCTCAATTCGGTGGCCAAGGACGTGTATAAAATGCTCAACCTCGACGAGGCGCTGGCCGATAAGCCCATAGAGGTGCAGGTGACCTCGGATGGCTTGCGTATCACGCTCTATGACCGGGCCAAACAACCGCTTTTCGAGGATATGAGTGCGCAGTTAACCAAGTGGGGGGATTTCGTCATGCAGAGCCTTGCCTGGATGATCGAGCGCAACCGTTTCAACATCGTCATCGAGGGGCACACCCGCACCGGCCTCGCTTTACCCACGACCGAATACACATCTTGGGAGTTATCCGCCGATCGGGCCAATGCCGCGCGCCGTGCGTTGGTGCGCTATGCCGTGGACGCCACCCAGATTGAGCGGGTAACGGGTTATGCCGACACCCGGCCGGTGCCGCTTATGGCTCCGGATTCACCCTCCAATCAGCGCGTAACGCTCAGCCTGCGTCTAGGAAAAAAACGCGAAACCGAACCCAAGAAACCGGATAAACCCGCCAGCACCCCGGCATCGGCCAATGCGGTGGCTACCGCGCCCAAGACCGCCGCTGTCGCGCCCGCCAAGCCCAGCGCTAAACCCACTCACTGATGAAATCCTTTCTCTCCGATCGCGCCCGTGTGGGCACCCCGAATCAGCCTGCCGCGCCGGTGCCGGAGCCGGCAATATTCTCGGCGGCCACCGGCAAGCACGTGCATCGGGACCAGCCCGCGACAGCCGACGGCACGCGGATAGAGTGTGTGCGTCAGGGCGACCGTATCACGCGTGTGATTGTGCATTGCGCTTGCGGCGAACGGATCGAGATCGATTGCCTCTATGCTGCGGGCAAGTGATGCGCCGGCGTTACCCCATTTTACGGGCCTTGGCCGCTCAGGTTCTCGCGGTGGCCTTGGTGGCCTTGGCGGCATTTCTAATTGTTAACCTGGGTCGGCTACCGGTGCATTGGGTGCTGCTGGTGCTGGCGCAGGCCGGGCTTGCGGTCTGGATCGGAAAACGTTTCGGCCTCGTCCGCTGGTGGTCGGTTTTTCAGGCGCTGTTTGTGCCGGCATTGTTGGGCTTAAATGCCCTGGCTTTACCCCCCGTGGCTTACTTAGCGGCCTTTTTGATCGTGCTGCTTTTGAACTGGAACAGCTTTCGCCATGGAGTGCCGCTCTATCTGACCAGTAACCAAGCGACCCTGCGTTTGGCGGAGCTCCTTCGCGAACGGGGACCGGAGTTTAAATTTATCGATCTGGGGTGCGGACTGGCAGGACCGCTTTGCCAGCTCGCCCGACGGTATCCACTCGCCCAATTCACCGGTGTGGAGACGGCACCGCTGACCTTTTTGATCGCATGGCTGCGTGCCTTGCCCAGGCGTAATTGTCATATTCGCTACCGCAGCCTCTGGCGCGTTTCTCTCACGCCTTATGATGTGATCTACTGCTTTTTGTCCCCATTACCCATGTCGGACCTTTGGCAAAAAGCCCTCGTGGAACTCCGTCCGGGCGCGGTGTTTATCAGCAATACTTTTGGGATCCCCGGCGTGTCGCCCGATGAGGAGTATTCTCTCCCGGACCGGCGCCGCACCCGACTGCTGGTTTGGAAAAAGTAGGCTGCAGCAAGGGCGGCAAAACTTGCTCGGCAAGCCCGGCAAAAAAAGCATCGTGTCGAGAATATGTTTTATTATTATGTATAATAACGATTAACAAAGCTGGCATGTCTGTTGCTTTGGTTGCTTGTTATGAACGTCGGCCTCTATCAAAGCGCAGCATCCTTGAGTGCGTTGGAGCGTTGGCAGGATGCGGTTTCGCAGAATATCACTTCCAGTCAGGTTAACAGCTACAAGCGCCGCACCGTGCAGGTCGCGGCCGAGGGCATGGGCGAGGTTCTGGTAGATCGCGGTGCTCGTGCTGACCGGGGGGAGGGTATGCCCGCGCTATTCCCCCAATCACGCTACGCGATCGCCTTTCAACCGGGTGAAAATCGTCCCACGCGTCGCGATTTGGACCTGGCCATATCCGGCCCCGGCTACTTCAGCGTCCGCAAACCAGACGGCGAGATCGCATACACGCGAGCCGGCGAGCTCAGCATCCGCCCGGACCGCACATTGGTGACTGGTCAAGGTCTGGAAATCCTCACCGAATCCGGTGATCCGATACAACTTCTTCAGCAGAATGGGGTGCCGACGGTTACCTCGGACGGTACGATCCGCCAGGGCGACGCTATACTGGGTAAACTCGGCATTTTTGATGCCAACCAACCTTCGCGGCTCATTCCTCTTCCCGGTGGTCTTTATCAGGCCGGTTCCGGTGCGGGTATGGCCCCGCTGGAGAAACCAGTGGTCCAGCAAGGCTACCTGGAGGCGAGCAACGTCGCTCCGCTCCGGGAAATGGTGGACCTCGTCAACATCGCCCGCGCTTACGAAGCCAATCAAAAACTCATCCAGAGCCGTGACAAAATCATGGAACGCACGCTAGAGGCCCTAACTTAACCCCGCCCCGCTATGAATCTCTCCCTCTACTCTGCCGCCACCGGCATGGAAGCCCAGCAGCTAAACTTGAACACCATCGCGAACAACCTCGCGAATGTGAACACCCCCGGCTTCAAGCGCAGCACCATCCAGTTTCAAGATTTGCTCTACCAGAAACCCAAGAACGCAGGCGCGGAAAATGGCGGCGGCAACGTGGTGCCCACGGGTATCGAGGTCGGCAACGGCTCGCGCGTCGCCGCCACCTCCAAGGTCTTTACGCAGGGTCAGCTTACCAATACCGGCGAACGCCTTGATCTCGCGCTTCAGGGTGACGGCTTCTTCGAGGTTCAACGTCCCGACGGCACCACGGCTTACACCCGCGATGGTTCCTTTAAGCTCAACGCCAGTGGCCAGGTGGTGAATACGGACGGCATGCCGATCTTGAGCGGCTTCCAGAACGTGCCCGCCGGCACCACCGCCATCACCGTTTCCGAGTCCGGCGAGGTCACCTATCAAAGTGCCTCCGGCAGCCAAAGCTTCCGTCTGACCGTCACGCGCTTCGCCAATCCCGCCGGTCTCGAAAGTCTGGGTGGCAACCTCTACGCCGCCAGCGGCTCCAGCGGCACGGCCGAGAGCGGCCAGCCCGGTGAAGCCGGCTATGCCCGCGTGATGCAGGGATACGTCGAGACCTCTAACGTGAACATCGTCGAGGAAATGGTGAACCTTATCGTAGCCCAGCGCGCTTACGAGGTGAACAGCAAATCGATCCAGACCTCCGACGAGATGCTGCAGAACGTCAACCAACTCAAACGCTGATCGCCATGCGCCTTCGCTCTCTATTTTTCGTTCTTTCGCTCGCCGTTACCGCGTTCGTCCGGCCTCTGCCGGCTCAAACTTCGCCCGTCTCGCCTGCACCCGCCGCCGCCGCGGAAACCGATCCTTGGCTGGGCACGCTCTCCGCCCTGCTGGTGGATCGTTATAAAGTTTCCGGCGAACTGCAGCTTTCTTGGAATCGTGCCCGGCCGGCGAACGCGTCTGCGGCGTCGGATTTGATCATTATCAACGCTCCCGCCGAGCTCGCGCCCCAGATTCTCGTTACCGTGCGCGCCACCGATGAAGCCGGTCGCGTCACGGATCATACCGTTATCCTTCGTGCCGAACTCTGGCGAGATGGGTGGATACTCCGCGAGCCTGCGCTGACCGCAAGCGCCGTGGATATTGTTTCGCTGGATACGCGCCGATTCGATGTGTTGCGCGAACGCGAGGCCATCCCGGCCGATACCAGTGCCGAGTTGAATTTCGCCCGCAATGTCCCGGCCGGCCGCCTTCTGACCTGGCGCGACGTGGTCCGCCGCCCCTTGGTGCGCCGCGGTCAATCGGTCGAGGTGCTCGCCACCGATGGCAACCTCATCATCACCTTGCGTGCTTTGGCGCTCCAGGACGCCGCCCGTGGCGAACCGGTGCGGGTGCGTAATCCCGATTCCAAAAAAGAATTCATCGCCCTCGTCGTCGCCGAGTCTCGCGCCTCCGTCCGTTTTTAACTCTTCCGCCCCCATAATTTCCCCATGAAGACCCTCGCCCTCACCCTATTGCTCCCAGCGCTCGCCTGCGCCGGTTCCCTCTGGACCTCCCCAGGCTCGCGCGAGCAGGGATTCGCCGCCGACATCAAGGCCGCCCAAGTGGGCGATATCCTCACTATCGTCGTCTCCGAAAGTGCGGTCACCAGCTCCTCGCAAAACAAATCAACCAACAGCGATAGCAGCGCTGATGCCGCCGTATCCCAGTTCCTCTTTCCCTCCTCCGTGAGTAAGTTTGGCACCCGGGGCGGCCAGATGCCGGGCGTCAAATTCGGCGGGAAAAGCGAATTCAGCGGCGGTGGCCAGGTGAGCAATTCACAATCCTTAAACGCCCGCGCCGCCGTGCTGGTCACGGATGTTTTACCCAATGGGAATTTGGTCATCTCGGGCGCACGCCGCCTGACCTTCTCGGGCGAGACGCAGAACGTTATTCTACACGGCCTTGTTCGTCCCGCTGATATCGGTTCCGACAATACGATCCTTTCCAGTAACATCGCCGACGCCCGCCTCGAATTCATCTCCGAGGGTTCGTTATCCGACGCCCAAAAGCGCGGCTGGCTGAGCAAATTCTACGAAAAACTGCGCCCGTTCTAAGCCTTACTTCCGTCTAATTTTTCACCCCATGTACCTTCGCCTTTTCACCTTTCTCTGCCTCGCGCTTCCGCTGGCCTTGCACGGAGCGCGCGTGAAAGACCTGACCCGTCTTGATGGTGAGCGGGACAATCAACTGGTCGGCTACGGGATTGTGGTCGGTCTGGCCGGCGACGGTGATTCCAACGCCCTGACCACGCTGCGTTCCATGGCCAATGTGCTGGAGCGTAATGGGCTGAAACTGGATCCGAGCCAGATCAAATCCAAGAACGCCGCCGCCGTCATGATCACGGCCAACATCGGCGCCTTCTTGAAAAACGGCTCCCGCATCGATGTCACGGTCGCCTCCCTCGGTGACGCCAAGTCACTGCAGGGCGCCGTGCTCCTGCAGACTCCCTTGCTGGGTGCCGACGGACGCGTTTACGCCGTGGCCCAGGGGCCGGTCGCTGTAGGCGGTTTTGTAGGTGGCGCAGGCGGTGCCGGTGGCGCCACGGTGCAGAAAAACCATCCCACTGTGGGTATCATCAGCAATGGTGCGATCGTCGAGCGCGAGATCCCGGCCGAGTATGTCAAAGACGGGCGCCTCTCCCTCTCCCTTCATCAACCTGATTTCACCTCGGCCTCGCGCATGGCCGACGCGATCAACGAGCTGTTTCCCGAGTCTCAGGCTCAGGCCCGCGACGCCGCTACCGTGGATCTCCAAGTGCCTGCCGCTTACGCCGGCCGCGACGTGCTTTTCCTTTCCGAGATCGGCTCCATCACCGTCAGCCCCGACAGCACCGCGCGTATCGTCATCAATGAGCGCACGGGCACTATCGTGGCGACTTCCACGGTCGGCTTATCCCAGGTGGCGATCAGTCACGGCTCTCTCACTATAACCATCGCCTCGACCTTGAACGTGTCCCAGCCCGGTCCCTTGAGCGGCGGCCAGACCGCCATCGTCCCAACCACGCAAACCGATGTTAAAGAGGGTAAGGGTAATTTCATCATGGTGCCCGAATCCCCCACGGTGGAGCGCCTCGCCTCCGCGCTTAATGCCCTGGGGGTCAGCACTCGCGAGATGATGGCCATTTTTCAGACCCTCAAGACCGCCGGCGCCCTGCAAGCCGACCTGATTATCAACTGATTGGTTTACCTAACCCGCTATGAACGTATCCGCCATTTCTTCCCTCACCCCGTCCACCACCGAGAAAACCGATCGGAAGGATGTGGCTGATTCGCGTCCGGAGGCCGCCCCCAAGGCGACTCCGGCCGAAGTCGCCAAGGCCGCCCAGCAGTTTGAAGCCATCCTCGTGCGTCAGATGCTCGCTCCAGCCATCGAGCCGATGATGAATGGCTCCATGGGCGGCGAAGCCGGCCCGGGCAGCAGTGGTGGCGGCGTCTATGGTTACATGCTCACCGATGTTCTCGCCAACTCCATCTCCCAAGGTGGCGGTCTCGGTTTGGCGAGCGTCATCTCCCGTCAACTTTCCTCCGCGGCCTCGGCCGATGAAACCCCATGAACTCCTTTCCCTTGCTTCCCCTGGTGGAATTGCTCCGCGCCGAGCTCGCTGGTTACGGCGGCTTGCTCGCGTTGTTTGATGAACAGCAAAGCCAACTCTGGCGCCGCGAAGCCCTGGCAGTGGCCGAGACCTCGCAAGCCATTGAGCAACTCGCCGCCGAGACCGCGCGCAACCGCGAAACCCGCGAGGCCTGGGTCGCGCGTTTCGCCCTCGCGAATGGCCAGCCTGCGGATGCCAGTTTGCGCCGGCTGCTGGACTTTTTCCCCGCCGACCACCGCCCGCTGCTGGGTGCCTTGATCGATGAAATCAACCATCTCTTGCACCGCGTGCGCCGCCGCGCCCGCCAGAACCACTCCATTCTTTCCCGCGCGGTCGAGTTTCATCGCGAGGCACTGGCTACGCTCCACCCCGCCGCCCGGCCCCGCACCTATGCGCCCACCGGCCGCATGGGAAATCTCGCCGGTCCCGCCGCCGCGCTGCAAGCCACCGGCTAAGAATCCTGTTCGCGTTTTACTTCCTTAACCCCTCCCCGCCATGTCCGGACTTTTCGGCAGTCTCAGCCAATCCGTCACCGCACTGAATGCGCAGTCTCGGGCCGTGGAAATTGCGGGCAGCAATCTTGCCAACGTAAACAACGCTTCCTACTCGCGCCAACGCGTGTTGATCGCGGATCGCGGTTCGATCCAGACCCCCGAGGGACCCAAATCGCTCGGAGTGGAGGCACAGGCAATTCAGCAACTCCGCGACACTTTGGTCGATCAGCAACTCAGCCGCGAGATTGGCCGCACCGCTGCGCTGACTTCCGAATCCGAGGCCAACGCCAAAGCCCAGGCCGCCTTGGGCGAATCGATTCAACGCACGGATGGTGCGAACGAGGTCTCCGCCTCCGGCGCCGGTTTGGCCGCCGTGGTCAGCCAGTTTTTCAATGCTTTTCAGGCCTTTGCCGCCCGCCCCACCGACCTCGGCGAGCGTCAAAATCTCGTGCAACGCGCCTCGATCATGGTTGATCGCTTTCAAAGCACCGACACCCGCCTCGCCCAACTGCAGGATGATATCGACACCCAGGTTACCGCCGAGACCGTCAGCACCTCCGACTTGCTGCTTTCCGTCGCCGAGCTCAATGGCCAGATCGGCAGCCTGGAACTAAATAATCCGGGAACCGCCGTCGATTTGCGCGACCGCCGACAGGCCGCCGTCGAAAAACTCGCGGCTAAGATCGGAGCCGAGACCCGCCCCAACGCGACCGAGCGCGGGCAGGTGGATGTTTTTGTGCGCGATGCCGCCGGAGCTCCCATCGTGCTGGTCAGCCTGGCCAGCGTGACCAATGACGTTGCCTTCGACGGCACCCAGTTGACGGCCGGCACCGCCGCCACCCCCATCGTGTTGAGTTCCGGGTCGATCAAGGGTCTGCTCAATGCCCGCGACACCACGATTCAGAATCTGCGTGATTCCATCGGCGATTTCGCCGGCCAGCTCGGCCAATCGGTCAATGACGCCTATAATCCCACCGACGCCACGGGCGACTTCTTCACTTTTAATCCCGCTGATCCTGCCGGCAGCATCGCCTTGGTATCCGGCCTGACCCCGAGCAGCCTCAAAGCCTCCGACAGCACCGCGCCCGGTGACAACACCCTGGCCAGCGCCGTGGCCGCCCTGGTTTCGACCAAGTTTGACACCGCCTTCGGCGACAACTTCGACGGCACCTTTTCCCAGTATTACTCCGGCGTGGTGAGCGGCTTTGGCCGCACCGTCTCCAGCACCGAAGGCAGGCTCGAAGACCAGAAAAACATCGAGAAACTCGTGCTCACCCAACGCCAGGGCATCAGCGGCGTTTCCATGGATGAAGAAATGGCTGATTTGCTAAAATACCAGCGTGCGTTCGAAGCCTCTTCCCGTATGATCGGCATTATCGACGGCATGCTCGATGTCGTCGTCAATCAACTCGTTCGCTGATAATTACCCTTATCGCCATGCGTATCGCCACCTCCTCCATTTCGGACAATGTCCTGGCCCAGTTGCAACGCTTGAGCACGCAACAGGCCGACTTGCAGAACCAGGTAGCCACCGGTCAGCGCATATTCAAGCCGAGCGACGATCCCGCCGCGGCCGCCCGCATCATCGCCGCCCAGATGGAGCGGGCCAACGTCGCGCAATACGCCCGCAACGCCGACGCCGCGCTGGAGTATTCAAAGACTTCTTACAGCGGTCTGGATCAGTTCAAGAAACTATCGGATCGTGCCGGCGAGCTCGCCGTGCTGGGCACGGGCAATCTCGGCACCTCGGCCATGCAGGCCTACGCCGCCGAGGTCGACCAGCTCCTGGAGCAGGCCGTCACGAGTGGAAACACCCGTCTTCGCAACGATTACATCTTCGGTGGCACGGCCACGGATACGCCGCCTTACACCGTGACCCGCGACGTCGATGGCAAGGTCACGGCCGTGGCTTATGCCGGCGACACCGGCCGTGTCTCGGTGCCTCTGGCCGATGGTTCGAGCATCCAGCCTACGCCTGATTCCGCCACGAATTCCGGCATCGCCGCGTTTATGAACCAGCTCGTCGCCCTGCGCGACGCGCTGAACGCGGGCGACACCACTGCCACGCAAGCCACCCGCGACGACTTTAATGATTCGGAAAACCTCATCGTTTCCGCCCTGAGCGAACACGGCGCGGTGCAACTGCGCATAGAAGTAGCGCAGACCCAGCAACGCTCCCGGCTCGACGGCATAGAGACCCAAATCTCGGCCGATGCCGATGCGGATATCACCAGCACCATTGTCCGGCTCAACCAGACCACGCAGGCTTACGAGGCGGCCCTGAGCTCGGGCGCCAGCATGTTAAAGATGTCCCTTCTCGATTACCTCAGATAATTTTCCGACCCCGCCAAAACTCCTATTATGAAAGTCCTAGACGAATCCACGTTACCGACCGCCCCCGTCGCTCCACCGGCGCTCGAACTTACTTTCCCCAACGGAATCGTGGGTTTCCCCGAGCATCGACGCGGTGAAGTTTTCCACTTCGCCGATCAACTCCCGTTCCAATGGCTCCGTCTTCATGGTCCGGCCCCGCTGCATTTCGTGGTGATCGACCCCATCGGATTGCTGCCCGACTACGCGCCCGAACTATTTGACGATGACGCCAGCGCTCTTGGCATTATGGACTCGTCCGACGCACTCGTGCTCAACATAGTCACGGTGCGTGATCAGGCCTCCACCGCAAACGTCAATCTTGTCGGACCGATTATCATCAATCGGCACACCGGTGTCGCCCGTCAGGTCGTCGTTGCCAACCATACCCAATTTAGCGCCCGTCATCCGCTCGTCACCGCGAGCTGACCACACCCTCCAGCCATGCTCGTACTCACCCGAAAGGTAAATGAAGCCATCGTCATCGGCGACAACATCGAGATACGCATCACGCGCATCGATGGGGACGTCGTGAAGATCGGCATTCAGGCTCCGCGCGAGATATCCATCGTGCGCAAGGAAGTTCTCCTTGAACTGGCTGCCAATAACCAGGCGGCCGCCATGTCCCATCCCGGCGCGGGAGCCCTCGGCTCCCGCCTGCCCACGCTGCCGCGCCTTGCGCCTCCACGCAGTCCCGCCGCCAAACCCTAACGCTTCCTTCAGGTCTCCCCACCCCCATGCAATCGCTCAATCTTACCCAGCAATCGCTCGGCCTAGCCGCCGGCCTGGCGCGTCTTCAGCCCAAGGCCGATGCCGTTTCTTCCCGTATTTCCTCCGGCCAACGAATCGACCGCCCCGCCGTCGATCCCGCAGGTTTAAGCCAGGCGGCAAAACTGGATGCCCAGCAAACCCGGCTGGGTGCGGTCCAGGTCAACCTGCAAAACGGCATCAGCCGCATGCAGGTGACTTCCGGTCAGCTTGGCCAAATCGGCAAAATCCTCACCCGCATGGGCGAGATTTCCGCCCTGGCCACGAATAATCTGCAAAACGCCAAGGACCGCGCGCTTTACTCCGCCGAGTTCACCCAGTTGCAGGATCAGATGCGCCAGAGCATCGGCGGCAGCACGGCCGAGATCGGCGGCGCCGTCCCGGTTGATAAGCCCACCGCAACATTTAACGGCCAGGCGCTTTTCGGCCCCTCCAGTGGAGAGACGCTCTCGATCGGACTGCAAATCGACGAGCAACTCACCTTGCCCACGCTGAATTTCCGTTCCGGCGCGATTGGAGACATCATCAAACAAGACGCCGCCGGCGCTTATACCTTTAAGCTCGAAAATGCCGGTGTGCCCGCCGCGTTGAATTCTGCGCTGGATCAGGCGAGCAGTGGCAGCGCCACCATCGGCGCGGTGCAGAGCCGCTTGGAGTTTACTTCGGGCGTGGTCACGACCGCGAAAACCAACCAAGAGGCGGCGCTATCCGTGATCCGTGATGCAGATATCGCCATGGAAGCCACTTCGTTGTCGCGCCTGCAAATTCTCTCCGAAAGTCACAACGCCATGCTCGCCCAGGCGCGCGACGCCTCCGCCAACATCCTGAAGTTACTCGGTCGCGGTTGAGGGCACGGTGCGTGAGGTCCTCACGCACCGTCCGCACCGCGGGCGTCACTTTACAGCGATAGTCCGGTTTATCGCCGCGACATGGCCTGGTTTCCGACGGCGTTCCTAGAGAATTTATTCTCGCGCCTATAAATTGCATAAAAATTTAAAAAACAGGAGCTTGCATTTATTATTTCCGGCATTCCGGGATATTTTGCTAAAGCCCTGCCTGGGTGTGTCGATGAGAGAAGGCAGCGATTTGCCACCCGTCGAATTACCCCATGTTTTTATTTTTTTTTAGTCCGCCTCAGGCGTTGGCGCAAGGGGGTGCCTTGATTACGCTGCGGCCGGTTTTTTCAGGCCTTTGCGCGGGCTTGGGTAAACGCTAAGGGCCTATGGATTCGAAGGCGAAACTGGACGCTACGCTGCAACTTCTGGCTTCGGTCGTGGAAGGCGAGGCGCTTATCCTGGACCGTAATTGGCGGGTTCTGGCGGCTTCGCCCGGTGCGAACTTCACCCCGGGAAAGCCGTTTTGGTCGGTGTGCAGTCCGCTGGTGGTTTTTGGTTTGGAGGAGCTGCTGGCCGGCCATCGCGCCGACTACGAAAGAGTTTATGACCGGGAGGAGGAAACCGGGGTGCGGTGGTTCCGGCTACGCGCAGTGCCTTGCTCGCTGGTGC
>JAIXRU010000096.1 GCA_027485045.1 Opitutaceae bacterium | reverse complement strand
TCCGCCGAGGGTTCCAACTGGGCCAGCTGGCCCTGCTCGTTAAACCCGTATTCGACCAGCGAGGGCGCGCTGGCTTTTTTCAAAAACAAGGCCAGCGAAAGCCCCAGTCCCACGTAAATGGCCGCGTCGAGCTTGAACAAAAACGCCGAGAGCATCGTCGCCGCCAGCACGATGGCATCCGAGCGCGTCGCCCGCCACGCGATGCGCAATTGCTCGCGGTTGATCATCTTTAATCCGATCCGCATCAGGTGCGCCGCCAGCGCCGGAATGGGCAAAAAATTAATCAGGGGCGCCACATAGTATAGCGCACCCAGCACCATCAGACTGCTGCTCAGCGCCGCCACCTGCGTGCGCGCCCCCGTCTGCAGATTGGTCGCCGAGCGCGCAAACGACGCCGAGCCCGGCATCGCGCCAAACGCACTGCACCCCAGGTTGGCCGCGCCCATCGCCATCAACTCTTGATTGGGATTAAACGGCTGGCCCGAGCGCGCCGCCAGCGTCTTGCCGATCGAGATCGCCTCCATCATGCCCAGAATCGCGATGGCCAGCGCCGTGCCCATCAAGGCCGGCACCGCCGCCATGCTCTCGGCCCCGAAGGGCATGCCGCCAAACGAGGGCAAGGAGCCCGCCAGCGCACCCTCCCCCGCGATGGTCCGCACTCCCAGCCCATCCAGCCCCACCCAGCTCGCGAAAAGGGTGACGAGTACCAAGCCCAGCAACTCCGCCGGCACCCAGCGCGAAAACCGCTCCAACAAGTGAAACAACAGCAACGTCACCACCCCGATCGCCACCGAGTAGAGGTTCACCTGCATCATCACGATGTGCTGCACCATGCCCTCCAGCGAATGAAACAGATTCCCGGGCGAGGACTGCGCGCCGAAAAAGTTGGGGAGCTGGCTGGCCGCCAGCAAAATTCCAATCGCCGTGCCATAGCCGATAATCACCGAGCGGGAGACAAACTGCGTGAGTTTGCCCAGCTTGGCGAAGCCCGCCACGATCTGAAAAAAACCGATCAACAAGGCCAGGACCAACGCGAGCTCAGGCGCGGCCAAACCCACCGTCGGCAGCGTGGCCACCGCACTGGCGATCAACAGGCTGATCGAATTCGTCGGCCCGAAGACCACGTGATGCGAGGTCGTGAACAACGCAGCCAGAAACCCGCCCACCACCACCGACATGATCACCATCTCCGGCGGCAGCCCGGCGATCAACGCGAAGCCCACCGCCTGCGGGATCGAAACCAGCGCCACCGTGGCCCCGGCCAGCAGATCCGCGCGCAGTTTTTTGCGGTCGTAGCGCAACAGTTCGCGCAGCACCGGCGGCACCGGATCCAGACGGAAGTAATCGACCGCGTCCGAAAGCACGCCGCCGGCCTGATTCAAAACGCTCGTGGCGTGGTCGGTGGTTTTTTTGGCCAAGGCGGGTAAGAGTGGAACGGCGAATCAAGCGGGGCGCTCGGAAAGCGGCCTAGAGCTCGACCCCGAGTTTCTCCAAGATGCGCTGCAAGTCATCGTTGCCCGCGTAGGGGATCACGATTTTCCCCTTCTTGCCCGCGTGCTGCACCGCCACCCGCGCGCCCAGATGCGAGGTCAGCCGTTTCTCGATGCTGGCGATGGCGGCGGAATCGGCCGGATTGATCTTCTTCGCCGCCGCCGACCCGGACGCACCGGCGGTGGAGGCGGGTGCGGTGGCCAGATTCTTCTTGGCCAGCACCAGCGACTCGGTGGCGCGCACACTCAGGCCGTCCTCGATCACGCGCCGGGCCAGCAGGGCGCGCTGCGCCGTGTCCTCGACCCCGAGCAACACCTTGGCATGACCGACCGAGAGAAGATTTTTCCCCAGATACCCCTGCAGTTCACCGTCGAGCGAGAGCAGGCGCAGTGTATTCGCCACGCTCGCACGGGCCTTGCCCACCCGCTCGGCGGCGGCTTCCTGGGTCAGATCGAAATCACGGATCAAGCTGGCGTAGCCGTAGGCCTCTTCGAGCGGATTCAGCCCCTCACGCTGCAAGTTCTCGATCAGCCCCAGCGCGGCCGACGACGCATCGCCCGCCACCACCAACCGGGCCGGAATCGTCTTGATCTTGAGCAACTGAAACGCCCGCCAGCGCCGCTCACCCGCGATGAGCTGGTATTTCCCATCCGCCAGTCGCCGCACCACCACCGGCTGCAACAAGCCCTCGCTGCGGATGCTCTCGGCCAGCTCCTGCAATTGCTCCGGCGCGATTTCCTTGCGCGCCTGAAAAGGGCTGGGCGCGATCGCCGTGATTGCCACCTCGATAAACCCTCCCGGAGCCGGCGTCGGGGCCGATGCGGAAGCGGTGGTTTCCGTCGCGGCGGGAGCTGCGGGCGCGGCGGGTTTGGCGGGCGCGGCGGCGGCGATGAGGCTGCCCAGACCGCGACCCAGACGAGATTTTACGTTAGCCATGGAAGGTGTGTTAGAGAAATAGGCGGAAGCGACGGCATGCGATCAAAAGCCGGCGCCGCTCACTTGCCGCCGGGGATGAACAATACCTGCCCCACGCGGAGTTTGGTGGGATCGGCCAGCTTGTTGGCGTTTACGATGTCGGTGAGTTTCCCCCCGGTTTTCTGCGCGATGCGCGATACCGTATCGCCGGCCACGACGGTGTAGCTGACCCCGTCCTTGGGGAAGTTATCCGAAAACGTCACCGAGGCGGGCGGGGTGGCGGCGGCGGCGCGCGCACGGGTCACGCCATCGAGCGCGGCGTTGGTCTGGCGCGCGAGATTTTCCATTTGCGTGGCCACGGTGGACAAGACCTCGGTTTTGTTCGCCGCGTCGGCCGCCTTCAAATCGCGCGACAAATCGGCGATCGCGGTGTTGAGCTGGGCGAGGGTCACGTAGCTGCGCTCAGCCCCGGCGGTCGCCTTGGTGAGACGCGCATTTTCGGTTTCGAGTTGCTCGACCCGCAGCGATAGCTCGCCGACCCGCTGCAAAACCAGCCGCACATCCTCGCGCAAGTTCGCGAGCTCGACCGCAGGCGACATCGCGGACTGCGCGCGCACGATACCGGAAGCCAGCAGGGACCAAACCAGGAGCGGAACAACAACAACGTAACGCATGATTCGTCTACTATGGTGCGGCACCGGGCGAAAAAACAAGGGCGGAGCGGCCCCGTTACTTGACCACCGGTGCCGGCGGCGGAGCGGTGAGCTTGGCATACTCCGCCTCCCAGCGGGAGATCTGGGTAAAATCCCGCGCCGCCCGCGCGATCTCCAGCGCCTTGCTCAAAACCAGAATCCGTTGCGCGGCGGGCAGCTCCGCCCCGAGCAGGCGTTGGATTAACTTTACCCCGGCCGGTGCATCTTCCGCCGCCTGCAAGGTCGCCGCCGCCGCCAGCACCAGCGGCCAATCGGCCGGACGCCACTTCGGCAACAGCGCAAAGATACCCAGGCTGCGCCGCGCCGCCGCCGCATCGCCCGCGCTCAGTTGCATGCTCGCCAGACTCAAGGCCAGGGCCAGGCTCGGGTTTTGCCGCAATCCCGATTGCCCCAGCCCGAGCGCCTCTTCGCCCCGCCCCGCCGCCGCCAGCAAGCGCATGCGCCGCAGGCGCGCATAAGGCTCCGCCGCCGCCGCCAGAGTCACCCGGCGTTCCCATTGCGCCTCGGCCGAAACCGCGAAGGGTCGATAAAGCGGGTCGCCTATCACCACCGCCTTCCAGCTTAGCGCATTGATCGCGAAAAGCGCCGCCCGTCCGAGCGGCTCGCCCCGCGCCAAGGCCTTTAACAACAACTGCGGCTGATGGGTAAACTCCAAGAATGGCTCGGCCACATTCCCGAAGGTCGCCGTCACCCCTTTCGCCACCAGCGGCCCCGTCCACCCCCGGCTGGCGGAGCGCATCGTGACCGCCGAGTAACTATGAATATGCAACGCTATCGCCCCGACCGGAAACCGAAAACCTGGCGCGTTAAAGGGTCCGTTCGCATCGCCCGCATACCAGCCAAAATAGAGCGCCGGAGCGTCGAACCGCGCATACTCCGGCATCGTCCCCCCCTCGCGGTCGATATCCGTCTCAAACCCGAGCGAGGCCAGTTCGGGCAGGCAGGCCTCCAGCCACTCGTCGCCCTGTCGGTGCGGCCCCCCGATGTCCACGTAAGCGCGTCCACTCAGCCCGTCGCGCTCAGTCGCCAGCGCTCGCTCAACCAACCCCTTGGCATCGTGCAAGGTCGGCCCGTCCAACCTCCCCACCGGCAGGATCTGCTCGCGCAGGTAATTGGAGGGATCGCTCTGCTTAAAAAGCGGATTGGGCACGAACGCCGCGATCGGCAGGTTACCCGCCGCCAGCAGAGCGAGTTCGGAATCGACCGAGGACTCCGTAGTCTGCAAGGCCGGCGTAGCGGTCAACGGATTCGACTTCGGATCGTAGAGCGCCGCATCGTGCGCCACCCGCAACGGCACCCCGCGACAGATCACCAACGCCTCCAAGCGGTGTCCGGTGGATACCACCTGCAAGCGCCCCACCGCATCCTTGGCCTCTGACACCGAGGCCAGCATCCAGCCCCGTGCCACCGCCTCGCGCACCAACGGGTTCCAGATCGTAACCACAAACTCCCCCCAGGTGATTTCCTCGCTTAGTGGCATCGTCAGCGCGACGATCGCCGTTTCATCCAACCCACGCTGCGCGACGTAGTAACGGGCCAGCTCCAGCGACTCGGGATCATCCCGGTTCGCCAGCACCGCCACCACCGGCCCGGCCGCCAATGCCAGATTCAGCCACGCTCCACAGGCGGCCAGCAAACAGAGGGAAAAACGAACAAGCACTCGATTTCGCACAGATGCGCCGACACTGAGGCCAGACGCCCGCCCAAGTCGAGGCCGCAGGTGCCTCCCCTCAACCACTTCCGCTCCGCTGCGAATGCACCGCCTGACATTTCCAAATGTTACGAATCAGCACTGAAGTTCACTTTTGCCCCCTTCGCCTACTCTTTTTGTGGTTCCTCGCTGTTTTCAGTGGGTAGCTTTGGTTTGACCGCTAATGCCGCGGCTCAATGAGCGCGGCAGAGAGCGAGTGGCTTCGCGTAGCGAAACGGCCG
>JAIXRU010000047.1 GCA_027485045.1 Opitutaceae bacterium | reverse complement strand
CTTGCACCTGAACCAAAGTAAGATCGGATACAATGCTGGTCACTCCCTTGGTCATTTCTTGATATACCCATGCGCGTTCAGGACCCAGCGCTGGCACGACTCCGGGATTATTATTGTTATTCAGCACTTCCTCGCCGGAAGAATAGTAATTGATAGCGTTGGATGTACTCCCGAAACGATTTAGCCAGGTAAGCCCGCGTCGCCCATCACCGCTTGGAAACAGGTCATACCATTTAGTGGACCAAAGCCGTTGCTCAATGTTCGCCCAGGCGTTGGGACGCATCGCGTTAACACTGAGAGCGGAAGTATCATAAGCCTCCAAGGCTACGGCGGCGTTGAGCATAAAGTATTTCGAGACATTCATGTTGTGGTCTTTAATGGCACTAGATATAACTACGTTCCCCATGCTGTGACCCGCTATTATCTTAGTTTTCCCCGGCAACGCGTTTACCGCCGGGGCCAAAGCTTGAGATGTTACAAACGCATTGGTTATATTGGCCCAATAATTTGGCGACACATTGACGACGGGAAGCTGGCTCTGGTCGCCATGCCATGAGACCGCCGTAAACATCGCCCGCGAACCCGATTGATACATGCGCTTGAACGCCTCCGCATTCCAAGCGCGAGACTGGCGCTCGTCCACATTGTAGCCGTGAACAAAGATAAACATTTTCCCATTCGTCGCCTTGTCCGGGTAATTCTGAGGTTCGGCCAGATTGGTTTGACGGGTGACAGACTGGCCGGCGACGCCGCGAAGGTTTATCCAGCGATACATTTTCTCCACTTCGCTGATCTTTATATTCAGTTGTATTTCAGCAATGGAAACTCCGTCTTTTTCGACGCATAGAATCAAGGGCTTGTCCGTCGCTATACGACCCTCGATCAATACGACACCTTTATCGGTGCCGTTTTTCACGCGATCAAGAAACGCAGCATTTAAAACAACCCCCGATGCAGTAATGGGATAAGTGGGTGCAACACTCGGTTGTGTGTCGCCGTTAACACCATAAACGGCGCGCTCCTTGTTGGCATGTAGATAGTCAAATGCCTCGCTGCGTTTAAGGTCCGTATAAACGAAGTTCAGCGCATCGTCGGCCTGCTTAAGTTTATATTTAATCGAAGCACTGGGCGGCAAAACCGTCAAAAGCTGCTTTATATCCATATATACAGGGAAAAAATCCAATAGGTCGCAGCGTCCATCAACCCCGGAATGTAAATAATCAGGAGTGCGCCCATCCAGTTCCCAAAAACCTGATAATGCCCCCGGTTGATCGCTCGCGCCTGATGATTCATCCCCGTTATCATCATCGTCATTGGACCAAATAATCCCCAACGACGATTCCGGTTTTTTATATAAGGTTGAGCCGTGTTTATATGCTTTTTCTTCCAGCCGTGAGGCACGGCGACGGCTGGGAAGGAAAGCGTTTGGCAGGGCAACCACGGGGAAGAAGCGCGAGACGCTCAGGGGAGGCGGAGCCCGGCAGGATCTTGGCGACCGTCCCAGATGCGGACGACCTCGACCCATTGGGCGGAGTCGTTGACCTGATAAAAAATCAGGTAGTGGCGGTGGGCAAGTTTCCGCAGTCCCGGCCGTCTGCGCACCGCGACGCCACGCCGGGGAAACAGGGTCAGCGCAAGGGCGGCGTCGAGCAGTTCGTGCCCGATGCGCTCGGCGGCCTCGGGGTTCTTCACCGCGATAAAGCGGACCACCGCCGCAAGATCGGCCTGGGCCTCTTCGGTCAGGCCGATTTTGTAGCCCATAAAGCGATGTTTTGACGGACGTTCTCCAAGGGGATCACGCCTTTTTCCCGCAGGGAACGAAGGCCGACGTCGATGGCGGCGAGCATTTCGGGCGTCTCCTCCTCGGTGTCGTCGAGCCAGTGCCGGAGCGTTTCGCGGTCCTGGGGCGGTAGGTGCAAGATGGCGTCTTGGATTTCTTGAACGGTGCTCATGGCGTAAAACTATGGCGGCGGGCGGCGGCTGCAATCCCGGCGTTTATCCTCGGGGGTGGTGCCGACGGTGTGCGTCCTTCAGGTCGGTAATCGTCAGGCGCAAGTAACGTTCGGTCGTCGCCAGGCTCTTGTGTCCAAGCATCTCCTGGACGTGGCGGACGTTGGCCCCGTTTTGTAAAAGGTGGGTCGCGCAGGTGTGTCGCCAGAGGTGCGGCGTCACCTTCTTTTTGATGCCCGCCGCCTTGGCATAACGGGCGACCAGGTTGCCCAGGGCGTGCTCGCCCAGGCAAAAGTCTTCGCCGGGGTGGTTGACCGGCGAGACGAAGAGCCGGGCCGACGCTACGCCGCCCAGGAGCGCGGGCCGCGTCGTGCGCAGGTAGGCCTTGAGGGCGGCGCAGGCGATCCGCGTGAGCGGGACGACGCGGCCCTTGCCGCCCTTGCCCCGGCGAACGGTCAACAGCTCGGCGTCGAGGTCGAGGTCGGCGACCTCAAGCGCGCGGATCTCGGCGCGGCGCAGGCCGGTGGCATACATCGTTTCCAAGATGGCCCGATCCCTCCGCCCGGCGGCCGTCCCGGCGTCGGGGGCCTCCAGGATCGCGACGGCCTCGGCCTGGGTAAGCACGTCCTTGGGCAACGGGTCGGGCTGCTTGGCGTAGTGCGCCGACGCGGCCGGGTTGCGGTTCAAGATGCCCTCGGCCTGCAACCAGCCGAAGAAGCCTTTTACGTAGGCGAGCACGTTGTTTTGGCTGGCGACGCCGCGCGCCGCGCGCCGGTGCGTCGGGCGGTGCCAGAGCCATTTGCGGAACGCGGCGACGTGCTCGGCCGTCACCGCGCCCGGCGTGTCGAGCTTCACCTCGGCGCAAAACTCGGCCCAGCGCCGCGCATAGGTCGCCACCGTGGCGAGCGTGCGCCGGGCCTGCCCGCGCACGAGCAAGGTTTGCCGGTGGCGATGCGCCAGCGCCTCCCATTCGGTCGGGCCGGGGCCGCTCGGTTTGGTTTCGTCGGCACCGGATTTCATCGGCGCGGATGGCTCGCTTGCACGGTGGCGCGGACCTCGCCGACCTCCACGCGGGTGTAAATCTGGGTCGTCTTCAACGAGCGATGCCCGAGCAGGCGTTGCACGTAGGCGAGCGACGCGCCCCCGCGTAGCAGGTGGGTGGCGCAGGTGTGCCGCCAGGCGTGGGCGCCGGCGCGGCCGATGCCGGCGCGCGCCGCGCAGCGGCGCACGATCAGGGCGGCGGCCTCCTTTTTCAGCGGGCCATGCGGCCGGATCGGCGAGAGCCACAAGGCGGACTCGCTGCGGCCGACCGCTTCCAGCCAGACGCGCCGCGCGTCGAGGTAGGCGCGCAGCGCCGCGACCGCCGACGCGCCCAGCGGCGCGACCCGGCCGCGCCCGCCCTTGCCGCGCGCCACGCGCACCAGGCCGGCCGACAGGTCGAGGTCATGCACGCCGAGGGCGACGACCTCGGCCCGCCGCAAGCCCGCCGTGTAAAGCACCTCCAGCAAGGCGCGATCACGGGCACCCTTGCCCGTGCCGGCGTCGGGCTGCGCGAGCACCTGCGCGACCTCCGCGGCGGTGAGCACGCGGCGCGGCAGGCGCTCGGGCAGCTTCGGCAGGGCCACGCCGACGCACGGGTTGACGAGCACGGCGTCGGCCGCCTCCGCCCACGCATAAAAACCCCGCAGCGCGGCCAGGTGCGCCCGCACCGTGCTGGCCTCCCGGCCCTCGGTGAGGAGCGCGGCGGCGTGCGCCTCCACGTCGGCCCGCACGGCGGCGCGCAGATCTTTTCTCTCGATCCCCAGCCGTGCGAGGAAGGCGCGCACGGCGTTTTCCCGGCCGCGCCGCGTGTCGGGCGCGAGCCCGCGCACCGCGAGCGCGGCGAGGTAGTCGGCCAGCAACCTTTCCGGTTTTGGCTGGCTCATGTTTCGGCCCTCCCGTGGCCGTTGGGCGGTATATGCGCCCCGTTGACGCCTGCGAGGTCGGCTTGACCGCGCGGTTTTACCTCTGAGGAGAGCCCCGCAAAACCATTCTGCGAGGTGGCTGCGAGGTGCCCGTTTTGACCTGCGAGGTTGCGCTTTTGACCTGCGAGGTCGGGGGTTTTTCCGCCGATCCCTGCGAGGTCGGCGTCTTTTCGGAGCTGTTCAACCGACTTGATGCCCGGCGCGCAGCGCGTGCCCGACAGGATCAGCTCGGGCGACACCGCGAGGCGGTAGCGGTAGGCGCTGCCGTTCGCGCCGCACAGGGGCGCGAGGTATTCGCAGCGGATCAGCTCGTCCAGGTGCAGGCGCAAACGCGCGTCCGTCCACTTGATCGCCTCGCGCAGTTCACGCCGGGCAAAGTCGATCTTGCGCCAGTCGGTGCCACGCGCCGCCGCCTGCGCGGCGACGTAACCGGTCATCAACTCGGCGAGCTGCCGCCCCGGCGGCGAGAGGTCGTCGAGCGACGCGCCGAAGAGGTCGGCGGCGAGGTCGTTTGCAATGGCGATGTCATCGAGCGTGGCCTCGATGTAGTCGCCCAAAACCGGATGGTTTTTCACCGGCCTTTGCAGCTGGTGCAGGAAGGCGACGGCGAGGATGAGGTTTAAATATTTGGGCTGGTCGCGCCGCGTGGTCAGCCGCTCGTCGCCGTAGCCGAGCAAGGGCTCGTAAGGGTTCACGACGACCAGCGGCCGCAAGAGCCGTTGCAAGGCGTTATGCCGCCGCCGCACCGCCTCGCGCTCCTTCCGCGCCACCATCGCGGCGAGGGTGTGCCGGTGGCGCTGCGCCTCGGCGATCGCCCGCGTTTGCTCGGGGCTTTCGTCGATCGAGAGCAGCAGGTAACGGCTTTTCGTCTCGGGGTCGGTGTCGGGCTGGGTCGTCGTCTCAAAAACGGCGGTCGGCCCGTGGACCGTGTTCACCTGCGTTTCCATCCGGCCGGTCGCCGGGTTTTTGACCGTCGTTTCGATGGTCAGTTTTTTAGCCGAGATGAGGTTGCGGATGGCGTAGCGCGCACCCTCTGCCCCGGCCACTTCCTCCAGGGCAAGCGCCTTGTGCCGCAAGGAGTCCTCGCCCTTGTAAAACAGGGCTTGGTCGGAGAGCGACGTGAGCTTGATCAGATCCTCTTCCGGACAGAGCGAGAGGACGGCGTCTTGCAGGTGGCTTTTGCCCGATCCCGACGAGGAGAGCGTTTGCACCGCAAGCGGGTCGTCCAGCTTGCGCGAGGTCATCGCCAGATACAAAACGAGCGCGTTGCGCTCCTCGCCGACGATGCCGAGGCGGGCGAGGTCGCGGGTGATTTCCCCCGCGAGGTCGCGCGCGCGGCCGAGCTTCAAAGCCTCCGCGCGGTCCTCCGCGCCCATCGTGGCGCTTGCTGCCGCCGCGCCGCGTTCGAGGTGTGTTTCCGCCGCCATGAGCACGCGGCCGAGGTCGTTTTCCGTCGTCTCCGGCGGCAGCCGGAAGACCCGCGCCGCCTCGCCCGCAAACAGCCGCCGCGCCTTCGCCGAGTAGAGGTCCAGCGCCTCGACATGGAAGCGCCCCGGCATGGCCCCGATGGCTTTGACGGTGGCCTTGAGGCGGGCCACGCCCGCGCGCGCCAGCGCCACCACCTCGTAACGACGATTCGGATACACCAGGGCGAAGCCGCCCGGCGCGGCCTCCTCGCGCCCCTCGTCGTCGGGCGGGTTTTCTTTCCCAGCCGTCGCCGTCGGCCCGGTCGGCTCGGTCGCGGCGGAGGGCGGCGCGGCGAGCGCGGCCCATGCGGCGCGCGGGTCTTCGGCCTTCGCGCAAAATTCGGCGGCGTCCTTGCAGCCGTCCGGCCAGCCGACGACGCGCACGGGGACGGCGGGCGCGAGCTCCCCGAGTTTTTTCCTTAGCTGCTCCGTGCCGGCCGCGCCCTTCGGGTCGGCGTCGAGCGCGAGGAGGATTTCCCGCGCGTCAAAGTCGGCGACAAGGGCGGCGTGGTGCTCGGTAAAACCGTCCGCGCCGTAGAGCGGGACCGCGCCGACCTCGCCCGCCTGCCAGAGCGCCAAGGCGTCAAAGATGGATTCGGCAAACACGACCCGCGCGGCGTGCCGCGCCGGGCCGGCGTTGAACGCGGCCCGGTGGCCTCCGGCGAGGTAGATATGCCGGGCGGAGTCCGCGTTTAGCCGCGCGCCGTCGCCCTCGACCTTGCGGCCGTAGAGCCCGACGACGCCCCCGGCGGCGTCGAGGATTGGCACGACCACGCGGCCGTAAAACACCTCGTTTCCCTTCGCGTTCAAGACGCCGAGGGCCTGGAGGTGGGCGAGGATTTCACCGGCCTGCGGCAGGGCGGTTTTCAGGGTGCCGTTGCAGTAGCCGAGGCGGAAGGTTTCGAGCATCGCCGGTTGCGCGAGGCCGCGCGCGGCGAGGTAGTCGAGCCCGGCGCGGTCCTTGTGCAGCGTGCGCGCGTAAAAGCCCGCGACGCGGGCGAGCAGATCGGCCGCGACGTTGGCCGGGACGGCGACCGGCGCGACGGCGGCGGCGGCAGGAGCGGCGACGACTGGAGAAGAAGGCTTCGACGTCTTTTTCTCCAGCCGTTCAAGCTGTGCGCCGGTCTGGACGCCGGGCAGCGAGGCGAGGAGCCGCCGGGCGGCCTCCTTCTCCTCGATGCCGGTTTTTTTGGCGACGAACTGGATGACGTTGCCCGCCGCGTCGCAGCCCATGCAGCGCCAAAGACCTTTGCCCGGCGTCACCCGCAGCGACGGCGTTTTGTCGTCGTGGAAGGGGCAGAGCCCGACGTAATCGCGGCCCTCTTTTTTGAGCGCCACGCCGTGGCTTTCGATTACCGCCACGAGGTCCGCCGCCGCCTTGATCGCCGCAAAGTCGATGCGTGCCATGTCAGCGCAGTTTGACGAGTTGGCCGTCGAGTCCTTGGACGTAAAAAGTCAGGTCTTCCCGGCGGTAGCGGTTCCCGTTTTCGAGGTGGAAGGCGTATTCGCCGGGCTCGAGTTCGGTCACCCGCATCGCGACCGGCTTGCCGCTGTAGCGGCCTTGGTAGGCGTATTTTGAAGAGGCTTTGATGAGGGCGAACAAAACGAGGGCCTTGCCCTCGGCGCTGGCGGCGCGCTCGGGGCGTGCTTCGGTTTCGGTTAGTGTGCTCATGGCAAATGGTTGGGTGTCAGTTTTCGGCATCGGCGGACATTTTCCCGCGACCCCTTGTCAAGAGGCCGACGAGTTTTTTTGACATGCCGCCGAGATACGTGCATAGCGTATAAGTATGCAAGCCGTTTCGTATAACCAGGAGGAGGACGTGTATAATGCGGACATGCCGATGGGACGACCCGCCACCAAACCGCGCACCCCGATGGGTGAACGCATTTCGCAGGCCCGCGAGCAAGCGGGCCTTACCCAAGAGCATCTCGCCCAAAAGCTTAATGTCACTCAGCGCGTCGTCACCTATTGGGAGCGCAAGCCCGTCGCGCTTAAGGCCGAACAGCTCGCCGCGCTCGCCGAGGCTCTCGGCGTCACCGGGGATTTCCTTCTCGGCCGTGACGAATCGAAGCCGCGCGGCCAAGGGCCGGCCGGCCGTCTCCGCCTGCTTTTCGAGCGCGCCAGCAAACTTTCCCGTGCCCAACAGACCAAGGTCGCCGAGTTCGTCGAGCCCTTCGTCGAACGTCAGGAGAAGAACGGATGAGCGACGAGCGTCACGCTTCCGGCCATGACGGCGTTTACGAGCTGCACGACGACGACGGCAACGTCACCGGCTACCGCGTGGAAGGCTGCAAGACCATCTTTGGCACCCGCGCCCTGGCGCTCGCCTGGCTCGACAGCGCCGCCGCCGCGCCCGCGCTGCCCGACCCCAATCAGCCCCGGCGTGGCCTTCGCCGCTGACCTTATTTTCCCAGCCGTTTTTACGGCGGTTCCCGGCGGTCTCGGGGATTTCTGCGCCGGGGGCTAGGCCCGGCGCAAGGCGAGCTTTGCGAGCCGGGCGGCTCGTGGGGTCGGCGTAGCGACGAAGGAGCGCAGACGACGCCGCGAGGCGTAGGCGGTAAGGAGCGAAGCGACGCGCAGACCGCGCAGCGGTCGGAGTTGTCCAGGGCGCGGGCATCGGAGCGCCGCCGGAACGGTCGGCGATGGCAGCGCGGAACCGGCTCGGCGGTGGAGCGATGGCGGCGGCGTTCGTGGAGGCTTGCCCGCCTCCGTTTCTGGCGGGCATTCGACCCGATGGGGAACCGTGGGCGACCTGACGCCCTGGCTTGTCCAGGGCGAGCCCAACGGTTTCGCGGAGCGGGGGGCCATGCGGCCCCTCTGCGCGCGGCGGCGGGCTTTTGTCTGTGCCCGCCGACGCGCGCACCGCTGACGCCCGCCGCTCGGGGCGGGCGAGGGCGAGCCCCGACCCTCGCGCCGCGCGGGGCGGGCTTGCCCGCCCTGGCTGCGCGAGGTTGAGGGGACGCCCGGTCAGCCGGGCGCAGCGGGGTCCCCGCCCGTCACTTCAGACCGGGCACGACTCAGGACACGGGAGCTTGCGGACGTGGCCTGTGACGTGCCGGCGCGGGTCTTACAGGAGCGCCGCTTCTACGGCACAGACTTGTGCCGTGGGCCGGTCCGGGCGGGGTTGCACTCCTGCGGACGGAGCACGCCCCGCCGTGCGGAGGAGCAAGCAGACGACGTGACAGACCGCAGGGCTGGCGCGGCGTGTGCCGCTTGGTTGTTCGGGGGATTTGGGCCACGCTCACGGCTTGCCGCTTTGACGGCGCTTCGCCGCCTCCGCCTGCCGCTTTTCGCTGGTTTCACGGTCGATCACCGTTCCCTCTTGAGATTGCTGATACAGCATGGCCGGGCCGCTGTAGCCTATGCGTTGGCCATTTTCACGCGGCAGGTGCTTCGACGCATGTTCAAAAGCTGCTTCTAAAGCTGTGTCTAAACGACGATCAATCGGCGCGTCCTTCCACCACTGTGGCGGCTCCGTCGGGAACGTGCCTACTTTTTCGCGGTAGAGCATGAACGAATCGAGGTTGCGCACCATGACGTCGCGCTGGCCGTAAATCAGCGCGTGATGATTCTTCAGCGCCCACAGATGGGAGGTCGTGAACGGTTCCGGCAAAGGCTCGTCGTCGAGGAAAAAGGCCAGGTTTTCGGGCAGCGCGCTACGCTGTCGCTTGTCGCTGGTGATGCCGCGCGCCTTGAACCAATTAGTCATCTCTTTCCATCGCCCACCCCAAGCTATGGCGATTTGCTCATCCTGCTCCGAGCTGGTGCCCTGCAGCGCGCCGACAAAGGGCTCAGGCGCTTCGCTATGAAGCACGGCGACGCGGAGGGCGCGCTCCTCCGACATCGGCACAATGCGACCGCGTAGCGCAGTGATCTTTGCGATTGGATAATCGAGATCGGCGGTGAGGTAAACCAGCGGCACCGTGGCGAGGCTTTCGCTACGGCTGAAGAGGAGGTAGTTGCCGTAGCCTGGCGCGGCCTTGAGCCAGTCGGCCAAGTCGAGCATCTGCACGGCTTGTCGTTCACGTTCGGCCGCATCGACGCGCGCCTGCTGCTGCTCGCCTCGCTTGTCGAGCGCCCGCGCGAGCTTCAGACCAAAGTTGCGCTTCGCCGCCTCCAGTTCGCGGCGGGCGGGCTCACGCGTGGAGAGGATTTCGGCGTAGTAGGCGGAACGAATCAGCGGCGCGGGCAGCGTAGCTGCTAGCACGCCGCCCACGCCACCCTCGTCGAGGGCGCGGTCGAGCGTGGCGACGCGGCGCAATTCCTCGGCGATGGGCAAGGAGGCTTGCGCGCTGGCAGTGGCAACACCGGCAGCCGCAACGCACGCGGCGAACAATAGGCGAAGCAGAGTTTTCATTGGTATCAGGGTCCGAGATTGGGGATCACCGATTGCTCGAATGGGTAGGCGTAGGTGCGATTAATTCGGATTTTGTGGCGGAAGATTTTCCCTTGGTTGCGGGTCGCGCCGTTCGCGCCCTTGCCCCAACCAATCTGCATCGCCGCCGCATGACTGGGCAGCGTGCCGTCCTCATAGTTGAAGTCGTAGAGATCTTCCAGATGGCAGCTAAACTCCACGGCCGACACCTTGTATTCGATGTTCGGGCTAAAAAGACCGGTGTCCTCTTTTTTGACCGTGATGCGGTAACGAGGAACCATCACACGGCCACGGCCAATAGTGCCGAAGGCATCGAAGTCTTTGAACTGGTCGGTGCCAGCTAGCAAATCAGTGAACAACGCACCATAGCCGCTATAGCCGTCATCGACTCCAATGATTTGAGTGGCGGGAGCCACCCAACTTCCGGGGCTTATGCTGCGGAAGAGTTGCGGCGATTCGACACGGGGGAACTCATACCAGCCATCGCCAAGCGGGTAGGTCAGAGAAGTCCCGACGGGGCTGCTGGCGAGCGCCTGTTCAGCCGCCGCCCTGACATGCGCCTCGTAAAAGGTGCGCAGCGCCGTGCCGGTCGCGGTGGCATACTCGAAGTAGCCCTGCGAGTTGGACACGACAGACTCCAAGGCGAATGGCGTGCGGTCCGCCATAAATCCTGCGACCTCGGAATCTTCATTCCAGTTGTATTCGTTGATTTGAGCGATACCGGCATCGTCGAACGCTGCCCCAGAGTTGTGGGTCAACCACTCGGCGTAACCGGTGCCGGTCGCAAAAGCATCAAGGGTTCGATCCATCGTGGCTCCGTTGGGCTGCACATCGGTGGTGATTCTGGACATGGTCCCTCGGTGGTAAAACAGGGCGAGGAAGGAGCGGGCATACTTCGCGGGCCAACCCGGCTGCGACTGTCCGAGGAATTCAATTTTTCCCTCAATCTCGTCCTTGTGCTCCTGATACTTCGCGTTGCTGATGCCCTTGACCGTGGCGAAGCGCAGTTCGTGGGTGTCGCGGCGTTTGTAGATCGGCACCGGGGAAGCCTCGCCGGCTTCGAGCGCGCCGTTGCCGCTGCCGTCGTAGCCGACGCGGATTTGATACGATTTCGTCTCGGCCGTGGTCGCCGCCGGGATTTGCAGCAAGGCCGGCTCCCCGGCCGTCGCGGGGAACGCCGTGTCGCTGCCCGCGACCTTCGTCGTGCCGTCCCAAGCCGCCGCGTAAAACCGTGAGCGGAGCGAGGCGGGGATTTCTAGGTCGAGCGAGACCTTGAGCTTGTTGTCGGTCGAGTCGGCCACAACATAGAGGTTGTTGCGCGGCACCGCATAGGTTTCGTCGCCCTCGATCTCCATGCGCTCCGGTGCGGTGGCGTCGTCCTTGCGGGTGCGGTTGGGGATCTGGTTCGCTTTGTTGGTAGTGTCCCAGAGCTTGCCGACCTTGAACACGCAGAGCGGCAAAGCTACCTCGGCAATCACCGTGCCGCTCTTCTCGACAACGAGGGTGAGCGGCGCGGCGGACACGCTGCGCGCCTCAACGAGGACGACCCCTTGGTCCTGGTCCTTGATGCGGGTGAGGAACGTGGCGTCCAGCGGCACGCCCGCGGCCGTGATCTGCTGTGTCGTGGTCGTCGCGGCGGTCTGATTGGCGCTCGCCCCGTAGGTGGCGGCGGTGTCGGTCAGGTAGTTGAAGGCCGTAGCCCGCGTGAGGCTGGTGTAAGCAAAGTTCAGCCCGCCGTCGGCCTGCTTCAACTTGTAGGTAATTCCGTCCGTGGTGTGCGGCAGAACGCCGAGGAGCTGCTTAATATCGAGGAAGACCGGGAAGAAGTCGGGCAGGTCATCCGCTCCGTCCACGACACTGTTTAAATAGTCGGCGAGGAAGCTTGCGCCCGGATTATCATCATCATCATTGGACCAAAATCTAAAAGGTTTTGCTTTGCTGGTTTGATCCGAGAGCAAAGGATCTGGATTCAAGTCACTTGCGGGTGTCAGCGCGCCGTCACGGTTGGCGTCAACGGTAAGTTCCGCCGGTACCAGCATAATGGGTTCGGCGATTTGCTGATTGGCCGGTATGGGATAGCCGTTTGCATCAATCAAGGCGGTTCCGCGTCCGGCGAGCACGCGGGCATTATTCAGGCGGGTGATTTGGAGTACCCAGTTCTGGGTCAGCGCGCTTTCCAGACCCGCTTGTATATAGGCCATTATCCCGAGGCTGTCCTGCGCCCAAAAGTAAAGTTTGGCGCGGTGGCCGACATCTTCAGCCAAGATGTCGTTGCGTTCATTGATTCCCAATGCGTTTCCTTGCAGATTCAGGGATTGCAGCTGCCCGTTGCTCGACTCGGCCCAGAAAACCTGAGCATTTCCAGGCATTTGACCGACATATCGCCCGGTTGCATTGACGTCCCTTGGCATAAAGTCCGTGGAGGGGCTAGAGTAGCTCAACCATCCGGTGATATCGGTATGTTTGATGAAATACGTATTTAGCCCGACTATGCTATAGCTGTCGCTACTTCCATCCCCATATTTTTCCGGGGTGAGAAAAATTGTATTATCCGTGGTGTATTCGATCAACCCGCCGGATCGCGTCGCGAGCTTGGTGGTTGAGGTGTAGTTGCCGTATTCATTTTCAGTGGTGACGCCGCTTCCCAGCCGGGCAGGGGTGGCGCTGGCGTCGTTCCAAAGGACGCCATCCCGGACTTGACCCGATCCGTTGCCTATCGGCACCCCTCCGGTGAAAACCCCGCCGTAAATCACGCCTGCATTAGTGATGCTGCCGGCACTCAGATGGGTGAATTTTTGGCTGTTTTCGGTCGAGGGATAATCTGCCAGCAAGGCAGGCGTGACCGAATTATCCGGCCAGATTACCGCCAGGCTGTTCGGCTCCTGGTAGATTGTCCCGTTAATGTCATATATCTTTTCGTAACTCACTCCGCCCACGACGGTGCCCGCGTCATTCATATCCGCAACATAGGTTACGGGAATGGTCACGGAAGTCGGGATCAAGGAGTTCGCCAGGTTTAGACTTACGGGCACTCCGGCATTCCATCGGTAAGCCTTATAATTGCCGGAATCTGTCCCACTTAAAAGCGCTCCGCCTGAATTGTTCAGTGTTATTACGGATAGGCTGGATTTTTCGGGAAGATTGGGCGTCAGCCTTACGATCGCATAAGGATAGCTCGGCACAGTCGTGAAGGGTGCGGACTGCATGCCAGCACCGCCACTGCCGGCGGTGACCTGTCCGGCCCAACCAGAGCCGCCCGCAAGCCCGAATAAAGTAATGATAAAATAACGTTTCATGGGCATTTGAGCCACACTTGGGCATAACCGTAGTCGTCGGTATTAACGGTGAGGGCCGGGCGCAGGGGAGCCGTCTCGGTCGGTTCCTCTGCCAGCAAGCCTTCTTCAGCCGTGCAGGTGAAGCGAACCGGCGCACCTGTCCACGGGGTGCCATCGGGATGGGTCAACCGAACGGTCCAAGGTAAGGCCAAAAACATTCCGGGGCTGCGGGTCTGTTGATTGCCCTGCACGATAACTAACTGCGGCGCTATGCCCTGATAAAAATCGAATACGGGATTAGTACCCTCCAGATATTCATCGCGGTTGGAAATCCCGTTGCCGTTCGCGTCGCCCCAAGGATCAACACCCGCGTAGCCGAAATACAGGTTTTCCCACCAGTCAGGAATCGTGTTTTGGGTGGCATCGGCCAGAAGGAGGGAGTCGGAAGCCAGCTCGGCATCCTGGGAAAGGGTGACCACGCGGTAGGCAACGCCATCATACCCGTCGAGGCGGTGGTCGATCCATTCGGTGGTGTCGGGACCGAACGTGATCTTTCGCGCCCAAGTTTGAGTCAACGGGTCGAGTTTTTCGACCGCGTAGCCGGTTTCGGTGACGTTCAGGTCCGACCAGCGCAGGTGTATCTGATTGGAGTTTTCAATCGATAAACCGAAGTTGGCCGGGGCTTGCAGGGGCGGCAGCGGGGTGAGCAACAGGCGAAGGCGGAGGAAACGCTTGGGCGAAATGGGAAAGGGGTCGCGCAGAGTGATGTCGGAATAACCGGTGCCGTTTACGCGGGCGATTTCCTCCAAGGTGTTAAAAGTGGCCCAATGGGAAAGGTCGTCGCCGCCTTGGAGCCAGACTTCGGTGCCGCTCAGGTCGGTGCGTTCGCGGTAGGTCAGCGTCAGTTGGTTGCCCGATTGGCCGCTCTGCGGGGCAAGGCCGGGATCGGTAAAGAGCGGGTCGCCGGTGAAGACGTATTCGGCAAGGTTACTCAGGCCGTCGTCGTCGGGATCGGCGGCGGGCGCGATCAGGGCTGAGTTGGCGAGTTGTCCGGCGTTGAAGTAAACGCTTTGCCACTCGGAAAAGGTCAGGGCGTGGGCCGGACTGAACGCCGCAAGCACGCCGAGCAGGCTGCTGAGATAAAGAGGGATGGCGCGGGACATAAAAGAGGGACGCACTTACTAACGCCCCGTCCACGGGCACCGCTAAGAGCCCACAACAAAGGCGCT
>JAIXRU010000316.1 GCA_027485045.1 Opitutaceae bacterium | reverse complement strand
TCGCCGCATTAGCGGTTCTTTCCCGGTCTTTGCACCCACTCAAAACCTCGAATAACCTATTTTGTACTGTAACCGTTTATTTATCTGTGAATTAGGATAGGGGTGCAGATGTTGCCCCCAGTCACCGCCGAAGTTCTTGCTGGAATGAAAGACCGGCTCGGGAAATTTATGGGATAAACCCGCGTCGGCGCCAAACCCTGCCTTTATCCTCTGCTCGCGATATTGAGCGAAGTGCGCCTGGTCGCCGCTTTTTGGCTGCGCTCCGGCAACTGCAGCTGCGCGAACAAAGTGGTGAGCTTCTTTCTGGACCTCTGGGACAACCTGCCCGCACACCTGCGCCTGCGTGTGGTGCGCTCCGATTCCGGCTTTTACGTGTCCGAGCTACTGAGGTTTTGTGAGCAACTGCGGGTAAAGTTCATTGTGGTAGCGCGGCCGACCCGGCCGGTGCAAAGCGTGCTGCGGCGCGAGACCCGCGGGCTGGCCACCGGGTTGGAAGGGGCCGCGGTGGCCGATTTAGGCGCTGTCTTCAAAAGACCCCGACGCTCTGCTCACGAGGCATCGTTTTTTTTGAAGACAGCGCCTAGCCCAAAGGGAGAACACATCCGCTCCAATGCTATGCCGTTTAACGGCGAAGGTAGTGTTGTAAGCATCACTTTTTCATGGGCTTGGAGCGGCAAATGTCTGCTCACGATTTGAACGCGAAGGGTGTTTTTCGCTATTCTCGAGCCCGTCATCGGTTGGGAGAATTCATTGCGCCGTCCCCGCCTGGTGGTAGCGCCCTCCGGCCAAACGAATCCCAATCAGAGGGCAGCCCTGAATTGCAGTGCGTGCAAGTGGGCGTAGACGCCCCCTTGCGCCAGGAGTTCGTTATGCGTGCCCACTTCGGCGAGGCGGCCCTGTTCCATGACGAGTATAATATCGGCGTTCTGGATCGTGGAGAGCCGATGTGCGATGATGAAACTGGTGCGATTCTGCATGAGCCGCTCCATGGCCTGTTGGATTAGTTTTTCCGACTGCGTGTCGAGCGCACTGGTGGCTTCGTCAAAGATCAGGATGCGTGGATCCTTCAGGATGGCGCGGGCGATGGCGATGCGTTGGCGCTGTCCGCCGGAGAGATTAACCCCTCTCTCTCCGACAACCGTGGCGTAGCCATAGGGTAGCGTAACAATGAACTCATGGGCGTTGGCGGCATGCGCCGCCGCAATGACCTGCTCCCGGGTGGCGTCGGGGCGGCCGTATTTGATATTGTCTTCCAGCGTGCCAGAAAACAGCACGCTCTCTTGCAGAACGATGCCGATTTGTCTGCGCAAGGACTCGGTCGTTACCTCGCGAATATCCCGGCCATCGACCAACACCGCGCCGGAGGCTGCGTCGTAAAAACGCGCAAGCAGGTTAATGATCGTGCTCTTTCCCGAGCCACTGGGGCCCACGATGGCGACCACTTTACCTGCTGGTATCAAAAAGCTCACACTGGACAGCGTGCGAGGCCGCCCGCCACCGGGGGGCTCCATGTTGTAGTCGAAACCGACGTCGCGGAACTCCACCTCGCCGCGTAATGGCGGCAGCGCGGGAGCGCCGGGCAGGTCGGCTACCTCGGGCTTGGTATCGAGTAGGGCGAAGATGTTCTCCAAGCTCGTGTTTGCCCGCTGAAAAACCGCTGACAGGTCCACGAAACGCACAATCGGAGGGAAGATAAAGGCGATGTAAGCGTTGAACGCCACCAACGTGCCCACCGCCATTTGCCCCTGCATGACCAGCCAGCCACCGTAGGCGAGCACCAGCACCGCGCCAACCGACCCGAGCAAATCGGCTACCACGGAGAGCTTGGTGTGGCGCATGACGATGCGCGAAAACCTGAAGTAATCGGCATTAATCCCGCTGCTGAAGAAGGATAGTTCCGCCGGTTCGGTGGCGAAGGATTTGACCACCCGTGCGCCCGCGACGCGTTCACTGAGAAATCCCACCACGGTGTCCCAATTATCCCGATGCGCCCGGCTCTCCTCGCGCATGTGTTTGCGGTGATAAAGGTAGTTGATTACGAACAACGGCAGAACCGCCGTGACCGCAAGGGCCAGCCGCCATTCGACCCAGTATAAAAACCCCAGCACGCCCACCACGGTGATTGTGTCGGCGATGAGGTTGATAAGGAATCCGTTGGTCAGGTTGTAAACCTCGCCCGTATCCTGGGTAATACGTCCGATGGTGCGGCCGGTCTGGTTGTTGTCGAAGTAGCGCAACGAGAGGGTTTGCAGGTGGCCGAAAAGCTGGATGCGAAGATCACAGACGATGCGCATCGCGGCAAATTGCAGGACGCGATTGCGCAGAAGCGTTAACCATGCGCGAACTATAAACAATCCGGTGAATGCGATGATGAGCTGGCCCATCAAGCTCTGGTCCTTCTGCGGCAGTGCTTCGTCGATGATCAGTTTAAGTATCCACGGGGATGGCAGCGTCAGGAGCGTGGCCGCAAAGATGAGCAGAATACCGAGCGCAATGTGCCAGCGCAGGGGTTTGGTTAAACTCAAAAAGCGCAGAAAGGGAGAGTCTTTCATTTAATGGGCAAAGTTCATGTTGGTTTTCACTTGGCAGTGAATCTGTGGCCATCGGCACACGTCCCAGGGAGCTGCCTTCATAATATGCCGACGCTCTGCTTGCGCTCTACGGGTGAGCAGGAAACCAAGCTGGACCGGCGTGGAAAACCCAGATTATCCCTTCACTCTTCAGAGAATTACCGCGTGGTGTCACTGATGCGATTTCATTGAGTTGGTTTCGGTGCGCTTACCGGAGAAAAGTCAGGCGCGGGCGGAGGTCTTGATTAAGAGTAGGTCCTTCATGACACGCGAAAGGTCGGCGGCTTTGTTGATGCCGCCGAAGGCGTCGTGGAGCTCGCGATACAGGGAGTAGAGCTGGTTGTAGACTTTTTGGTTGGCGGCTTTGGGCTTGTAGGCGACGCCGGGTTTGAGGCGGGTCATTTTCTTTTGGGCCGTGGGGAAGTCCTTGTGCGCGCCGGCCAGGACGGCGGCGGAGATGGCGGAGCCGAGGGCGCAGGCTTGGGAACTGCCGGCGACCAGCATGGTGCATCCGGTGACGTCGGCGTAGATCTGCATGAGGAGCGGGTTTTTCTCCGCGATGCCACCGGCGCAGACGACGCGGTCAATGGGCACGCCGTATTCCTTGAAGCGCTCGATGATGGCGCGGGCACCGAAGGCGGTGGCTTCAATCAGGGCGCGGTAGAGTTCGGCTTTCGTCGTGTAGAGCGTGGTGCCGAGGGTAAGCCCGGTGAGGAGCGGATCGACGAGCACGGTGCGGTTGCCGTTGTTCCAGTCGAGGGAAAGGAGGCCGGATTGGCCGGGCTTTAGCTTGGCGGCTTCGGTGGTGAGGGTGGCGTGGAGTTTCACGTCACCGAGCACGCCTTCGACGAACCATTTAAAAATGTCGCCGACGGCGGATTGGCCGGCTTCGAGGCCGTAGTAGCCGGGGAGGATGGCCCCTTTGACGATGCCGCAGATGCCGGGGATGTCGGCGACGGTTTTGTCGGCGGAGACCACGCCGCAATCGCAGGTGGAGGTGCCGATGACCTTGACCAAGGTGCCTTCGCAGACGCCGGAGCCGATGGCGCCGTAGTGGACATCCATCTCGCCGATGGCGATGGGGATGCCGGCGGGCAGGCCGAGTTTTTTGGCCCATTCGGGGCAGAGCTTCCCGGCGGAGGCGGTGGCGTCGTGGGCGACTTCGTAGAGCCGGTCGCGCAGGTCGGCGAGGGCGGGGTCGAGTTGGGCGAGGAACTCTTTATCGGGCAGGCCGCCCCAGTCGGCGGCGTAGAGCGCTTTGTGGCCGGCGCAGCAGACGCCGCGTTTGACGGCTTTGGGGTCGGTGATGCCGGCGAGGACGGAGGGGATCCAGTCGGCCAGCTCGACCCAGGAGTAGGCGGCTTTGAAGACGGCGGGGGCGGTGCGGCGGCAGTGGAGGATCTTGGACCAGAACCACTCGGAGGAGTAGGTGTTGCCGCACTTGGCTATGTAGTTCGGGCGGATTTTCGCGGCGAGGGCGGTGATTTCGGCGGCTTCCTTAATCGAGGTGTGATCCTTCCAGAGCCAGCAGTGGGCGGCGAGGTTGCCGGACCATTTTTTCTGGAGGGCGAGGGGGGTGTTGGTGGCGTCAACCGGGATGGGGCTGGAGCCGGTGGTATCTACGCCGAGACCGATAACTTTTTGGGGGTCGAAGCCCTTGGTTTTTTTGGCGGCGGCGAGGGCGAGCTTGATGGACTTTTCGAGGCCGAAAAGGTGGTCGGCGGGGTTTTGGCGGGCGAGGTTGTGGTCCTTGGGGTCGAGGAGCACGCCTTGGGTGCCGCTGGGGTAGTTGACGATGCCGGTGCCGAGCTCCGCGCCGTCCGCAGTGCGGACGACGAGAGCGCGGACGGAGTTGGTGCCGTAATCAATGCCGAGGGTGAACATGGGAGGGGGCTGGTGAGCTAGTAGAGCTAGTAAGCTGGTAGAGCTAGTAAGGCGTGACTGAGAGCGGAATGGCTGATGACGGTTAGGTGCGGAAGAAGCCGGGGACCTCGAGGAGGAGGCGGCCACGGGCGCGCATGGGGAGATCGAAGCCGGTGCCGTCGGCGGCGCGGGCGAGTTTTTCGCCGGTCCCGAAGACGCGGACTTCTTGGGCGGCGGCGGGCAGGCGCAGCACTTCGCCGGCATAGGAGGAGCGTTCCTCGATCATGTCGATGTCGAGGGCTTTGCGCACAGGGATGTAGTGAAGCAGCGTGAGCGCGAGATCGTCGCCACGGCGGCGCGGATACACCTGAATCGTCGAGGCGAGGCCGTGGCCGTAGGGCGCGGTCCCGATGAGGCGCTGCATGGCGAGGCGCCAGGCGTCGCGAGCGGCGATGTTGCCGGCCTTGCGGTATTCTTTGAAGATAGGGTCGGCGAAATACACGAAACGATCACCAGCCACGATGACAGGTTGGCCGCTGGACTCGGGGCGGGGCGGGGTCTGCAAATGCGAGCAGTAGCGGACGGCGTCGCGTTTGAAGTAGGGGAGCACGCGCTCGGCGAGCGTCTCGGTGCCGGGGCCGGCTTTGATGACGAGGCCCTGCTGGTAGAACACGCGGTCGGTGCGGGCGAGCTCAGGCGAGAAAGCGGCCTGGGTGCGCCAGTAGGCGGGGAAGAGATCGACGTCGCCGGTGATCTGGATGGGCAGGAAGTCGAGTGCCCACTTGCCGGAGGCGTCGCAGCCGCCTTTGTGAGTAACGAGGAGCTTGCCACCTTTGTTGTAGAAGGCGCGGAGCTTTTCGACGAATGCGGGGGTAAGCGTGGAGCTGTCGGTGAGGATGACGAGCTCGAGGCCGTCGAGGGTGTTGTCGGCATCGAGAAGCTGGCATTCGTAGTGGGATTCCTCGCACATCTGGATGGCGCCTTCGTCGGACTTGGCGGTCTCGTCGCCTTCGAGGCCTGGGGTGCCGGAGGTGGCGATGCCGACTTGGAGGAGGGCGGTGGAGTCGGCGTAGAAGGGCTCGGCTTCGGCGACTTGTTTATAGACGGCGCCGATGAGGTCGTAGGCACCGGGGTCGAGAATGCCGCTGGGAGGGAGTTGGTCGCCGACGGAGTTGGCACCGCCGAGGGCTTGGGGGCGGAAGCATTCGAATTCGAGGGCGGGCTGGGGTTTGAGGCCGCCGAAGTCGCCCCAGAGGGTTTGGAAGCGGCCGGTCATGCCGAGCCAGGGTTTGCCCCAATACGCGGTGGAGCGGGCGAGGCGGGGGAAGTGATAGTAGCCCCAGAAGCCGGAGGGGAGGGACTCGATCTCCATGTGGCTCATATTGTGGAAGCGGGCACGACCGCCGAGGCCGGGTTCGAGGAAGGTGTCGGAGCCGGCGTTAAAGAAGACGGTGGCGTCGGGGCGGGCGGCGCGGATGACGTCCCAGTAGCGTTTGGAGAAGGTTTCGTGGGCCTTGGCCATGAAGCGTTCGTGGCCGGCGAGGGAGTCGTCGTTCAGGTTGTGTTTATCGCGAAACTTGCGGGTTTCGGGGGACCAGCAGGCGCCTTTAGGGAAGAAACAGATGTCGTAGAAGTAGCCGTCCACCTCTTTGCCGTAGCGGGCGAGGGTTTCCTTGGTGAGGTCTTCGAGGTGTTGCTGGAATTCGGGGTGGAGCCAGTTGACGAAGGACCACATGCCGGGGTGGCCTTTCCAGTCGCCGAAGTGACCGTCCTTGAACTGGGCGCGGAGATCGTGGCGGGTGTTGGTGAGGAGGGCGTCCCAGCCGACGGTGAGGTAAATGGGGCAGCGGATGCCTTCGCGGTGGAGAGCCTCGATCTGTTCACCGAGGAGGTCGCGGCCTGGAGCCAGGGTGGGATGGAGGGTGCCGACTTTGGACGGGTAGTAGGTGTAGCCGTGGTGGCACTTGGCGAAGATGGTGACGCTGTTGACGTGGGCTTTCTTCAAGGTGGCGGCGAACTCCTTGGCGTCGAAATCAGCCCCGACGCCGGGGATGTATTGCGACGTGTGGAAGTCGAGGTGGACTTGGCGTTGATGGGTGATGAGCGGGTGTTGGTTAGGCATGGGAAAAGGGTGTTTAGAGCGAACGGGGGCCGCAGACGGACCAGTCGTAGGGTTTGAAACCGGCGGCGAGGGCGGGGGAGTTTTTGGGCAGGGTGAAGGAAGTGGCGGTTTCGCGGAAGCGGATCGGGGTGACGACGGAGTTGCGGTCGTGACCGGCTTTTTGCCAGGCGGCGAAATCGAGACGGTGCGGGACATCCTTGCGCCACTCGGGGTGCACGGTGGGCGGCAAGTCGGCGGGCGTGGCGAAAGCGAAGACGTTGGCATCGGTCTCGAAGCCGTGGCGCACATCGCCTTTGTAGGCTCCGCTGTAGAGCGACTTGGCGGGGCCGATGAAGAGATTGTGGATGAGGTTGGCCTGGATGGTGGATTCGACGCGGCCGATGCCGGCGAAGCAGTCGGCGGGGCGGGCAAAGACGTTGTGGCGCACGACGAGTTCACGAGCGAAGTGGATGCCGAGGCAGCCGCCCTGGGTGTCGTGGACCCAGTTGTGCTCGATGATGACGTGCGAGCAGCCCTCGTCGGGGTAGATGCCGGAGCCACCGTAGTCGGCGGCGGTGACGCGGGTGATGTGGTTGCCGCGCACGACGGTGCCGGGCTGGACGCCGAGCAGGTAGATGCCGCCGTTGTCACTGAGCACACCCTCGCAGATGTCGTGGATGAAGTTATTTTCGATGCGGATGTTTCGCGTGATGGTCTCGCGAAAACCCCAGCTCCAGCCGACGGAGATGCCGGTGTAGCACGTGTAGGCGATCTCGTTGTGGGCGAGGGTGCAGTCGAAGGCGTGGGTGAGCAGGATGCCGCAGCTCTGGTGAAACACGCGGCCGACGTGGCGAATTGTGTTGTCGGTGATGTGAACTTGGCCGGTGCGGTCGGCGGGCGGGCCGTCGAGCTCGGAGCCGCCGAGTTTTACGCCGCCGCCGCCGAGGTGTTGAAGGGTGTTGCGGGTGGCGGCGCAATCGCGGCAGCCGGGGCCGAATTCGAGGGCGGTGAAACCGGTGTGTTCAACGGTGTTGGCCTCGAAACGGCAGCCGCGAGCCCAGTTGAAATTGATGACGGCGGGCACGTGGGCGGCGGATTGCGGGGCGCTGCCGATGGGCACGTCGGTGACGCCGAGCTTGGCCTCGCGGTCGTGGGGCAGCATCGAGGCGGACGGTTGATACCAGTCGGCGTGGCGGAAGGTGAGGCCGGTGAAGACAAGGTTTTCCACCGGGCGGGCACCGTGGGGGTCGCCGATGTCTCCAGGGCCGCGGTTGTAGGCGTGGCCGAGGACGTCGATGAACCGGGTGACGAGCGGGATGGTGATGTGGGTGTCGGCGAGGGACTCGCCGTCGAGCGGCAGGTAGGTGAGGAGGCCGGAGGAGCGCTCGACATACCATTCGCCGGGGTCGGTGAGGGCTTCGGCGAGGTTGTCGATGTAGTAGCGGGCGAGCTTGGGATTGAAGGATTCGTAGAGATTAAAAACCGAGCGGCGGGCGCAGCTGACCCAGCCGGTGGCGGGATCGAGGCGGGGGTTGGGCAGGCGGGTTTCGACCCAGTAGTGGAGTAGGACGATCTCGGCGTCGTGCAGGCTGGGCCAAGGCTGGATGTCGCCGTCGGCGGGTTTGAAGACGTGGTCGCCGGCGAAGAGTCCGCGTTTTTCCGGGAAGCGCATGGCGCCGAGGCGGAAGGTTTTTTCGCCGTCGTGGGCGTTGGCGGAAAACTTGGGCAGGCGGGCGCGCGGACGACGCTGGCCGGAGACGAAGAGCGAACGGAGGTTGAGTTGACCGGAGGAGACCTCGGGCAGTTGCAGCGTCCAGGCGCGGCGGCCGGCGTGGGTGGTCTCGTTCCAGCCGGTGAGTATGCGGCCGCCGTCAAAGACGGTTTCGGCGGTGCCGGAGGCGGCGGAGTAGGTGGTATGGCTATCGAGCGGGCCGAAGGCGACGGGCTCGCTGAGCGGGTAGCGACCGGGCGCGACCAGCACGGTGGCGTGGCCGGTGAGTTTGCCGTCGGCGCGGAGTTTGCGCAGGGCATCGCGTGCGCCGGCGAGGGAGGCCCAAGGGCCGGCGGCGGCCGTGTCGGCCCCTTTGGGGGATAGGTGGAAGGTGGTTTTCACAGGGATAGGTGGAAGGGGGAGGCGGGCAGGCCGGCGGCGTTTTCGAGGGTGGTCTCGGGGTTGGATTGCCAGGCGTAGCGCACGGCGACGGGCTCGGGCGCTACGGTGGCTTGCACGAAAACCGTGTCGTTGGCGATCGTGGCGGTGTCGGCCCAGTGCCAGGTGCCGTCGGTGGTGAGAAGTTGGAAACCGCGCAGGCCGTCGCCGCGAACGCGCAGGCCGGTGGCGTGAGTGAAGCGGATGCGCAGGCCGTCGGCGTCGGGCCAGAGCTCGGCGGGCTGCGGGCCGGAGTAGGGAAGCGCGGTGTATCCGTAAGCCTGGTGCAGGGCCCAGAGGGCGAGGCGCTCGCCGACGGTGCGTTTGTAGCGCGGGTGGATGTCGTCGGCTTCGCCGGCGTCGATGACGGTGGCGAGGCCGCAGGCGGGGACGTGGAGGGCGACGCGGCGCTGGGCTTCGCGCAGGGCGGCCCAGCTGTCTTCTGACGGGGAGGTTTTGCGCGCCATGTAGTTGGCGAGTTGGACGATGCCGAAGGGCAGTTCGGGGGCGTCGAAGGCGTCGCGCCAGGTGTTGATGAGGTCGGTGAGGAGTCGTTGGTAGAGGCGGGCGCGCTCGGTGTCGGACTCGCCCTGATACCATAGGATGCCGTTGAAGCTCGTGCCGAGCAGAGGGGCGATCATGGCGTTCCAGAGGACGGACGGGGCGAGGGCGGGGCCGCCGGGGAAGCGGCGGGGCAACTCCAGCTCGGCTTTGGCGCGCCAGCGTCCAGAGAGAGCGACGGGTTTGGCGTCGGGTTGACCGACGGGACGCAGGGTGACGTTGCCCATGATGCCGCCACCACCCCAGATGTCGAAGACGCGCACGGCGAGGTGCAGGGTGGCGCTGGTGACGAGCGCGGCGGGAACGGTGTGGTAGCGCGGGGTGGACCACCAGTTGGGCGTCTCGATGCCCATGGCGCCGACTTGGGTGCCGTTGACAAAGGTGCGGTCAAAGTCGTCCACGATTCCGAGGTAGAGTTCGAGGTCGTGGCCGACCCAGTCGGCGGGAATTTCGACGGTGCGGCGATACCAGACGGCGCCGTTGAAACCCCAGCCCTCGTCCTGCCACTGACCGGGGACGTTGAGTAGGGTCCAGTCGGCGTCGTTGAGGTCGGGCGACGACCAGTTGGCGGCGTGGGCGGCGATGCCGGGGTCTTCGTATTGTTTATACTGGTCGGCCGGGATGGCGGTGGCGCGGATCTGGGCGAGTTCAGCCACAAAAGCGGCGTATTCCGGGCGGGTGTGGAGGGTGGCCTCCGGAAGCCACGGTGCGATGGAACTGCCGCCCCAGGCGCTGACGATGATGCCGAAGGGCAGGCCGGTCTCGGCGACCATTTTGCGGCCAAAATAGTAAGCCACCGCACTGAGGGTGCCGGCTTCGCGTGGATTGCTCACCTGCCAGCGACCGCTGAGGGTGGTGAGCGGACCGGCGGAGTGGCTGGCCTTCACGACCATGAAGACGCGCAGGAGAGTCTCGTGGGAGGCGGCGATGTCGGCCTCGGTCTCCTTGGTCTGGGAGAGGTTGTATTCCATGTTGGACTGGCCGCTGCCGAGCCAGACCTCGCCGAGGAGGATGTCGGTGGCGATGACCTCGCCGGAGGCGTCGCGGGCGCTAAGCGTGTGCGGGCCGCCGGGGGGGAGCGCGGGGAACTCGGCGAGCCAACGGCCGTCGTTGCCCGTGGTGGTGAGCACGCTCACGCCGGCGAGGGTGACGGTCACGCTGGTGCCGGGTGTGGCGGTGCCGTGGATGCGGGCACGGGCCGACGAGATGACGGCGTGGTCGGAGCAGAGTGGGTGGAACGTGGGCATGGCGGCTCGGGGATTGGGGTAGTGTGATGGAACTTACTTGGAGGCGTTCCGACTTCTGGTTGAGTTACCTTGTCTGTCTGCCGTCGGCGTTGCCGTCGGGATAGAATGCGTCGGCGGGAGGGGCTGCAGGGAGGGGTGGTTAAACGTGTGAGTTAGGCGAGACCGAGGGCGCGGAGGCGGGCGGCTAGGTTTTCGGCCATGAGGGTGTGGCCTTCGCTGGAGGGGTGCACGAAGTCGCAGTTAAGCCCGCCGAATTCGGGCAGAATCTCGCGGCCGTCGAGGAGGTGCACGGCGCGAGGGGAGAACTCGGCTGCGAGCGAGGAGAGGATTTCGCGGTAGGCGGCAGTGCGGCGGCTGTCGCGGGTGGGCTCGATGGCGAAGTCGGCGGCGCTGGTAAAAGGGCTGATGAGCACGACGGGTTTGCCGGGGTGGCTGGCGGTGAGCGTTTCGACGAGGTAGCGCACGCGTTGGGCGAAGACTTCGGGCTCGTAGTGGGCGCGCATGTTGACGCCGACTTCGCAGGTGATGAAGTCCCAATCGGTGCGGCTGGCGAGATAGTCTACGGCGGCTTTTTCGCACATGCAGGAGCCGGCGAGGCCGAGGTTGAGCGCATCCACGCCGAGGCGGCGGGCGGTCTGGGCAACGTAGCACTGTCGGCGGGTGACGGGGGTGAAGCCGTGGGTGATGGAAGAGCCGTAGGCGAGCCAGCGGCGGGCGGGTTTTTCGTCGGCGCGGGGCGGGCGGATGGTGGCGCCCATGCGGTCGATGCCGTGGAGGAGGGTGGGGCCGTCGAAGACGACGCGCCAGACGTGGCGGGAGAAAGTCTGGCTGGCGAAGGCCTCGGGGCGGAGGTTGGCGTAGGGGTCGTTTTCGAAGTCGAGGAGGTGGCGAATCACGACCCCGGCGGGGAGGCGCAGGTGGTTTTGCACGAAGTCGCCGCGATAGACAAAGAGGTCGCCGCCGCCGAGCGCAGTGAAGGACAGGGCGAGGCGGCGGCCGGCGACGACGACGAAGCGGAGTTCGGAGAGGGAGGCGTCTTCGGAGGCGCTGGCGGTGTTTTCGAGGGAGTCGGCGACGGCGCGCGGGTAGCGCCGGAGCAGCGGGCCGGGGTAGCCTGCGAAGGAGTCGAGTTCGGCGACGTTATGGAACTCGATGTCGGAGAAGGCGGGGTAGGACATGGGATAGATACCGGCTTACCGAAGGCTTGATGCGAGCGTGATGAAGGCGCTGGCCGTCCAGGTGTAGGCGCGATCACAGAGGCCCTCGCCGGTCAGGGCGTCGTAGTTTTCGGCGCTGCCGGATTTGGCGAAGGTGGCGCAAAAGCGTTTGCTGACCTCGCGGGCGAGCTTGGTCTCGCCTACGCCGTCCAAGGCGGAGACGATGAGCTGGGTCGAGGGCGCCCAGATGGGGCCGCGCCAGTAACCGTTACTGCGATACAGCGAGCTCCGGGGGCTTTCGGTGGCGAGTCCGTGGGGCGTGAGGAAGCGGCCGGGGTCGGAGAGGCCGGCGATGAGAGTGCGCAGGATCTCGGGAGGGAGGCGGCGGCCGAGGAGGAGGGGCATGAAGGCGACGAGGCTGTCGCCCTCGGCAACGGCGTGATCGCCGGAGCGGGGGGCGACGAAGCGGTCGCCGCGCCAGGAGTGGGCGAGGAGTTTGGGCACGAGGGCGTCGGCGCGGGCGGTCCACCGGGCGGCGGCGGTTTTGTTTTTTAAGCGCAGGTGGAGGTCGGCGAGCACGTCCATTTGCACGATGAGGAAGGTGGCGAGGTCGGGGCCTTCGACCGGGGTGCCGGCGCCGAAGCAGGAGGCGTTGTCCCAGCCGGAGTCGTTGCCGTGGTTGTATTGGGGGAGGCCGTCGCGGTCGTCGTCGCGGTGGGTGAACCACCAGTCGGTCCATTTTTCGAGCCAGCGGACGGCTTGTTTGAGTTGGGCAGGGGTGGGTTTCCATCCTCGGGCCATCATCTCGCGGAGAGCCCAGCCGTGGACGGGGGGCTTGGTGAAGTTGAGGACGAGATCGCGGTCGCTGAGCGAGTCGGGAAGTGCGCCGGTGGGGTGCTGGTGGTCGAAGAGGATGGCCCACTGGTCCCAGGCCAGGTCGGGGTGGCCGGAGGCCAGGGCGATGGCGTTGAAGCAGTGGTCCCAGGACCAGACCTGCACCATCCAGTTTTTGGACATGAGCATGCCCTCGCGGTGGAGGTGGCCGGAGGGTTCGACGAGGGACGTCCAGAGCACGTAACCGGCGAGGTTGCGGGCGGCTTTTAAGCGGGCGGGGGCGGCGGGAAGTGCGCCGGTGAAGGCGGAGCAGGCGGCGGTGTTACGTTTCGAGGCTGGCGCGGGGAGGGTGTCGGCGGGGATTGGGGCCGGGGGCGGAGTGACGAAAAATTCGGTGAGGGTGGCGCGCCAGGGGGTGCCGTCCTCGCCGAGGGTAACGGTGATGGCGGTGGATTTTTGTTCGGCCCAAGGGGCGAGGACGGTGCAGGTGCCGGTTTGGCGTTGGAGGAGGAGTTGGAGGCGTTGGGAGTAGAGGTTGAGCTCCCAGAGGTCGGCGCCGGCGGGGCGGGCGTAGTCGTAGGAGGTGGGGGTTAGGTCGAGGCGGAGGGGGAGGCCTTTTCCGTGGAGGACGAGGGTGTGGGTATCGGCGAAGGCGAGCTCGACGAAGCCGCCTTTTGAATCGGTGAAACGCAGGCGGCCGGGCCGGGCGTCGTCGCTGGGGGTGAGGGAGTTGCCTTGGGCGTCGAGGAAAGAGAGGGCGGCGATCTCGCGCTGGTGCATGGGGACGTTGCCCCGGTAGGTGCGCAGGTAGAGGGAGGGGGATTTGCCGAGCTCGGTGGCGCGTTTTTCGGGCAGGCGGCTGAGGCCGAACCAGGCGCCGCGGAGGCTGAAGGGTACGAGTTCGAGATCGAAGGCGAGGGTAGTCTTGGGTTCCATGGCGAAGTGAGTTTAGCGGGAGAGTTCGCCCATTTTTTTGTCCCAGTCGGCCCATTCGGCGGAGGTGAGGCGGGCGTCTTTGCCGACGGCGGAGGGGGCGGGGACGAACTCGACGTAAAGCAGTTCGAGGGCGGCGAGGGTGACCTCGATTTCGGCGTAGCCGCCGACGAGGCGGGCGGGCGCGAGGGACCAAACGGGTTCGCTGCGGTTGCGCAGGAAGGCGGTTTGGGCGGTGGTGAGGTTTTCGGGGCGGCCGAGTTCCAGCCAAGCCTCGTAAACACTGCCGCCGGCGGGGCCGACGCGGGCGGTGAGCACCTGCGGGGCGGTGGCGGAGGACCACGGGATGCGGACGGTCTCGCGCCAAGGGGCGGGAGGGGCGAGTTCGACGTGGGCGTGGTTCCAGAGCAGGACGCGGGTGGTGTCGCCGACGGTGGTGGCGATGGCGCCGGCACCGGAGTGCGGGGCGGTGAAGCCGGGGGCGAGGTCGAGGCGGTTGCCCTCGAGACGGCGCAGCAAGCGGAAGGCGTTGGCGGCGGCCTTGGGCAGGCCGTGGAGGGTGAGCAGGCCGTAGGTGCAGGAGAGCGGGGAGGACGGGATGCCGCCCTCCTCGAAGACATCGCTGGCGACCCAGTAGCCAAACATTTCGCAGGCGGTGTCGAGGGCGGTGCAGTTGCGGGCGATGAAGGTGCCGGCGAAGGCGTTGTCCACGTAAACGTTTTCGCCCCAGGTGACCTGGGCGGCGGTGGCGGCGGCCTGGGTGTTCCACTCGCTCCAGTAGATGGGAAGGGCGGGCAGGGGGGAGGCGGAGACGACGTCCTGAACGGAGCGGACGGTGTCGGAGAAGAACTCGCCGATGGCGTGGGGGCAGTCCTTGCGGTCGGGGTAGGCGACCTGTTCGTCCTGTGGATAGAGGTGGGTGGAGATGAAATCGAGGGGGATGGCGCGGGCGTGGCAGTGGGCGATGAACTCGGCGATCCAGTTGGCCTTGGAAGTGGCGGGGCCGCCGATGAGGAGGGCGGAGTCCACGGCCTTGAGGGCGCGGGCGGAGGTTTCGTAGAGCTTAAAATAGTCCTCTTTGGTGCCGGACCAGAAGCCGCCGAGGTTGGGCTCGTTCCAGACCTCGAAGTTCCAGGTGCGGACCTCTGCCTGGCCGTAGCGTTCGAGCAAGTGGCGGGCGAAGGCGTCGATGAGCTGGGCCCACTCCGACCAGAGCTTGGGCGGGGTGATGTTCATCTTGTAGTAGAACATCGTGTCGGGGCCGCTGGCGAGGGCGGCGGGCATGGGGTTGAGCTCGATGAAGGGCTTGATGTCGAGGGCGAGGAGGGCGTCGTAAACCTTGTCGATGTGGTGCCAGTGGAAGCGCAGGGAGCCGTCGGAGGCGCGGGTGACGACCTTCATGTCGTCGTGGAAAATGGCATGGAAGCGGCAGGCCTCGTAGCCGATCTCGCGCTGGAGCCAGCCGAGGTGGGCGATCAAGTCGGTGCGCATGAGGTCGTAGGCGCGGCCAACGGTGATGAGCTTGCGCCAAGGGTGGCGGAGAGGAGCGGGGGAGGCGGAGGGGGCGAGGGTGAGCATGGAGTGGCGTTGACGGAGTGCTTTTACACTAAGCGGAGTGCGCGGAGGTTGGTGCGACCGGTGAGGGCGGAGGCGGGTATTAGGTCGGTGGGGAGTGGCTGGCCGTCGAGGGTGAGACCGGGCTTTTCGCCGGGGGTGGCGCGGCGGACTTCGATGCGGATCGTAGTTCCACGGAAGATACGGGTGGCGGTGAAGCCGGGCCAGTCGGCGGGCAGGCAGGGGGCGATGCGCAGGCCGTCGAGCTGCGGACGCAGGCCGAGTAGGTATTGGGTGACGGTGAGGTCCATCCACGCGGCGGTGCCGGAGACCTGGGTGACGTTGGCCCAGCCGTATTTGGGGTTTTCGGGTCCGATAATGTTGGAGACGTAGGCGTAGGGTTCGGCTTTGTAGCGTTCGAGGCCGACCTTTTGCAGGGCCAGATGGGGCACGAGCTGGCGGTAGTAGTGCCAGGCTTTTTCCGGGCGGCCAAGGAGGGTTTCGGCGATGATGGCCCAAGTGTTGGCGTGGCAGAAGATGGCTCCGTTTTCGCCGCATCCGGGGGAGTAGCCGCTGTAGGGATCCTGGACCTCGGGGAAGGATTTGTAGCTGGGGTGGAGTTTTTTGATGCCGCAGTGGTTGGTGTCGAGGAGCTCGGCCACGGAGTCCATGGCTTGGCGGTTTTGTTCGGGGGTGCCGACGCCGGAGAGGATGGCCCAGCTCTGGG
>JAIXRU010000129.1 GCA_027485045.1 Opitutaceae bacterium | reverse complement strand
CGAGGACATGGCCGAAGCCATGAAGGAACGCGGCCTCGGCACCCCCGCCACCCGCGCCGATACCATCGACGGCCTCATCAACCAGAAATACATGGAGCGCCAGCAACGCGACCTCGTGCCCTCCCCCAAGGCCGAATCGCTGCTCCAGTTTCTGCACGCCGTAAAAGCCGACGCCCTCACCTCCCCCGCCATGACCGGCGAGTGGGAATTCAAACTCCGCCAGATGGAACAAGGCCGGGTCAAACGCGACGACTTCATGAAGGAAGTCATCTCCCAGACCGTCGGCATCGTGGAACGCGTGAAAGGCTTTGAGGAAGACGAGTCCAACTCCCGCACCACCGACATCGTCTCGCCCACCGACGGCAAACCGATGTTCGAGACCCTGCGTGGCTACAAAACCCAGGACGGCACCCTCATGATCTACAAGGTCATGACCGGTCGCAAAATCGAGGAAGAGGAAGTCCGCCAGCTTGTCACCACCGGTGAGGTCGGCCCGCTCGACGGATTCGTTTCCCCGCGCACAGGCAACCGCTTCCCCGCCAAGCTCCGCATCGTGGACGACGAAAAAGCCGAACTCCCCGGCCGCAAAAAAGTCGCGATGGATTTCGGCGACAAGACCGACGTCGCCGACCTCGTCCCCTTCTGGACCGATCCCAAGTCCGGCGCCGAGCTCTGCGAAGCCCCCACCAAATACATCCTCCGCGAGCGCAAGGGCGACATCTGGGAGCAGACCTTCTCGCTCTCCCGCATTCTCTGCAAACGCGAGCTCACCCGCGACGACCTCATCACCTGCATCACCACCGGCCGCACCCCGCTGATCGAGAACTTCACCAGCAAGTTCAACCGACCCTTCAAAGCCTACCTCGTGCGCAAGGACGGCAAGGCCAACTTCGAGTTCCCGCCCCGCGAGGCCAAGACCGGCAAAGACGGCAAACCCGTCGCCCGCAAGGCCAAGGCCCCGCTCGATCTCTCCGCCGCGAAAAAAGTCGGGCCCAGCGCTTCGCACAAAGACGGCATCCTCTACCAAACCGACGACTCCTTCATCGTGGCCAAGCCCGGCGCGGACGACGCCCCGCGTGCCGTCTTCACCACCAAGCTCGAAGTCTGCGGCAAGAAACTCCCGCTTGAGGAAATTCAGCTCCTGCTAGCCGAGGGTAAGTCCAACTTGATCGACGGCTTCATGTCCAAGGCCGGCCGCGCCTTCAGCGCCTACCTCGTCCTGTCCAAGGACAAGAAAAAAGCCGACTTCGAGTTCCCTCCCCGCTAACGCCGCCGCCTTCGTTATGCACCGCCCCGGCACCGCACTCGCTTCGTGGCTGCAGTGCCGGTTCGCTTGGGTTTTGGTCGCACTCCTAAGCGCGACCGAACTTCCGGCTTTGCCCGCGCAGTCGGCCTCGTTGCCCACCGACCGCGCCCGCATCACGGTCGCGAGCATCCCCGACGCCTACAATCCCGGCGGTCCCGCGCTAAAGGTCCTGCGCACCGACGCCCGCACTCCCCTGCGGGCCGGCACCGCTTGGATTTGGTCCAAGCCCGACTACGAGGAACCCGCCAGCTACTACGCCTCTCTCCGCGCCAAGGGCCTGAACGGCGTTCGCCTCATCCTCTTCGATACTTGGGAGGTCGATGCCTACCCGCCCTCCGCCACCTTCACCCCCACGGATTGGAACGACCCTCGTTACCGCGCCACCCAACTCGCCCGCCTCGAACGCGCCGTCAACCACGCCTCCGCCCACGGACTCTACGCGATCATCAATTCGCACAATAAAATCCCCCACTACAACGCCGCCTACGCCGACGCGCTTTGGACCCACGTCGCACCCTACTTTGCCCGCCGCACCCACGTGCTCTACGAAGCGGCCAACGAACCGCTCGAAGGCCTGGGCAACAACGGCAGCCTGACTGCCCGCGCCGACGACGACCCGCGCGACTCACCCCGGCTCCAAGCCCTCAAGCGCACTTATAACATCATCCGCAAACACGCCCCCGATACCCACATCCTCGTGCTCAGCCCACCCGGCATCAACGATTACGCGACCGGCACCGGCCTGGGTAATCTCGCCGCCGCCTTCGCCGCCCTGCCCGGCACCGTCGATTGGACCAAAACCTCCGTCGCCTACCATCTCTACAACAACGACCGCGACTTCGGCACCGTCTCCCACCGCGCAGCCAATCTACGCAATCTCCACGCCCGCTTCCCGGGCTGGCCCTCGGAAAATAATTTCCCCGCCTCCATCACCAGCGAAACCCTGGGCATCACCGACGCCGGCCGCTCCGCCCAATTCGACGACGATCTTTACGTGAATCAGACCTGCGAGCGCCTCGGGCTGGGTTGGTGCATGTGGAATATCAACGGTCAGGCCCGGCTCGACCGAAATTGGCCCCTCCTCCGCGCCGACGCCGTGGCCAAGGGCTGGACCTGGCAACCCGACCCTCCCGCCAAACCCCGACGCTGATCACCGCGCGCAGGATGATAAGATTTTGGTTCTTCGCTGTTTTGAGTGGGTGCAAAGACCGGGAAAGAACCGCTAATGCGGCGAGCCAAAGTCCGCCGCCGAGATTTCACCTGCCGACCAAGTCGGCCGACGCGGTCGATTCCTCGGCTAATGGCCTCGCTGGGAAAACAGCCAATTACTTATGTAAGAGGTTTTTACTCTAAGCGGAGGCCATTGGCCGTAACGTCGAACACGGCCGTTTCGCAACGCGAAGCCACTCGCTCTCTGCCGCGCTCATTGAGCCGCGGCATTATCGGTCAAACCAAAGCTACCCACAGAAAACAGCGAGCAACCAAGATTTTTTGTGCGAGTATCGGTTTGCCAGCAACAAACTTAGCCGGGCAATGTCCCCGTTTATCCGCCTTGGCTGCTCCTCAGCCCTGTTTGCGGCAACCAAATCACCCAACCCTACCGCATGAACCTCGTCCGCCTAATGCAGGCTTCCGCCCTCGCCGCCGCCGGCGTCCTCTCCACCACCGCCGCCTCCGCCCAGGCGACCGCCACCACTCCTCCCGTGACCGCGCCGGCTCCCGCCGCCTTCACCGATGAGCAGGTCTTCGAAGCCTTCGGTTACCTCGTGGGTCAACGCATCGGCATCGCCGACTTCAATCTCACCGAGGGTGAAAAAGCCGCCGCCCTCAAGGGCCTGGACGCCGCCTTCAGTGGCGTGAAGGGCAAGTTCAACCCCGACCAGTTCGGCCCCGAAATCCAGCGCGTGCTGGGTGGCCGCCAGCAAGTCGCCGCCGCCAAGATGGCCGAAAAAGCCGATGCTGACTCCGCCGCCTACTTCACCGAGCTGAAGAAAAACCCCAAGATCCTCTCCACCCCGACCGGCCTCTACTACGAGATCACCGAACCCGGCACCGGCGCCAAGCCCACCCCGGAAAATGTCGTCAAAGTCCACTACACCGGACGCCTCCTCGACGGCACCGTCTTCGATAGCTCGGTGCAACGCGGCGAGCCGGTCGAATTCCCCCTCGGCGGCGTAATCCCCGGCTGGACCGAAGGCCTGCAACTCATCGCCGCCGGCGGTAAGATCAAACTCTACATCCCCTCCAAGCTCGGCTACGGCCCGGCCGGCGCCGGCGGCACCATCCCGCCCAACGCCACCCTGCTGTTCGATGTCGAATTGCTCGAAATCAAGGCACCCGAGGCCGCTCCCGCTCCCGAAGCCCCTCCCGCCCCTCCCACGCCCAAGTAAGGCCACACTCTCCTGGCTTACCCAGCCCGGCCTCCCCACCAGGGAGCCGGGCCTTTTCATGCCCCTTTACTTCGTTCACCACACGAAGCATCAATACGCCCCGTTCGCTGACTACGGATGCAACACAACGTGATGTCAGCTTCGGGACTTCCGACCCGCAATTGAAGTTCTGGGCTGTTTACTCCGACTCTTTGGAGTAGGCTTGGGCGTGAGCCCAAGTGCGGTGCATTTTCCCTTACATCATTATAAATAAAGTTATGGCCATAGAATGTAGGGCGGAGTCGCCGCCCCCCACCGTTCGCAAACCCAGGCACGCAACGGCGGAGTGCGGCGACCCCGCCCTACATGGAAACAGGGCCACGGCTAAAATTTTGATCAAGCCATTGAGCTCACGCTCAATCCTACCGGAAAGAAACCAATCAAGCCGCTGACATCAGTTTGTGTTACCCTCCATGCTTGGGATGTACGAAAAATGTATGCGTCCCGAATTTTTCCCTTGCTAGAGGGGAACCTAGTTTGGCTTGCTGCACCCTCGCGTTAGCCGTCCCCATCGTCTAGCCCGGTCAGGACACGTCCCTTTCACGGATGTAACCGGGGTTCGAATCCCCGTGGGGACGCCAATTTCTTAAACCCTGCAACTTCAATAAGTTGCAGGGTTTAAGTTTTTCACATTTGGTTAAAGTAAGAATATAGCTAAGAATAGTGACTCCCTTGTTCATCGACGTCGTCGAGCGTCGCCGAACTCACGGGGCACATCCTCTCACTCACCACTCAACTTGCTGGTTCTTAGCGCGCGCCGGTGTGTTTGAGCACACCACGGCAGCGGGGGTAATTTGTGCACCCCCAAAAAGGTGTGAAATCGCCAGTCCTCCAGACCATCACTGACTCACATTTCGGACAGTGGTGTTCGTGCGAATTCAGTAATGTGGTCAGGTCGGAACTCGTCAGTCGTCCATGCGCGCGCCTGGCTAACTCCTGCCCATCGACCACCGTAATGTTATGATGCCTAGCGAAGGCTTCGGCGGGGCGAGTGGCCCCCTTAAGCACGTGGAGAGCGCCTTGCTTCGCGCCATAGTGGGTCATGCTACCGAGGAGTTCGCGAATAACCTTTTCCTGAACAGTCCACGTTTTCCAATGCTTACACTGAACAAGCATCGTTTCCCCCGGTTTACTCGCGATGAGATCCACACCACCATCCGGTTGAGCACCGCCTTTACGCTCCACCGCATAACCTTCCGTTCGTAAAAGCGCGGCACAGAATTTCTCGAATTGAAACCAGTCGATTTCACCCAGCGCGGTTTCAATTTTCTGCTGACTCCAGCTTGTTGGCGCGGGCGAATGAACCGGTTGGCTTGGGGCCGCTGCGGGTTGCTGAACTGTTGAAGCGAATGGCGCGGGATTTGAGCGAGGCGGTGCAGTGTGTAAATGGGTACGCACTCCCCTCCCCCGATAAAATCGGTAACTAAGGTAAACCAGTCCGCCGAGCAAGGCTAGTCCAAGGACCCAACTTACGAGGGTGATCAAAACGGGGACAAAATGGGCGACGCCGCCGATGCCCAGTGCTACCAACAAAAAAAGGCCGACCACGGCTTTAATCCCAGCTTCAAGCTGTCGATCTTTTCTGCGTTCTTCGCGGCGGCTCATGGGGTGGTGATTATGTTATTTTTTTAAAAGGCTTACGTTATGCTGATTTAAACTTGGGACGGAAGAATCCAAGTGCCCCTTTACAAGGGCGAAATGGGAGTGGTCTCGCGTTGGCCAAGACCCATCCCCAGCTTGATGGGTCTTTCCACTCCGAGCCGTGAATGAGTTCACAGCCGATGATTTCTGCGACTCCGACGATACCTCCGGTTTTGAATGAATTGGGGAAATCAACACCGGCACGGGTGCTCAACGTTGTAAATGAATCACCTAGAAGCAGGTCCTCGTTCAGCGAAGCATGAATCAAAATCTGGCCTCGGTAGTGAGTACGGCGCGACCGGTTTTCGATGTCTTTGATTCCGTTCACCACTAACCAAGCGTAGGGCTGCCGAATGGCGAGCGCGGGGAGGCCTTGGAGTGTGGGCGTCCATCGTGCAGATACGGGAAGTTTAATTCTGGTCTGGCTGGGCATGTAGGTAGTCAGGGCTGAACGGGCAGTTTCATGCCCTGGCGGTAGATTTCGGCAAAAGCGCTTTCCGGCGCTTTGACCGGAGACGTGAAGTTATTCCGAATACCGAGGGCCTTGGCCTCGGCTCCCGGAAATGCTTGGTCGAACAGTTCGGTGTCGGCGAATCGCATCGCGAGAATCTCCTTTGTTGCGTCGCCGCCGACCAAGGAGAGTACGTCGTGTTTTGAGAAGACACCAAGGCGACGAAAGCGCTGGTAAAGCTCCAAGGCAGGCCCGCGGCAAACCTCCAAAAGCCGAGAGCACGCACGTATGGATTGTGAGCCGGGTTGATGCGTGTCTTTGGAGACATACCAGAGCAGGCGACCGGTTGCTCCCGCCATCCCTGATTGGATTGCCGCGCTGTAATAGACGTTCTCCCGGCTGAGGATGAGTTCGCGTTTCGGACGAAAGAGCTGCTCGTCAGCAAATTTAATCTCGAAGAGGGCGGTTGCCCAAGTGGTGCGGATGGGAACCGCCCAAGTCTCCACCCCCGCACCAAGGACTTTGGCGGGCCAATACCGTGCTTCAATTTCCGTTCTTGGAACGCCGTCGGGGATGGTGGACTGGCCAATGGATTTGAGCGCCGTCTCAAGTGCGGACGAGTCGCCCAGAAACCGCAGGGTAATTTTTTCCCAGCCATCGGCACCGACACGGAATCCAAGCTCAAGCAGGATGGACTGCACTTCCTCGGAAAGCAGGGTGTCGCGAACAACGATTGGCCCGCCGCCGCGTGTGGCTGTTTCGGCGGTGACCTGGAGAAGAGCGTGGCGTAGAGCGGTGGCTGCCAGTGCGGTTCGGTTGCAGCGTAGGATGGGAATTTCGCAGCGGGTAGCGGTTTGCAGGTGCGCGATCAAAAAAAGCGGTGCGCCGTCTGCCTTGGCGGCCGTAACCGCAATATCTCTACTGCAAAGAAGGGCACCGAGCTTCGCGGTAAATTGGACGCGCGTTTCGCGTAGCGAAGGGGCGTGAAGTTTCTCGGCCAGCCCGTCCAACTCTT
>JAIXRU010000243.1 GCA_027485045.1 Opitutaceae bacterium | reverse complement strand
CGGCATAATCGTCGAAGCGATATCCAGTAAGCGACCAAGGGACCGCGCCACCCAGCGTGGTCCCTTTTTCATAGAAGAGCTAGCTTGGTGGAAACCACACTTAAGCTGGTGTTTGCTTTGGGCAAGAGCACCGGATCCCGATCACGTTTGTGCTGGCAAGCGCTCGTTGGAAAATCGAACCATCCTTTTGCTGGATTAAGCAGCATCTACGCATTCATGCGTTCGTCGGCACCTCGGAATACGACTCGCTCGACGAACTCCGCGACGTCGCCGCTACGCTCTCGCCCCACCGCTGCCGAGCAAGGTTCACTAGGTCTTTTCACGACCTATCCCTATATGTCTCTTCTATATGATACCTAACTAAAGGGGGCACATATGTAGCGGTGTAGTCCGTTCAAGTATTCGGTATAGTCCCTTCACGTGAATAACTAGTCACTTAGCCGGAGCGTTTTACTTTTTCCGTGTTTGTGACTTTTAAGATAAGCCTATCGTTTCTCGTGATGCTCTTAACGTGACATTTCGACCGGCAACAACGTAACTTTATCGCCCAATGCTCGGCTGTTTTTCCGGTAGTTCGCCGCTCCATATTAACTCAAATACCATCTCCCAACCTTGATGCCATCAGCCACTTTTAAGTCTTACAGCGGCATCCGCGATAACCATAGCCGTGGCACCGTCGGCGATTTTCTCCGTACCGAGTTGAGGGCCGGTGCTGATCTCGACATCGCCACCGCCGATTTCACGGTCTTTGCGCACGACAAACTAAAGGCCCAGCTCGATAACCTCGGCCGTATTCGCCTCCTTTTCGGCGAGGGAGGCCGCTTTCATTAAAAACCTCGATCCCGAGCACAAGGACGGTGCGGCTTACGTCCTCCGGGATGACGGTCTCGCGCTTTCCAGTGGCTTGAATCAGCGCCACATCGCCCAGGCCTTCGCCGCTTGGATTCGCGACAAGGTCGAGGTGCGCTCCGTCACCCGCACCGGCTTCCTGCACGGCAAGATGTCCCATATCCGGCGCGGCGAGGTCTCATCCGCCATCCTCGGCAGCTCCAACTTCACTACCTGTGGCCTCGGGCTCGCCGCCGCCAACAACAACGTCGAACTCAACCTCGTCATGGACGGCACCATCGGCCACCGTGCCCGCGTTCAGTCGTGTGCTGATCATAGATGACGTGCTTATCGGCCTCGATCTCTCAAATCGCCTGCCGCTCCTCCGTGTGCTCGTGGAAGACTTTGCCGACTGGCAGGTCATCTTGCTGACGCATGATCGCGTCTGGTTCGAACTGGCCCGTGAACACGCCGACCCTAGTGAAGAGCGAGGTGCAGTTCGCATTCAAGACTGTGGCGGCATTTCAAGCGCACTGTTTCCCAAAAGCCCCATGAGAACGAATTCCACCAATCGACGGAACGAAAATCCGGAATTTGATCGTGTAGCTATAGTTCTGCGCGCGCCCCCCATATTTGAGCACCTTAGCGATACGCAGGTCCCGATGTGGAAAATTGAGGAGGAAACGAAGTGTCCGCACCTACGTCTGACTGGAACGTGATTCAATCCCTGATTACGCGATGAGCCCGCTCCCTTTCCCAACCCAGCGATTCCGCGTTTACGACATCGTCCACGAGGTCGGGATCGACGTTGGGCCGTGGGCTGATTTCGAGGGGGAACATCCGGCCTCCAATCCAAAATTCTGCTACAACTGGGCTTTCTTTGACACGGTGCGGCGGCTCGTGGTCATCTGCCTCTGGCACGCGGAGACGGAGCAAGACTTGGGCGGTCATTTCCAATGCCAAAATTACCGCAAGATCGCGGCGGCCAAGCACCGCTGGAAGCCCAGTCAATGCAAACGAGCGGAGCAGATGGATCGAGCGCTCCAGTTTGCCAAAAATCGCAGCCTGCCAATAAAAGTTATCCTCCTTGTCGGTTCGCGTCGCGAAGACTCCGACGACGAATCGACCTCAAAGGTAGCGCATCGCTGTCTCGATTCGGAACCGTGGCACGTCGCGGCTTACGAAGATGAGGGCGCATGTGTTCTGCGGCGCGGTGCCCCGCCGTTGCCTGCACCACCACTGGAAACTTTCACAGCCGAAGAAATTACGGCCAGCGGTATCTTCTCCGAAGGCACTCAATCAGAAGTCACCATTAAAACCCGAGATCGCTCCGCCCGCCTCCGCGAACTTGCCCGCGCGCATTTCGCAAAACAGTCGGCCGACGGTCGCATACATTGCGTCGTCTGCGAATGGGCTCCTCACGCATCCCTCAAGCTCACCGGTCCGATTGTCGAAATCCACCACGGCCTCGGTATCTGTGCATACCCGGCCGACGGTCGCGCTCTGACCTTTGAGGAGGCGATTCAACACCTAACGCCACTTTGCCCCAACTGCCACAGCATCACCCACGCAAAACCCGGCGGCGGCATGTTTACCCTCGATGAGATCAAACGCGGAGTGAGAAGTTCGGTGATCAACACTACAGGATGATTTCGACAATCCGAGTTTCTGCCATCGGCCTAACAAGCCCGTTGCTGCCCGCCGTAAAACTGCTCGGGCGCAAATACAGTGGCACCTTGGGCTTCTTCCCCGACGGTGCGTTTGAGGATCATGCTGCTCGCGGACATTTACTGGCGGCATCGGTCGGCGACACCGAACTTGTCGGCTACTGCGCGTTCCGTGTTTCAAAAGGGAGGGCAATGATCGCGCACCTCTGCGTCGCGGAAACCTATCGCCGCTCCGGCGTGGCTAAAAATCTTTTCGAGGCCGTAAAAGCCCACGCCCAAGAGCGCGACTTGCGCGGCATCGGCCTAAACTGCCGACGCGATTATCCCGCTACTAGCCTATGGCCCAAGCTTGGTTTCGTACCTGTCAAAAACAAACCGGGCCGGGGTATCGATGGCGCTGAACTCACCCTTTGGTGGCATGCGCTACCAGCCGCCGATTTATTCTCTCAGTCAGAGACATCCGAAAAACGCCTAGAAGTGGTCATAGAGTGCAACGTCTTTCGAGATCTTCATGACACTGCCATAAAACGTAATGAGCAGGCCCAATATCTCTCCGCAGACTGGCTCACCGCGCACATCGAGCTTTGCGCCGTCCAAGAGCTGCTAGTGGAGCTAAACCGAATTCCGCTACCCATGCCACGGGAGGCATTGATGCTCCATGCTCAGCGCTACCGTCTCCTATTTTGTTCAACGACTCGAACGGACGAAATCTACTCGGAGCTAAAAGTCATTTTCGGGCATGCAGCTCCAAACCAGCAGCAGGCTTCGGACATGCGTCACGTCGCCATGAGTGCTTCAGCCGAGGCGGACGTCCTCTTGACCCGTGACAAAGAAATTCTGGGTCACGCCGCCGAAATCGGCGAGCGCTTCGGACTACAAGTAATGGAGCCGGTTGATTTGATCTCGCAGCTCAACGAGACCGAGCAAGCAGCTCTCTATCAGCCTGCTCGCTTTGCCAGCACCGACATTCAGAAAGCCCGCCCCCGT
>JAIXRU010000149.1 GCA_027485045.1 Opitutaceae bacterium | reverse complement strand
TGGAGATTTCGGCGGTTTCGAGGTCGCGGATTTCACCGACCATGATCACGTCGGGGTCCTGGCGGAGGACGGAGCGCAGGGCGGAGGCGAAGGTGAGGCCGATCTCGGAGCGGGTCTGCATCTGGTTGGCGCCGGGTACCTCGTATTCGACCGGGTCCTCGATGGTGACGATGCGGAGGTCGGGGGAGTTGATCTTGCGCAGGAAGGCGTTGAGCGAGGTCGATTTGCCGGAGCCGGTGGGGCCGGTGACGAGGATAATGCCGTGGGGGTAGTCGAGGACCTTGTTGATGACATGCTGCTCGGCGGGGGACATGCCGAGGCGATCCATGGTGTAGGCCTCTTTCTTTTGGTTGAGGAGGCGCAGGGAGATGGATTCGCCGTAAAGGGTGGGAAAAGTGGATACGCGGATGTCGAGGGCGGTGGCGCCGGATTTGAAGTTGATGCGTCCGTCCTGGGGGAGGCGTTTTTCGGAGATGTTGAGCCGCGCCATGATTTTGAGGCGGGAGAGGATGGCGTCTTGAAAGCGGCGGAGGTTGTCGGGCACGGGCACGGGCACGAGCAGGCCGTCGATGCGGTAGCGGATGCGGAGTTGTTCTTCCTGGGGCTCGAAGTGGATGTCGGTGCCCTGGTCGGCGATGCCCTGGGCGATGACATCGGTGACGAAGCGCACGACGGCGGCGTCGGCGTCGGCCTCGGCTTCGTTGGCGGAGGGGTCGGGGCCGAGGGCTTCGAGTTCGTCGTCGAGGGAGCCGGCGCCGACGCCGTAGTTGGCGACGATGAGTTCCTTTACGCGGTCGGCGGGGGCGAGGTGCCAGACGAGGGAGCGGGGGGTGAAGGTGGCGATCCAGTCGGCGATCTCGGCGGTGGCGGGCCAGGGAGTGGCCAGGTGAAGAGGAGCCTGCGGGGCGGCTTCATCGGGGGGCGAGGCGAGGTCAGTGGCAGCGGGGGCGGCGGGGTTTTTTACCGGGACGAGTTGGTACTCGTGGACGAGGCGGGCGGGGAGGACGCGGAAGGAATCGGCGTCGATGGCGGGCTCGGCGAGGACGGGTAGGAGGGAAACGGCGGAGAGGGTGGCGAGGGCGGCGTCGGGTGGAACGGACAGAGCGGCGGCGAGGGCGAGCAGGCGTTCGCCGCGGGGAGCCTCGATGAGACTTTGCAGGGCTTCCGGGGTCAGGGACGGGAAGCTGGCGGCGTCGGGTTTGAAGAACATCGGGAGCTGGGAGCGAGGAGCGCGGAGCTAGGAGCTAGGAGCTGGGGACGGAATCGGCGGCAGGTGCTGAGGCGGGCTCGGGGAGGGGCGGAAGGGAAGCGGGGCGGTAATCCAGGACTTCGCGGACTTTTTGGCCGTGGGGGGTGTCGTCGATGCGCTTGAGGGCCTCTACGTTGTCGAGCGCGGTGTTGGTCAGCACGATGGGACGGAGGAAGAAGATGAGTTCGGTACGGCCTTTGGCGCGGCTGCGGGAGCCGAAGAGATCACCGAGGAAGGGGATGGGGCCGAGGCGGGAGGTGTTCCTCGATTCGGTGTTTCGCTGGAGACCGCCGAGGACGATGATCTCGCCGTTGGCGGCGCTGACGAAGGAGGTGGTGGTGCGGCTGCCGATGCGAGGCTGGTCGTTGCCATCGATTTTGACCGTGCCGAGGACGTCTTCGACCTCTTGTTCGATTTCGAGCTGGACGGTGCCGCTGCTGCCAATGAGCGGGAGGACGCGCAGGCGGATACCGATTTTTTGCTGGGTGACGGTGGAGCTGGTGTTGAAATTGCCGCCGGAATTGCCCGAGGGCGTGGACTGGGTGCCGGAGATGATGGGGCGGGTTTCGCCGACGAAGATCTCCGCCTCTTTGTTGTGGGTGGTGACGATGGTGGGGACGGAGAGGATGGATGATTTGTCTTTTCGGGGAGTGGTGCTCAAGCCGATGGCGGCGGTGAGGTTCTGGCCGTAGCCGGTGCTCTGGGCAAAGCCGGAGGCGGCACCGGCGGTGCCGATGCCGCCGATGGAGGCGCCGGGGCCGGAGGCGCTGAAGCCGGTGAGTTTGTTGTTTTCGACGCGCAGGCCGAGGGCATCGACGCCGCTGGAGGCGTTGTCGTTGAGGGTGACCTCGGCGATCACCACCTCGATGCGGACCTGGGCGAGGAGGACGTCGAGGCGGTTGACCAGGGAGGCGACGAGACGGATGTCGTCCGGGGTGCCGGCGACGACGATGGCATTGGAGCGTTCGTCGGAGACGATGGTGAGAAGGCTGGAGAATTCCTCCGAAGGGGTCCCGTTGACCAGGGCGGCGGCGGCGGGGGGCACGGCGGGAGCGTTTGGCTGGGGCGTGGCTTTGGGGGCGGTGCCGGTTTCCGAGCGGGAGCGGGAGAGGCGGGAGGTGCCGGAGCCGCTGGTTTGGGCGGCGGAGTTCTGGCCGCTGACGAGCTTGGCGAGCAAGGCCTCGACCTGGACGGCGTCGGCGTGTTTGAGGAAAATCACTTCGCTGCGGGTGGCGGGATCGGCGCGGGTATCGAGGCGGGCGACGAGACTGTCGAAAAAGGCGTGTTCGCGCGGGTCGCTGATGAGGATGAGCTGGTTGGTGCGGTCGTCGGGTTGGTAGGTGGTGGCAGTGCCGATCTGGGAGGCGAGGGGGCCGGAGAGGAGGGTGCGGACTTTGTTGGCGAGGTCGGAGGCTTTGGCGAATTTGAGGTCGTAGGCTTTGACCTCAAGGGAGCCGGAGGCGGGGCGGTCGAGTTCGGCAATGAGGCGTTCGATGCGCTGGAGATTGGCGACGGATTCGACGATGAGAAAGGAGTTGGTTTTCTCGAAGATGGCCGGCGGGGTGGCGATGGAGGGGCTGAGGATGGGGGCGATCTGGGGGGAGAACTCGGTGACGCGCAGGAAACTGAGCTTGAAGATTTTGGCGGCGATGCGGCCGCTGGGCGGAAGGGCGAGGGTGGAGCCGTCGATGAGCTCGGGGGCGTCGGCGCGGATGAGGTTGAGCGGGGAGACGAGGGTGAAGCGTTCGCCGAGAGGGGCGAGGCCGATGCCGTTGCGATTGAGCAAGGTTTCGAGGGCGCGGAGGACCTCGGATTTGGGCAGCGGTTTGTCGAGGTTGAGGGTGAAGGTGGCGGCAGGCAGGGTGGGGGGGCGCAGGAGGATGCGGCCGGACCAGCGCTCGTAGAGATCGAGGACCATATCCACCGACTCGTTGCGCAGGACGAGGGTGCTGATCATCTCCTCCACCGGGGCGGGGGCGGGGATGGCGGGCGTCGCCGGGGGTGGGGTGGCTTCCTGGGCGCGGAGCGGGGCCAGGAAGGCGAGAAGCGGGAAGAGGGCGGCGGCAGGGCGGAGGAGTCGAGGCATCGGGGTCAAGTGACACCGCAATCTCGCTTGGGTTGCGGGCGGGTGGCGAGGTTGAAAAACAACGGTTAAAGCGAGGCGGGTGGATTCCGGAGTTGAGAAAAGGGGGCGGACGCGGTGGCGTGGGGTTTTATGCAGAACGAATACGTGTTGCCGGTGGTTTTGGGGCTGGTCGTGGCGCGGCTGGCGGCGCAGGTCGCGCTGTCGGCTTTGAACCGGCGCGAGGTGCTGCGTCATGCCGATAATCCTCCGCCGGCGGTGGCGGCGATGGTGGACGCCGAGACGCATCGCCGCAGTACGGCCTACACCCTGGCGAAGAACCGCTTCGGGCTGGTTTCGCTTTTTTTCGAGGCGGGGGTGCTGGCGCTGGTGCTGG
>JAIXRU010000239.1 GCA_027485045.1 Opitutaceae bacterium | reverse complement strand
TTCGCCGAGTCCGACCGCGCCCTGATCAAAGTCGGCCAGGTCGGCGCCCTCCTCAAAGCCCTCAAACGCTTCGATGCCGGTTACGCCTACATGGCCGGCCAGGTCTCGCCCCGCCGCCTCTTCTCCGGCCTCCACCCCGACCTCAAGGCCCTCGCCATCCTCGCCACCCTTAAACGCCGCAACGCCGAAACCATCTTCGGTGCCATCGCCAATGAAATCGAGGCCATCGGCATTCACCTGCTCGACGCCCGCGCCTTCATCGACGCCCACCTGGCCACCCCCGGCGCGATGACCAAGAAAAAGCTCCCCATCGACCGCGACTACGTTGACCACGGCCTGCACATCGCCCGCGAATGCGCCCGCCTCGACATCGGCCAAGGCTGCGTCGTGCGTAAAGGCACCGTGCTTGCCGTCGAAGCCTACGAAGGCACCGACGAGATGATCCGCCGCGCCGGCACGCTCAAAACCGACGAGGCCCTCTACGTTAAAACCGTCAAAGCCCGCCAGGACTACCGCTTCGACGTCCCCTGCTTCGGCCTGAAAACCCTCGACGTGCTCGACGCCGCCCAGATCCGTGCCGCCGTGCTCGAGGCCAGCCGAGTCATCCTGATCGACAAACCCGCCGTGCTCACCCGCGCCGACCAACTCGGCATCGCCCTCTACGGCGCCGAGTAGGCCGGCTCACCTCGCCACGCTTTCGCTTCCCAACCCAACGGGCTTCATCTAGGGTGCGCTCTCCGACCCTTCCCGTCTTGAACGTCCCCTCGCCCTCGATCCCCGGCCCGCATGGCGCTTCCCCTGAAGCCGTGATCTCCCGCGCCGAAGAGCCGCGCCACCTCGCCGCCGCCCGGCGCAAAACCAATCTTGCCAGCAGCTTCCGTCTCTGTACCGCCGAGGGCCTGGTCGCCATGCCCATCGTCATCATGACCCTGCCGGTCAACGTCGTGCTGGCCGCGCTCTTCACCAAGGCCCTGCATTTGCCCAACCAGACCATCGGTCTGATCAGCTCCCTGCCCTTCGCCTGCAACTTCCTGCAAGTCTTCATCTCCCCGCTGCTCGCCCGCTGGTTCCCCGCTAAAACCATCTGCCTGGTCGGCACCTCCATCCACGCGTTCTCCTGGATGTTGTTCTGCCTCATGCTGGGCTTCCTGCCTGAGCATGACCCCGCCGCCGCCGGCCTCTGGATCGGCACCTGGTTTTTCTTCTCCAGCCTCTGCGCCTCCATCACCGGCATCTCTTGGAATGCCTGGATCCAGGAATGGGTACCCAGCCGCCTTCGCGGCAAATACTTTGGTCGCCGCAACCGGCTGCTCCAATTCTCCACCCTATCCTTCACCCTGCTCGCCGGCTGGGCCTTGGCCACTTGGCAATACTCCCGCTTCGGCTTCCAGCTCGTCATCGCCTTCGGAGTCGCCCTCCGCATGCTCTCCATTCTCTGGCAACTCCGCATGCCCACCGAGGCCAGCGCCAAGCCCCCCGCCCAAGGTGCCAGCCTCTCCGCGCAGTTAATCACCCTAAGACGCTGCAAGCCCTTCCTCCATTTCATCGCCTTCGGCGCGCTCTGGTCCTTCGCCGCCAACTCGTTCGGCCCCTTCTACCACGTCTTCATGTTTGATGAGCTGGGCCTTTCCGCCCTCCAGGTGGGCACCCTCTCAGTCTGCGGCGCGACCGGGGCCGCCCTCTCCATGCCCGCTTGGGGCGCCTTGCTTGATCGCTACGGCAACAAAAGCGTCATGGTCGTCTCCCTCCTTCTCTGGCAGGGCCAAAACTTCGTCTGGTGTTTCCTCACCCCGGAAAACTCCGACTGGCTCTACCCCATGTGGATCTGGGGCGGAGCCACCAACGCCGGCTTCTTCCTCGGCCAGTTCACCCTCCTGCTCAAACTCCTGCCCGTGCCCGCGCGCAACCTCGCCCTCGGCATGAACCTCGCCATCGCCTCCCTCTTCGCCGCCATCGCCCCCATCCTCGGAGGCGCCGTACTCGAATTCTTTCTCGCCCGCCACCCCGCACTCCCCGTTTACCACGCCTGCTTCCTCGTCCAGCCCCTCCTTTCCATCCCCGTCGCCTGGCTGCTCCTCCGTATCCAGGAACCCGCCGCGCGCCCCCTCACCCACGTGGTCGGCGCCATGAGCAACGTGCGCACCCTCGCCAGTCTCTCCGGCGTATCCTTCCTCTCCCAATACGTTTTCTACCGCAAAGCCCGTCCTTCCCGGCCCGAACCCTCCGACCCCGCCTAGCTCAAAACCACCAGCTAACCGGAACTTAACAGGCCGCCGCTTGATCTACTCGCGTGGCTAAAATAAACCTTCACGCCTCTCGACAGCGGATAACCCACTCAGCTTAAACACTCCCGTGAAACGCAACCTTCTCATCGTCATTGCCCTGCTCGTACTCCTCGTCGGCCTCCTCTTCGGCTGGCGCTCCTGCCAGCAGACCCGCACCGAAAACACCGCCGCCCTCGAGGCCGGACGCGAAGCCGCCAAAGCCAACGCCGAGCGCGAACGCCTCGCCGCCGAGCAAAAAGCCGCCGCCCAGGCCGCCGAAGCCGCCCGCCTCGCCGCCGAGCAGACCCGCCTCGCCGCCGAAAAAGCCGCTGTCGAAGCCCAGCGCCAACGCGAGGCCGAAGCCGCCGCCACCGCCGCCCGCCTCGCCGCCGATCAAAAAGCCGCCCGCGAAGCCGCCGCCCGCGAAGCCGCCCTCAAAGCCCAGCAAGCCGCCGCCGAAGCCGAGGCCGCCCGTCTCGCCGCCCAGCGCGCCGCCGAAGCCGCCGAAGCCGAGGCCGCCCGCCTCGCCGCCCTCGAAAAACTCAAAAACCAACAAACCCTGGCCGAGGAAGGGGACGCCCGCGAAGCCGCCCGCCTCGCCGCCCTCAAAGCCCAGCAAGAACGCGAAGCCGCCCTCGCCAAAGCCATCGCCGAACTCCGCGCCGAGCTCAACGCCCGTTTCATCTACGCGACCGATTACAAACGCCGCCCGCACTACAACCAGTCCATCGAGATGACCAACGCCGAGATCGAAGCCGCCATCAAAAAGCTAAACGACGAAGCCGCCGCCGGCACCTCCGCCGCCCCGGCCAATTAATGCGCCTCCCGATGTCGGGCGGGCTCGCCGCCCCCCGCCCTGGCATGCCGGCGTTGATCCACCCCGCACGCTAAGCTTACTTTGGCTTTGCAAGCAGCGCCCAAGCTTTTGGACTTTAGGTGGACGGGCCCGTCCCTCCGCCCGTGGATGGGGCGACCACTCCACTGCCGCGTGAGCCGGGACGCGGAAGCCCACCCCTATAGTCTAAATTCAAACGGGGTTTGGTATGAGGAGCGTCGGGCGGCGGGGCGCGTTCGCCTCGTTTCGCTATAAATAAGAAAAGCCACCCTGGAGCGGGTGGCTTTTCTGTATACAGAGGGGAGAATCGTGCGCTTAGCGCTTCTTTCCGCCTTTGGGCTTGGGCGCGGGCTTTGACTTGGATTTGGCCTTCGGTTTTTCGTCGTCCTCGTCCTCATCGTCGTCATCTGAGGCGGCTTTCTTGTCGTCGTCCTCATCCTCGTCTTCTTCGTCGTCGTCCTTTTTGGGGGCGTCGTCGTCTTTTTCGTCGTCTTCATCATCCCACTTCAGGGAGGCGTCGCCTTTGATGGCTTCGTCGTCCTCGTCCTCGACGGTGGGCAAGTCGGCGTCGTCGATTTCGGCGTCATCTTCGCTGGCGACAACGCGGTCGGCGTCATCCTCGTCCTCGTCGAAGCCGGCCGGGGTGTAGTCGAGGATGGAGCAGAGCTCATCAAACACGTGGACGGCTTTGCCCTCGATGAAGCTGGCGTTCTGCTCCTCGCGCAGCTCGTCCTCGACCTCGTCGACGGTGAGCTTGGATTCGAATTTAAAGACGTCGTTGAGCAGCTTTACGCGGCAGCGGGTGAGGTGGTCGAGCAGGTCTGCGAAAGGTCCGTTTTCGTCGTCCACCACGTCGGCCAGAACAAAGAGTTTCTCTTCGGAATCAAAAATGGAGTCTTTGACCCGCTTCAGGCGGATACGCGCTTTGCCGGCTTCTTTTTCGATGCGGAAAGTGATGAAAGCAGCTTCGAGGAGATCCTGGTCAAAGCCGTAGTCACGGAGGGGTTCGCAGAGTTCGATGAGGTGGGCGGCCTGGCGAGGGTCAATTATGCTCAGGCCATCGGTATCCCAGCGCACCGGGTCGCTGACTTCATCAACCCACCAGTTTTGATCTTCGCCGAGACGTACGATGCACCAGTCGAGTATAGCAGAGGTGTTGGACATGTTTTTTTAGTAAAAAAAGGGGAGGGGGCACGCAGACATGTGTGCTGACGGGGTTGAGTCAAACCGCGAAAATCAGGTTTTTTACGTAGGGGCCGGACGGGTGGCGGGCCGGGTTCGCGCGGCACTTGCCTTTGGCCGACGCAAGGGCATGGGATGCACGTTCCATGGGCCTCTTTTATCGTACATTCGCCAAGCCGCTGTTGTTCTGCCTCGATCCGGAAGAGGCGCACGAGAGAGGGGTGAGCGCGCTCGCCGCCTTGGGCCGGATCACGCCGCTGTGCCGTGTCTTGGAGGCGTGGAACCGGCTCGACCCGCACCTGCACCGGCCGGTGAAGGCGTTCGGTTTGGAGTTTCCCAACGCGGTGGGCATGGCGGCCGGCTTCGATAAAAACGCACGCGCCTGGCAGGCGTCGGCGGCGCTCGGCTTTGGCCACGTGGAGATCGGCACGGTCACCGCGCTGGCACAGGACGGTAATCCGCAGCCGCGGCTTTTTCGCTATCCCGAGCAGAAGGCGGTGATCAATCGCATGGGTTTCAACAACGAGGGCAGCGAGGCGGTGGCGGCGCGACTGGCGACCCAGCCGGCGGTGGGGCGGCGGCGCATCCCGCTGGGCATTAATCTGGGCAAGTCCAAGGTCACGCCGAACGAAGAGGCGACGCAGGATTATCTCACGAGTTTTGGCCGCCTGGCCGACTATGCGGATTACCTGGTGGTGAATGTTTCCAGCCCGAACACGCCCGGTTTGCGGGCCTTGCAGGATGAGAAACCCTTGCGCGAGTTGCTCGGCGCGCTCAGCGCGGCCAACCGGGCGCGCGGGGCGGGGTGCAAGCCCTTGCTGCTTAAAATCGCGCCGGATCTGAGCTGGCCGCAGATCGACGCGGCGCTGGGCGTGGTGGCGGAGTTCGGGCTGGCCGGTATCATCGCGACGAATACCACTCTGGCCCGGCCGGGGTATTTTGAATCTATCGGCCAGGCGGGCGGTTTGAGTGGCGCGCCGTTGCTGCGCAAGAGCACCCAGATCGTCAGCTACATCGCGAAGGCCACGGGCGGGAAACTGCCCATCATCGCGGCGGGCGGCATTACCGATCCGGCGGGGGCGGGCGAGAAACTCGATGCGGGCGCGACCCTGGTGCAGGTGTACACCGGCATGATCTATGAGGGGCCGTTTTTCGCGGCCGAGCTGTCCCGGGCGTGCGCGGAACGGCAGCGCGTCGGCATCGGGCGCTGAGCGCGAAGCCCCGGCCTGCCGGGGGCGCACATAAAAAAAAGTCGCCGCACCTTATGGGCGCGGCGACTTTTTTTGGTTATCGAAACCCGTGCTCAGGCCGCCTGGCGGCGGCGGCGGGTCGCGGCATAGCCAAGGATGCCCAGGCCGGCCAGGGCTGCGAACGAAGCGGGTTCGGGTATGGAGGACACGGTGTAGGACAGGTCGGTGGAATTAAGCGTAAAGCTGCCCTGATAACCGGCGGGCAGGAGGGCGGTTAAATTGCCCAAGGTAAAACTGGTGCCGGTGAAGCTGAGCAATTTGTAATCGCCTGCGGTACCGGTGGAGCCAGTGAAATCAAAAAACCAGGAGCCCGCGCCCGCCCGGGTGAAGCTGTTGGTGAGCGACAGCAAGGCGGTGCTGTTGCCCGGGGTGGTGAGGTCGAAGACGAGGGTGCCACCACCGTTGAAGGTCAGGGAATCGGCGGTGGTGCTGAAGGTTTTCAGGGAGAAGGTGCCGGCGCTGCCGATGTTGATGGCGGTAGAGGACGAAAGGGCATTGTTGATGCCGAGTTGGAGCACGCCGCCGTTGATGCTAGTCGCGCCCGTGTAGGTGTTGAGGCCGCTCAGGATCTGGGTGGAGGCACCGGTCTTGGTGAGCGAAAGCGCTCCGGTGCCGGGTCCGTTGCTGAGAACACCGGAGAAATTCGTGGTGCCGGAGGTGCCGACGATGCTGAGGGTGCTGGCGGCAGCATTACCCGAGATCATGCTGTTGAACACGGTGCCCGAGCCCGCCAGCGATTTAACCGTTTTACCGGTAGCAAGCATGTTTAAGATGCCCCCGCTGGCGATGGTTAGATTCGGCGAAGTGGCGAGCGAGGTGCCGAGCGCATTGGTGCTGCTGGCTCCGAGGATGACATTCGAGCCGATGGTCAAATCCGCGTTGGTGAAGTTGGTCGCACGGATAAAGTGCATACCGTAGTTTGCACCGCTGAATGCGGTGGTGCTGAGGGCCAAGGTGCCATTCTGAATGGTGTTCGCGCCTCCCGTGCCGAGGGTGGTGGCCACTTCCCAGCCCCACTGGCCGGTGGTCTCGCCGCCACCCAGGGTGTTGCCACCGGTCACGGCCTTGGACACGCCGTTAACATTGATGGTGGTGACACCCGAGCGGCCGGTGTCGCCGAGCTCGAGCGTGCCGTAGGAAACCACCAGACGACTGCCACCGGTCAGGTTCAAGGAGCTGCCGGCTCCGCCTAGGGTAATGGTGGGAACGAGCCAGGTCTGGCCGGATGCGCCGGTATTGAGACTGGTGCCGTTGGCAAAAGAAACACTGCCGGTGCCGGTGGCCGAACTGGTGACGGTGGTGCCGGAATTGGTAGCGATGCCGCCTACGTTCAAGGTGCCAGCGTTGACATCCACGCCGCCGGTAAAGGTGTTCAGCCCGGTAAGGCTGAGCGTGCCTGCGCCATTTTTGATGAGCTTGTTGGCGGTGGTGCCGTTGCTGATCACGCCGGCCAAGGTCAAGGTGCCGGCGTTGGTGGTGACGGTGCGGCTGGTGCCGGCGGCGGAGCCGAGGCCGACGGCACCGGTGCCGAGATTCAAGTCGCCGGTGCCGGTGAAGCCGAAGTTGGCATTGATCGTGGTCGGGGTGACGTTGAGGAGAATCTTGGCCGAGCCGCTGGTGTTATCCAGCGTGCCGCCATTGATGGTGAAGGTGCCGCCGTTGCCCAGCGGGCCGCTGGTGGCCGCCACACCGGCGGCGTTGATGTTTAGCGTGCCGGAATTCAGGGTCACTCCGCCGGTGAAGGTATTGGCCCCGGAAAGGGTCAAGGCTCCCGCGCCATTCTGAACGACCGAGCCGGTGCCCGCGATCACGGTGGCGAAATCCGTGCCCTGGGCGACGGTGTTGGAGCGATTAAACGCCAGGGTGGCGTTGTTGGTGATGGCGCTGCCCGTGGCCAATGAGCCGGTGGTGCCGGCGTTGCCGAGTTGCAGGGTGCCCGCGCTGATGGTGGTCGCGCCGGTGTAGGTGTTGGCACCGGTCAGGGTAAGGGTGTTGGTACCGGATTTCACCAAGGCTCCCGCCGCGCCGCTGATGACGTTGCCGTAGGTGCGGGCGTTGTTGTTGAGGGCGTATTCCAGGGTGGCGGTGTTTACGATGTTGGCGGAGTTGGCGATCGAGCCGTCCGCGATTAGCAAGGTGCCGCCGCTGATGGTGGTGGTGCCGGTGTAGGTATTGACGCCGGTCAGGGTGAGGGTGCCGGCGCCGGCCTTGGTCAAAGCCACGGTGCCTTGAGCGGTGATGCCGGTGACGCTGTTGAGCGAAGAACCATCCACGATGGTACCGGAGAACGTCGTGCTGGTGTTGCTGCCAGCGGCGTTGCCCACGGTTAGGGTGGCCGCTCCCGCCGTGGTGGCAAGGTTAGTGACGATGCCATCACCGGCGAGGGAATTGACGGACTGGCTGTACAAGGTTCCGCCTCCGGAGAGATTCATGTAGCCGCCCGACTCCACCGTCAGGGATGCGGAGGTCGCCCCGGCGGCCCCGAGTTGGTTGGCGGCGCTGAACGAGGTGAGGATGTTGTTGCCGATGGTCAGACCCGAGTTGTTGGTGAACGTGATCGCCGGACCAAAGCCGACGCCCGACCATGGACCGGTGCCGACCAGACGCAGGGTGCCGCTGTCAATGCTGGTGGATGGACCATTGGTTGTCGGGCTGAAACGTATGCCAGTATTGCTGGTGCCGGCCATGGCCGCGGCCAGAGCTGCGGTGCCGCTGCTGGGGGTGTTCCAAGTGCGAGTCTGGCTTCCGAGGACGAAGGGACCACCGAAGCTAAAACGCTGCGCGGCAGCCGCGAAAGTGGCGTCGCCCGCGAGCACGATGCTGTTGGCACTGATGCCCAGACCCGTGGTCCAGGTAATGGTTGTGCCGTCGCCGATGGTAAAGGTGCCCGACCCGGTGGGGCCGGTAGTGATGGAGCCGACGGTAGCGGCGGAGTTGGCGTTAAAACTGATGGTGCCTTGGGAAAGGTTTAATCCACCCGTAAAGGTGCTGTTGGCGCTGCCCAGGGTAAGGGTGCCCGAGCCGGTCTTGGTGAGTGCGCCGGTGCCCCCGATCACGGAGGAGACGTTGATGCTGCGGGTGGAATCGGGGGTATTTACCACCATGACTCCGCCCGTAGGGGTGGTGAGGATACTGTTGGTCGCATTGGTGCCGGCGACGGTGAGCAGGCCGGTGCCGGCGTTTAACAAGCCGCCGGTGGTGAGGGTGAAGCCGGTTCCGATCGTGGTGGTGGTGGCGGCACCGGTGTAGCGGAGAGTGTTGGCGGAGAGACTGAGCGCGGTGGTGGCGGCGGCGGAGTAATCGAAGTTGCCGGTCGACGTGAGATTACCCAGGGTGCCCGCCGTGGCGGTGGTGCCGGTCAGTCCGGTGATGGTGGTGGAGGTGGTGCCGTCGGCCGAGCCCACGGCGTAGCGGGTGCTGGTTCCGGTGCCGATGGTGGCCCAGGGGCCGATGATGCTGTTGGTGTTTCCGGTGGTGGTATTGATGGCACCGGTGGTCGTGCCGAAATTGACGGTGCCGCCGGTGTTGCGGGTGATGGCTCCGAGGTTGAGGGTGTTGCCCGCCACGGTGTTGCTGACGGTCGAGCCACCGCGGTTGACGGTCAGGCCAGTCACGCCCTGGGTGTTGGTGCCGGTTTTGTCGTAGCTGAAAGTGCCGCCGCCGAGCACGAGGCTTCCCGTGCTGTCGAGCGAGCCGGTGAGGGAGAGGGTGCCGGCATTGACCACGGTGTTGCCGGTGTAGGTGTTGGCTCCGCCCAGGACCACGGTGTTGGTGCCGGTTTTAGTCAGGGTGGTGGCGGAGACGTTGTTGCCCAGAGCGCTGCTGATGGTGAGGGTGGCGGGACCGCCGCCGACGAGATAGGCCGTGCCGTTGGGGGTGAGGGTGCCGCTGTAGGTGGAGGCGGTGGTCGCGCCGAGGCTGGCGTTGGTGAAGCCGGTGAAATTCAGGTTATTGGCGCTGTTCGCACCCAGGCCGATGGTGAAGGGGTTGGCAGACTGGACGACGCGGCCGAGGAAGGTGTTGTCGATGGCGGCGCCCGAGCCGACCGCGGCGTTGGCGGCCACGGTGATGGTGCGACCGCTGCCGCCCAAAGAACCCAATTGCAGGGCACCGCCTTGGACGGAGACATTGCCGTTAAAGGTGTTGCTGGCGCTGGAAAGGTTGAGGAAACCGCTTCCGGTCTTGGTGATACCGGCGGCGGTGCCGCCGGAATTGGTGATGGCTCCGGAGATTTCCGCCGAATCGCCGCCCGCGCCGGAAACCACGTAAACGGTGCGGTCCGCGCCGTTGAGGTCGATGGCGTTTTGCAGCAGGGTTTTGTTGTTGGCGGTGGTGGAGCCAAAACGCAGTGGTCCGACCAGGTTGGTGCCTACCGTGGTGCCCCACACCAGCGGGGTGCCGCTGCCGAGATTGACGGTGAACTGGCCGCCGTTGGCCGAAAAACCGCCGCCGTTGGCGGTGAATTGGAGTTTGGAAGCGCCGCTGGTGCCGAGGCTGCGGGTCAGGCTGGTCACCCCGCTACCCTGAAGAACGCCACCATCCAACGATAGAAAGCTGTTGCTGGACAAACCGGCCGCATCGTTGGCCTGCAAGGCGCCGGCTGAAATGGTGGTGGTGCCGGCAAAGTTGCTGTTGGCGCCCGATAAAATCATGCGCGACAGATTGCTGTTCTGCGTGACTGCGGAAACCGACTGGCCGAGCGCACCACTTACGATGAGGTCGCCCGTGCCGGTGGTGGCCGCGTTGGTCAGGGTCACGTTGGCGCCCGTGCCGCTGGTCGCGCCGAGAGCGCCCGAAAGCGTGACGTTGCCGAGACCGGTGGAAAGGTTTTGCACCGCGATCGTTCCATTTGCAGCGCCCGTGGCTCCGATCGAACCGGCGATGGAGATGGCGCCGGTGCCTGGCGTGTTTTGCCGTAAATTTAGCTGCAGGGTCGATGCGCTGCCGTTGGTGATGTTGCCGTTGATGTTGGTCGTGTTGCTACTTAATCCGTTGTAAATGGCTAAGTTGGTATTTTGCATCACGATATTGGGATTTACCGTGAGAACGACACCGCTGCTATTTTGATTACTTCCGATGAGTGCCTCGCCCGCGACAAAAGCCCCGGGGGTGCTTGAGCCGGCAAGGAGCAAGGTCAGACCGGTGCCATCCATGGTGATGGTGTTGGTGGTGCCGCTGATGGTTTGGGTGTTGCCAGAACTGACCCCAGAGTTGGTGATGACACCGACGGTGATGTTTTGATCTAAATTCAAGGTGCCGCTGAAGATAAGATCTACGATATCACCGGCGGTCATAGGGGGCAGTGTAGGGGGCGTCCAAGTGACGGGTGTGGTCCAGAGCCCGGTGTTGCCGCCGGATCCACTCAGCCAAGTCGCCGCCGACCAGTTGCCTGTATTGGTGGAGGTCTTGTAACCCAAGTCACCCGCCTGCGCTGCAGGGGCAAAAACGGAACCTGATGCCGCCAACGCAGCGAACGCTGCCATGAGCCGGGTGGAAAGAGCGGAACGTGAGGCACGCGAAGAAACGTTCGCGGACTTTTGGGATTGGGGCATCATATTCATGTTGGTAAAAGGCTTACGGAAATCCGGAGGTTGGAGGCCGGAGGGTGAATTAAAGGGGCGGGGGAATTAAACTACTTGGGTGGCAGCGCAGGAGAGACTCGAACGTGCCAATATTGCCGAATATTTCATCAATTTTAGCAAATTTAAAATAATGTTTTCAATATTTTGCGAAAATAGGCTTAAGTATCTTTAGTTTGGTATTTTATTGATCGCCCTTTTCGGGTGGCGGTTTTTCTCACCCGGGGCGCGGGCCGGATGGACTTAGGTTTACCGCAGGGCTTCGCCGTCCACTAGACGGAGCAAATCGCGGATCAGGACTTGGTCGGCGTAGTTTATCGTGATGGCGCTGCCGAGGGCGCGCAGTCCGGAGGCGAATTCGGGCACGCGTAGCACGAAGGTGATCACGGTCGGATCTTTCGGCAGAAGGTGACGCGGGGGCAGGGAGGCGAGGATGCGTTCGAGTCCGCCGGCGACGGTTTCGAGGAGGTCGGGGTTGGTTTTTACGAGGTCGAAGAGATCGCGGCGGTCTTGGGCGGCGATGCCGTCGGTGCGTGCCAGCACTTCGAGGGTGCGGCGGGGGGTGGTGGCGAATTCGTCGGGGCTGAAACGGGTTTCGCTCACGGTTTTATTGGTCTGGGCGACGAAGGTCGGGGCGTCGGGCGGGGGCGGGAGCACGAGGCCGTTGTAAATGATGGGGCGGGGCGGGATGAGGGTGGTGGTGTTGGTCGAGGTGGTGGTGGTGCGGTAACGCACGGGCACCTTGAGCACGAGGGCGGTATCAAGCAGATGGCGGAGTTCGGTTCCGGCCTGGGCGGGGGTGAGCAAGCCGGCGAAGAGGCCGAGGTTGACCGGCTGCGGACTGCGCAGGAAACGGGCGCGCTGGCGGGCGGCTTCAAGGGCCGGCTGGGTGGTTTTGAGCCGTTCGAGGTCGAGTTTTTCCCACGCCACGGTGATGGGCTGGTCTTCGGCGGTGGTCAGGACGACCAGCCCCTCGGGCCGGGCTTCCCAGATGCCGGCGAACTCGACTTCGCGGCCGTTGCTGCCGGTCAGGCGGACTGGCGCGGCACGATCAGGAGCGGGAGCGGGCGGCGGGGTTTGCGAATAGGCGGCGATGGAGCAGGCGAGGGAGAGCGAGGCGAGCAGGAGGAGACCAAGGCGACGCAAGGGGTGAAGCGACGGAAGGGGCATAAGCGGAATTAAACCCGAGCCGGGCGCCGAGGCAACCGGGGAGTGGCGGCACCCGAGGGGGCGAGAGGTCGCGTCACGGTGCGGTGGCGGGGCGGGCGACGTTTTCGTGTTCGCTGTAGCGGCTGACGACCGTCTCGGTGAAATCGCGAAACCAGAAACGGCGGCCGCTGACGTGCATGCTGACCTCGCGGGGCAGGGCGGGCCGTCCGTCGGTGGGCGGTGAATACTCCAGGGTGGTGCGGGCTTCCTGGATGGTGAGGCTGCTGGCGGCTTTGAAGGGCTCGGCGTTGAATAACTCCACGCGGCTGAAGGTGTGGCTGGCGTGTTCGAGGGTGAAGCGGGCGCGCATGTGCACAGCGGTGCGGTCTTTTTCGCCTTGGGGCACGAGGCGGAATTGGTAGGTGGTGCGCTCGGGGGAGCGGGCCACGACCTCGACTTGAGCACGGTCGAGCTGGCCGGCGAGGTTGGCCGAGGCATCGAAGGTGGGCCGGGATTGGCGGTAGCGTTGTTTTTGCTCTTCGGTGGCGGGCGCGCCTTTCTCGGCGAGGAGGGTCCAGCGGTCGGGACCGGGCAGGCGAGGGTTGTAGCGTTCCACGCGGTCTTTGCCGCCGCCGGTGGTGGTCTGGGTGAAGGCCCAGCCCTTGGGTCCTTCGGCGCGAAAGCCATCGAGGGCGGTGCTGAGCTCGGCGGGCGGCGGGGCGAGGGTTTCCAGCACGGGGGCCGGGGGTGGAGGCGGCGGGGGCGGCTCGGAGCAGGCCGTAAGGGCGAGCGAAACGGCGGCGAGTAGGGGAAAGGCGATACGGCGGAAGATCACGGTGAAAGGAATAGCGCGGATCAAACGCAGTCGCGCGGGTAAGGACAGGGTTTTTATTTGTCCGGTTGCGGCACAAACACGAGGGGGGCGGGGTCTATCCCGCGGGTGCGGAGTTCGCTTTGGATAGCGGCGTAGGTATCGGCGGGGAGGCTGCGATCCCGGGCGAGGACCCAGAGCAGGCCGGCGTCGGAGGTGCCGACCACGGCCCAAGTATAGCCGGGATCGAGGGCGAAGATTTTGTAGGTGACGGAGAAGGGCCAGACGAACTGCACTTTCCAGGTGGCGTTGGTGGTGGTGTCGGTGACCCAGGCGACGCCTTCCCAGGTTTTCTCGGGGGCGGTGATGCTGCCGGGGCGGAAGGTGAAGTTGTTTACCAGTTTGCCGTCGGGGCGGCGGGCGTAGGTGTCGTAGGAGGCGACTTTGCCCTTTTCGAGGAAGTAGGGGACGTGGCTTATCACGTACCAGCGGCCGAGGTAACGATCGAGGTCCACGTGGGCGACGGTGGCGGGAAGCGTCTTGGGCGTGGACGCGCAGCCGGCGAACAGGCTGAGCAGGGAAAAGCCGACGAGGGCGGGGGTGAGTCGTTGCATGACGACAACGGACGCGTGGCCGGTGTTTAAGCAAACGGGGGTTTTTATGCGAGGGCGGTGATGCGCGGGGCGGGGGCGCCTTTGCGCGGCGGGGGCAGGGCGGTGCCGGCGGGTTGACCGAGGAGGGCGCGACCGATCGGGGAAGTGGGCGTGACCACGGTGATTTCGACGCCGTCGTGAGTGAGGGCCAGGCCGCCGTTGCTGGGGCCGAGCAAGAGGTGGTCGGTGCGCTCGCCGACCGCGAGGGTGACAAGGCTGCCGAGCTGCACGCGGGAGTGTCCCTCGGGAGGCAGGGCGAAAGACCTCCAGGCGGCGATGCCGGCGGCGAGTTCGGTGGCGAGCCGGGCCTGGCCTTCGGCGAGGTAGGCGGCTTCCTGGGCGTGGGTGTCGTATTTGTTTTCGGCGCGGCTTTCCTCGCTGATCGACTCTTCGCGCGAGTCGAGGGCGGCGTGGGTCTGGCGGGT
>JAIXRU010000012.1 GCA_027485045.1 Opitutaceae bacterium | reverse complement strand
CGCGCGTTATGTGGAGGCGCCGTTTACCGGGAGTAAGCCTGCGGCGGAGGCGCGGCAGTCGGTGTTTTATCTGGGCGGCGAAGCGGCTGTGCTGGCGCAGGTTGAGTCGACACTGGCGCTGGTTTCGGCGGCACGGCTGGTGATCGGGGACCACAGGCAGGCGGCGGCGCTGAAGTTGGCGATGAATTTAAATCTGGCGGTGCAGATACAGGGTTTGCTGGAGGCTAGGGCCTTGGCCTTGGCGGCGGGGATAGGCGACGAGGTTTTTTACGGGGCTTTGGCTCGTAATGTGGGGTATTCAGGCTTGGTGAAGCTGAAGGAGGCGAAGCTGCGCGCGGGGGATTATTCCCCGCAGTTTTCGATCAAGCACATGCACAAGGATATGCGGCTGGCTTCGGCGGCGGCGGGGTGCGCGGAGTTGCCGGCGCTGGATGTGGTGCGGGGGCAGTTAAAGATGGCCGAGGCGCGCGGCTGGGGGGATGAAGATTTCATCGCCCTGGCCAAGGTGCTGGGAGCTTAGATAGCTAGTAAGCTAGTAGAGCTGGTAAGCTGGTACAGCAGGTAGGGCGGGTGGGGGAGGCGGATTAGGTATGGCGCGGCATGGGCTATGCTGAGCAAACGCGTCCTCAGTTCCAAAAAACGTTAGTCATTATAACCTATGCAAGCCTCCTTGTTCAGCCCATCCCGCCGAGCCCTCACGGCTACGGCTTTGTTGTCGGTTGCCGCTTTTATCGGCAACACGGCTTTTGCCGGCAAACCTACGCTAAAAGACGGCAACATCCGTATCAGCAGCAACGAGAACGCCTTCGGCTTCTCGCCCAAAGCGCTGGAGCGCATGAAGGAAGTGCTCGATAGTGGTAACTATTATAACAATAACGAATCTGGCGAATTGGCCAAGGTCTTGGCGGCCTATGAAGGCGTGCCGCTCGAATACATCATGCCGACGGCGGGTTCGGGTCCGGTGTTGGATCTGGCGGCGATGTCCCACGCGGCTGCCGGTCTGAATGTCGTTAGCACCGAGACGGGTTACGCCCAGTTGGTCAATCGCTTCAAGGCGTTTGGCGGCGACGTGAAGCTCGCGCCCCTGAGCGACAAGATGGGTTATGATTTCAAGGCGCTCGGCAAATTGATCGATGACAAGACGGCGATCGTTTACATCTGCAATCCGAACAACCCGACCGGCGTGCTGGCTGATCCGGAGGAATTGAAGAACTTCATCCTTTCCGTACCTGAGAAGGTGCTGGTGTTTATGGATGAGGCTTATCTGGAGCTTTCTGACACCGGGCTGGCCGCGAACACGCAGGCTGCGTTGGTAAAAGTCCGCAAGAACATGGTGGTTTCCCGCACCTTCTCCAAGGCCCACGCCATGGCCGGTCTGCGCGTCGGCTACGCCATCGGTAATCCCGAGGTGCTGACCAAGCTGCGCAAATACTCCAGCGGCGGTCCCAGCTACCTCGCTTGCGTCGGTGCGATCGAATCGATCAAGGACAAGGAACACATGGCTGAGAACGTGAAGAAGTACATCGAGGTTCGTAACTATGTGAAGGCGGAGTTTGACCGTCTGGGGATCAAGTATGCCCAACCACAAGGCTCTTTCGTTTATTTCAACGCCAACATGAAGCGTAATGATGTGGTGAAGAAACTGCAGGCCTCGAAGGTGGTCATCGGCGGTATTCGCGGCGGGGTGGACGATCCGACCGGTGGTGGCGACTGGACGCGCGTGAGCCTAGGGACGATGGAAGAGATGAGCATCTTCATCGGCGAGTTGTCCAAGATTCTGGGCAAGTCGTAAGGTTGAGCTCTGCGTCTTGGCTGAGCCGCGAGGCTCACTTCTGGCGATTCGAGCTAAATTCCTAAACAAAATTCAGGGCGCCTGCGGGCGCCCTTTTTTGTGGTCATGTTTTAGCGAGAGACGAGGGGTTTGAGGGCGCTGGCGAAGCCTTGGCCGGTGTCGGTGGCGTAGAGGGTGTTGGTGGTTGCGACGTAGAAGATCGTGAGGCCGCCTGACGGGGTTTGGCGGAGCTCGCCGCCACTCGCGGTGGCGAGGTCGGGGAACCAGGCGGGGGCGGGTTCGGCGGAGGTTTCCAGGCGTGGCTTGCGGGTGGGGAGCAGGCCGAATGTTTCGGGGTCGCGCAGGGTTTGCAGGAGCTCGGGGCTGGGCTTGACGACTACGAACCATTGCCAGCGGGCGATCTCGCCGGGGGCGTGGTCGGGGGTCTCACGGCGCTCGGCGTGCAGGATTTGGTCGCCCGGGGTGGGGTGGCGCCAGAAGGCGCGGCGGAAGACGTCTTCGGGGGCGAAGGTGGGGGCGGTGGTGGCGAGCGGAGTCGGAGCGGTGGCGGACGGGGGCGGAGTGGCGAGGGGCGAGCGCGCGGGGGTGGTGGCGCGATTGTATAAGGCGAGCGCGAGGGCGGCGGAAACGACTACGAGGAAGGCGGCGGTGGCTTTCATCAGTTACCGGAGTTGGAGTAGGTGCGGAGGAAGAGTTTGATGTCGGTTACCGTGCGCACGAAACGGTCGAGGCCGTCTTGTTCTTTGTTGAGCAGGGTGTAGGCGGGGATGACGAGTTTCCACTGGCTGTTCCAGACGCTGCGGCCGATGAGGCGGCTGTTGGTAAACTCTCCGGGCATGCTGCTGTAGAAGTAGGCGGGGTCGTTCACGGGGCGGAAGGCCTGGTGTTTGCGGGTGATCCAGAGTTGCTCGTTCATCGTGCCTTGCGGGGTGAAGAACTCGGTGGCGGAGAAGTTGTTTTGGCCGAGGTTGAAGGGCAGGGGCATGGCCTGGTCCTTTACAGTCCAACTGCGAGTGGTGGCGGTGTCGCCGAGCGGCGGGGCGAGCATGGTGTCCACGCCGGCGGGGATAAGGTAAACGTAAGGGGTGGCGCTGAGGGCGTTGGCGTTGGAACTGGCGGGGCCGCCGGCGTTGGGGGTGCCGATGGCGTAGGGGTCCATGCCGATGTAGCCTTGGAGGACGACGCCGGAGGCGTAGATCTTGGTGGCGAAGTTGGTGGCGGTGTAGGCGTGGTCGCCGGCGGCGAGGGGCAGGCCGAAGAAGTTGAGGCCGTGGCCGATGGTGGTGCTGAAGGGGATGACGATGCCGGGGACGAGGCTGCCGTCGGGTTTGCGGAGGTTGCGGCAATACTGGGCGACGTCGGGGTCGTTGAGCAGGTTGCTCATGAGGTGTTGTTCGAGGATCTGACGCCAGGCGGTGTCGTCGTCGGTGGTGGCGGCGTCGGTGCGGATGCGGAAGAGTTCCTGCCGGAGGGAGAAGAGGGTGCCGTATTGGTCGGGGTTATTGATGCCGAGGCGGGTTTTGACCGCAGACCAATCGCTGAGGAGGCGGGCGAGCAGGCTGGCGAGGCCGCCGTCGCCGGTGGTGCCGGTGCTGGCGACGGGGAGGTTGTTCTTAAAGTCGCCGAGGGAGCGGGTGCCGATGACGCCGTCGATGAGGGCGCGGCCGGCGGTGGTGCCGAGCAGGCCGGTCTCGTAGTCGTAACTCTGGACGGCGAGGTAGGTGTATTGGGCGGCGAGATCGTAGAGGGCCTGGTATTGGGAGAGCTCTTCGTTGCGGAAGGTGCGGTAGAGCATGTCGCGGGTGCGGTAGCCCTGGATGACGGCGGAGGCGCGGATGCGGAAGATTTCGCGCTCGGAGAGGATGCGGTTGGCCTGGGCGATGAGTTGGGAAACGCGTTCGTTGGCGCGCTGGAGTTCGGCGAGGCGGCGGGAGAGCTCGAAGCCGGTGCCGAGCACGTCGTCGAGCAGTTGTTCAAACTCGACGACGTGTTGTTTGTCCTCGTTGTCCCATTCGTAGGAGCCGAGGGCGTCGTCGGCGTCGGCGGCGAGTTGGTCGGCTTCGAGTTGCAGGTAGGCGGCCTTGGTTTCGAGGGCGAGGCCGGCGAGGACTTGCGAGTAGGAGGCGATGGCGCCGCCGTAAACGCTGAGGCCGCGGGCCACGGAGGTGGCGTCGATGGAGAAGCCGGCGACGGTGGGGAAGGCCTCGGCGGTGGCTTCGGCGATGGTGGTGGTGAACTCGGCGTTGGCGCTGAGGAGGGCACCGCTGGCGGAGTAGGCGGTGGCGGCCTTGAGGTTGTCGGCGGCTTTGGCGAGGGAGGCGTTGGCGTCGTCGTTGGCGCTTTGATACGCGGTGCGGAATTCAGTGAAGAGCTGGTAGTCGCGGTCGAAGCGGCGCATGAGGCCGTCGAGGGTGTCGGCGGCTTCGCGGGCGTTGACCTGGGCCTGGTAAACGTCGAGCAGGGCGGCCTGGATCTGGCCGGGCTGGGCGCGGGTGCCCATATCGGAGCCGGCGAACTGCATGAAGCGGTGGGGGGAAATCTTGCGGGTGCGGGTGGTGTATTGGAGCGGGTCCTGGATGCGGTTGTAGACGTTGTCGAGGGACCAGGTGGTGAAGGGATCGAAGTTAACCGGTTCGCGGTAGGAGACGGTGATCTCGGTGGCGGTATCCACAAAGTCGGACGGTTTATCGATCAGGTAGTAGTGGTAGAGGTCGGCGTCGGCATAGCCCTGTTCGTAGAGTTTGCCGGGGCCGACGTCGCCGGGGTAGGCGGAGCCGAAGAGGGAGAGGAGCTGGTATTCGTAGGTGTTTTCCTGGGTTTCGACGGCGTTGTTGTAGTCGTCGAGGGAGTTGTTCTGGTTGCGCAGGAGGCGGTTCATGGTGCAGGCCTGGTCGAAGGCGGCCTTGGCGTTCTGGCAGGCGCGGAGGGCGCGTTCGTAGATCTGCTCGAAGTGGGATTTGCCGGCCTTGAGCTCGGAGGGGGAGATATCGAAGGCGATGGCACCCTTGGCGAGGCCGAGGGGGTTGAGGTGGGCGCACTGGGCGTCGAGGGTGGCCTGAATGTCGAGGGCGCTGGAGACGATCTCGCTGAGTTCGGGCACGGTGGTGCGGTCGATGATCTGGATGCCGTTGTGGGCGGGGTTGGTGTCTTTATCGAGCAGCATGGCGTTGGCGCTTACCCAGTGGAGGTAGGCACCCTGGCCGGCGCGGGCGGCCCACTCGTCGGTGCCCCAGCGGCGGGTGAGGCCGGTGGTGCTGTTGTATTTGCCGTCGCGCTGGTGTTCCCAGCCGACGGAGGAGTCGTCGCGGTAGGAAGCGCGGGCGGTGAGGTCGAGGATGCGCGCGCCGACGCGGGCGACGTTGGCGGCGGCGGAGGCGAATTTGCGTTCGTCCTGGTAGTCCACCTGCACGGTCTGGCCGACGATATCGACCGTCTCGCTGCGCGGCACCCAAGTGAAGTGGGGCGAGGTGAGCAGCTTGTAGTAGCCGGTGAGGGCGGTGAGGTAGTGGCCGTAGGCATCGCCGTGGCCTTGGGGGAACATGTGGACGGCGTCGTCGGCGTCGATGGTGCCGTCGGCGGTGGCGCTGCCGGTCTTTTCCACGATGTCGTAGTTGGAGGCGTAGATGGATTCGCCGGAGTCGATGCCGTTAATGTAGTTCCAGTAGAGGCGATTGTAGGCGGGGGCGGCGGTGACGCCGGGGCTGAGGAAATCGTCGCGACCGCGCAGGAGGGCGAGCTCTTCCTCAAGGAGCGAGGGAATCTGGCCCTCGAAGGAGAAACGGGAGGAGTTGACCTGGCCCATGGTGGCATCGCCGT
>JAIXRU010000295.1 GCA_027485045.1 Opitutaceae bacterium | reverse complement strand
TGATTCTTCCTCCTGTGCCCATGGTCATTGCGCTTCGTGCCATGACCCAGCCTCGATGCTTCATTTGCGAAATTCAATCACTAAGTGAACAGTATTGGGTCTAGCCGGAACGTCAAATTACCTGCTACACCAGTCAACCCAACCTTAGCGCCTCGGAATCTGTGGTCTATAATGTGCCAGTTCAAGCGGGCTGGCTGCGCGTCACAGTCTCGCAAGGGCGAATTTTCGTAAGCTTCTGTTTGAGGATCTTGCCTTCCTTAAAAGTTACTTCGGCGTGTGCAGTGCTAATCACGTCCAGCGACGGCCGCTTCGTCTTGCGACCGTTGACAGCCTTCGGTTGCGTCACCTCAAGCACACCGAAATTGCGAAACTCTGCGTTCCGCCCATCGGCAAGGGCTTCCTGAACGATGTCCAAGGTCATTTGAACGGTCTTGACGATGTTCTTTCGCAGAAACCCAGTCTTTTCGTAGATCTCGAGCACAATTTCGAGTTTAGTCAGATTCGGAAGGTGCGTTTCCTTTACTTGATTGGACATAAGATTTAGTGCGGACGACGTTTTGTCTCAATAATTCTGTTATTACCTTAGCGCCTCGGAATCAGTGGTCTAGCCGGAACGGAACCAGGATAGAGCTTTTATCTTTCATCACGGGAGGCGCTTCGCGCAGGAAACGCGCAGGCTTTGGTCTTTCCGACTGCCTCCGTCTGGTTTGGTTTTGTTTTCCATCGTCGCCATGCAAGCCCTCGAAGCCTGGATCTGGCGCAGCTACGCCGCCCTCACCTCCCGCACCTGGCTCATCCTTTGGGCCATCCTGCTCGGCGCGCTCCTGCCCGCCGCCCATGTCGCCTCGCCCGCCCTGCGCTGGCTGATCATGGGCATGCTGGGCCTCACCTTTCTCGGCCTGCGCATCGACGCCGCCAGCTTTCGCCGCAGCCACCTCAAGTTGCTTCTCGTTCCCCCGCTCCTCGGCCTGGCCCTTGGCTTCGCGCTCCGCCCGCTCGGCCCCGAAGTCGCGCTTTCGTTAGCCTTGGTCGTGCTGACGCCCACCGCCACCGCCGCGCCGGTCATTCTCGGCCTGCTGGGCCGCCGCGCCGACTACGGCGCGATCAGCGTGGTGGGATCAAACCTCTTCGCCGCCATTTACCTGCCGGCGGTGCTCGCCGTCATCACCCCGATCGGGCTGGGCACCGCCGAACGCACGGCTTCGCCGTGGCCCTTGGTGGTCGGGACCATGATCACGATTTTCAGCCCGCTACTCGTCGCCCTGCTGGTGCGCCGCGTAGCCCCGGCCGCCGCCCGCTGGAGCGGGCGCAATACCTTCTCTTTCGCGCTCTGGCTGGGCGTGCTGTTTCTCGTCTCCGCCCAGACTTCGCACTTCCTGCGCGAATCGATGCAACCGCCCTGGTTGCGCGTCTTTGTCATCATCGGTCTGGCGCTGGTACTCTGTCTGCTTCAATTCCGCCTCGGCCGCCGCCTCGGCGAACCCGACGCCGACGTCGAGGCGGGCCAGTGCCTGGGCCAAAAAAACACCCTGCTCACCCTGTGGATAGCCATGACCTGGTACAGCCCGCTCATCGCCCTCGGCCCGGCCAGCTACGTGCTCTGGCACAACCTCTACAACTCCTGGCAACTCCGCCGCAAACCGCCCGGCCCAGGCTGAGCATTTCAAATAAAACTATAGCCAAAAATGTCGAGCGGGGTCGCCGCACCCCGCCGTTCGCAAACCGGGTCACGCCACGGCGGGGTGCGGCGACCCCGCCCTACATGGCCCGGCCAGGGAATAGCCCCTGAGGCCATTGGCCGAACCATCGCCCCCCCTGTTTCGCGAAGCGAAACCGCCGGGCCCAAGCGGCGCTCATTGAGTCGCCGCATTAGACCGCTGTCTTCAAAATATCCCGTTGCTCTGCTTGCGCCCTACGGGTGAGCGGGAAACCACGCTGGGCCTGCGTTGCCCTTGGCGGCATGGCCCGCTGGGCCACCTCCGCCTCGGTCGCCTTGGCCGAGCATGGTTTCCCGCTCACGAAGCAGCGGTTTATTTTGAAGACAGCGCCTAGCGGTTAAAGCCCGGCCTTTCTCCGTGGTTTTAACCGCCTCCGACTACTTTTTGGGCGTGACGTTTTTCAGGCCTTTGCCGGAGCGAGTCGGCGCGACGGCGGCCACGGGCTCCTCGTCCTTGGAATACTTGTTAACCCACAACTGCTGGCCGATGGTGAAGAGACCGTTGACCGTCGAATACAAGGCCAGCGCGGCGGCGAAATTATAGCAGAACAGGGTGAAAATCCACGGCATGATCTTCATGATCATGACTTGCGGCCCCTCCATCGTGGTGGGCTGGGGAGTCAGGCGCATCTGCACGATCATGGTCGCACCCATCAAGAGCGGCATGATGTTGACCGGGAAACCCAGCCCGGGGATGTGCCAGATCGTATCCGGCCCGGAAAGATCGTGCGCCCAGAGAAACGACTGGAAACGCAGTTCGGCCGTGCCCTGCAACATGGCGAAAAAACCCACGAACAACGGGATCGTAATCAAAATCGGCAGGCACCCGCCCGCCGGGTTGACCTTGTGCTCCTTGAAGAGGGCCATGGTGGCTTCGTTCAGCTTCTTGGGGTTGTCCTTGTACTTCTCGCGGATGGCCTTCATCGGCTCGGCAATCTTGCCCATGCGCTTGGCGGACTTCGAGGCGGCGAGGGTGAAGGGCAGGCTGATGACCTTGAGCCCGAGGGTCATGATTACAATGGCCAGACCCCAGTTCGCGATAAAGGGCCAGGAGTGGATCCAAACCATGCCCTTGTTCAGGAGCGGGGAGACCAGACCCGACAGAAAGATGCGGTTAAAGAAATAGCGGTCGAACTGCATGACCTTGTCCTCGCGTTTCTCGAATTTAGCGAGGCGGGTATACTCCTTGGGACCGACGTAAAGCTGGCCGCCTTGGGTCGTGCTGGCACCGGGAGGCAAAGGCGCGAGGTCGAACCGCGCGGAGGCGGTGATACCGGTGTTTACCCGGGTGCCACCGGGCAAGGGCGGCAGCTCGACGTTGCGCACCACGACGGACTGACCGGGGGCGTCGGGGGTGTAGATGCTGGCGAAAAACTGGTTCTTCACCGTCGCCCATTGAAAGGCGACCGGCTTCTCCAACTGTGCCTTGGGCGGATTGCTGCTCACGCCCATCCAGTTGAGCAGGCCGCCCCCCTCCAGATCGGCACGCTCGATGACCTCCGCCTTGTCCCCGTTGTAAGTGGCGACGTTCAGATAAAGCCCGGTGTCGTTGGTGCCGACCAAGGTGGTGGTGCCGAGCTCAAAGGCGAGGCGGGGCGGCTGGATGGTGGCGGTGGTGAGATTGCGCAGCGTAGTCTCGTGGCGGATGCGGTAGGGGTCGCCCGTCGGTCCGGAGAGGGTGTAGCGGCGGGTGATTTCCAGGCGTTCCTCAAACACCGTGCGGTAAACCACCTCGGTGGCGCTGGCGGAGACCAATTCGAAGCGAGTATTCGCTCCCATCCCCGGCAGCTCGGCCAGCGCGAGAATAGGCGCGACGTGCTGCTGGTTAAACACAAAGGACTCGGGCGAGTTCTGATGGGCCGGATATTTCTTAAACGCCACGTCTTGGATCGCGCCGCCGAAGTCGGTCAGGCGCACGGTCACGTACTCGTTGCTCAGCAAAGTGGCCTTGGCGTCCTCGCGATCCGTGGCCAAGGCGGCGAGCGTGGTGGCGGGTATGCCGGCCGGGGCGACCAGTGCGGTGCTAGGCACCGGCGCTCCCGGCACAGGGGTGCCGGTGGCCGGAGCGGTCACGATGGGGGCGGCGACGGGAGCAACCGGCGGTTGAAGTTTGGCTCCGATGATCAGCGTCGAAATAGCGGCGACGATAAACAGGATGCCGAGGGTGAGATTCTTCTTATCCATTTAAAAAAGTGGGCGTGAACGGGTGGTGGTAAAAAAATCAGAAGCGCGCCGGCACCGGATCGGCGCCATGCGGGCCCCAAGGGTGACAGCGCAAAAGGCGTTTGGTAGCGAGGATCGAGCCATGCCACGCGCCGTGGGTGAGCAGCGCTTCCACGGCATAGTGTGAGCATGTGGGGGTAAACCGACATCCGCCGCCCGGCCCGGCCAGCGCGTGCAACACCGGGGAAGCCGCCCACTGATAACCTCGCACCCCGGCGACGAGCGCTCGCGTAGCGACATCGCGGCAGGGCGCGACGACGGTGACGGCAGGGCTGGGTGGTTCAGTGAGCACTAGACGGGAAAAGTTTACGACAGAGGGTGGAAAATCTCTCCTCCAACGCCGCGTGTTCAAGCCCATTGAGCGCCCGACGGGCCACGAAGATGAAATCGTAACCGGCGGGAAACGCGGCCTGAAAGGCGCGGAAGCCCTCGCGGAGGCGGCGTTTGGCCCGGGCGCGAGCCACCGCATTGCCCACCGCCGAACGCGAAGCGACGAATCCCGCCCGGGCCGGAGCCAGCAGTTCGGGGGCGGGCGCAGGTGCGGGTCCGGGGCTTGTATCCGCCTGAGTTTCTCCGCTGGCAGTCAGCACCCGACGCGGCGCATGAAAAACCACAAACGCCCCGCCATCGTAGCGCCGCCCGGTGGCGCGTACGTGATCGAAGTCCGCCTGGCGGCGCAGGTGTTGATCAGGACGAAAACGCATGGACTAGAATGAGTTGCGCTCAAAATCTGCGCGTCATCCGTAAACGGAAAAACCGCGACCGAGGGGGTCGCGGCTACCGGAAGGACGGAAGTAAAGCGGCAGAGCCGGTGTTAGACCACCGTGAGGCGCTTGCGGCCCTTGGCGCGGCGAGCGGCCAGGACTTTGCGGCCACCGCGGGTGGCTTTACGGGCGCGAAAGCCGATCTTGCGGGCGCGCTTCTTACGATGTGGGCGGAAGGTGGGATCCATGGCGAATTAAGGGATTAAAGGTTGACGGAAGTGCGGGACGGAAAGGCCGGTGTCAACAAAGGTTTCAAATTTCGCCGGGTTTGTGCCGCCCGTGCTCTGCGTACGGGCGGCTGGGTTATGCTGGCGGGGCGGATACACCCGAGGCGTCAGGTGTCTGCTTCGGCGTCGCGGGTGGGATTATTGCGCCGGGCGCGAGGGGTGTCGGCGCGTTTGCGGAGCAAGCGGTCGAGTTTATCGATGAGCAGATCGATGGCGGTGTACGCCTCGCCTTCGGAGACGCTGGCAACGAGGTCGGGGCCGCCGATTTCGATGTGGCCCTTGGCGACAAACACATCCTGGCCGCGGGTGCGGTCGTGATCGAGGTCGATGCGGATGCGATCGATGCGGGGTTCGTGGCGCAGGAGGCGTTCCGCCTTCTGTTCCAAAGCGGCGCGCAAGGCCGGCGTAAGGCTGACGTGAATACCGCGAAGGATAAGTTTCGAGGCGAGGGGGGTAGGCGTGGTTGACATTGCCCCTGTCGAGACCGTCCGAAACACCCCCGGTGCCCTACAATGGGCGGGCGGGATTGGAACCAGAGGGCGCAGACCTTAAGGCGCGAGCACGACGCTGAGACGGAGGAAGCGGGGGCCGGTGGTGTAGTTTCGCCCGGTTTGTGATTTTGCCGAGCAGTATGCATCAGCTTTGAGGTGCATCGGGCAGTTGGCCGAGGCGCTCCAACAAGACCGTTTCCAAGGCTGGAGGGGACCCTGCGGCAAGGGCGCGACGATAGGCGGCGGCGGCGGCGTGGAGCTGGCGGGCCTTTTCCAGTTTTTGCCCCAATAGCCAGGAGCCTAAAGCATCGGCGGGGCTGGTGCCGGTTGTTTTTTCCCGCTCCGCACACGGAGTGGCGACCATCGCACGAGTATCGCGGGCGAGCAGGGCGAAGCGGTAGGCCCGGCCCCAATCACTCGCGCCCAGAGCGGCATCGAGTTGGCGGTTGGCATAGTCTGCGGCTGCCTCGGTGCCCTGTCTTGCAGGCAAATCAGCCAGGCCGGTGAGAGCGGGCATGGCCTCAAACCACCACGCCTCGCGCAGTGAGGACATCGCAGTCGGCATGTCCCCAAGCGCAAGACCCGTGGAGCCACAGCTTCCCGAGGTCGAGGCGCCGGCAAGCAACGCGGCGCGGCCCAGACCGGCTTGCTTGCGGTCAAGGGCCAGGCGGGCTCCGAGCAAGCGATCCAGTTCGGAAACATAACGGGCGAGCTCGGTCGATTCGCGTCCATAGCTTTGCTCTTGAAGCAGGGCTAGGCGGTCGCGGACGTCGCGCAGGTTTTTCCACGTCACCGTGGACAGCAGGGCGTCGGGCTCGGATTCGAGTTCGCCGCGCAGAGCGTTGGCGCGAGACAAAATCTGGGCACGTGGGATCGGGCGGAAGGTGTAGGTGCGACTACCCAGGTTGCGTAATTCTTGCCGGGCGTCTTTCAGGTCGCCCGCTTCGTAAGCGGCGAGAAAATCCTGCCATTCGCGGAAAAAACTGAGGGCGTTTTCAAGACGGGTGTGCGCCAGCCGAACGGGGCTGTCGTGGCTATTTTGATACTCGTTCTGCAGGAGTTCCAGCTCGACGAGCGTCGGGTCGAGTTCGGTGGCTTTCTTGGCGGATAGAGCGATAGAGGCGGCACGTGCGATTACCGGATCGAGCCGGGCCATGGTGGCGTCGATATCCATGCCATTGATTTTAAGGGAGGAGGCGTAAGCCAGTACTTGGGTGCGGGTGACAGGTCGGTCCCGATAGTTATTGGAGCTCAAATTGCGCAGGTTTTGGCGCACCTCCTCGTGGTCCTTTTCGGCTAGGTTGAAGAGCATATCCTGCCACTGCTGAAGAAAGCTGCTGGTGTTGCTAAGGCGATTGTAAGCTCGCTGCGTGCGCGTGGAGTTATGGTTTCGGTTTTCCGAGAGCGTGGTCAGCTCCTCAAGCGAGGCGTCCAGATCGGTCGGTTGCTTGGAGGCCAGCGCAGCGGCACCGGCGCGTTTGATGGCGGCGTCGATTTTGGAAATAACCACGGCTTCGACGTTTTTCTGTTCGGCTTCGAGCGCGGCGATCAGATCGTTCCAGCGTTGGCGAATCTCGGGGGTGGTGGCTTGGCGCGAGTATTGGCGCGCCTGGCGGAGCGCGTTGGCGTAGTCGTTGTTGTCGAAATACGACTGAAGATTGGACAACTGGCTCTGGGTGCTGCGCCACTCGGTGAACGCGGCTGATGCCGCACCGAGGGCGATGCCGCCGCCGCGGAGTTCGCTCCCCGACTCCAGGGCATCGCTTTTGGCCGGGGCGCTCACCGGGGCGGTGGCGAAGTTTTTCAAGGCTTGATCAAGCGAAAGCGGCGCGACTTCGGCTGGCTCAGCAAACGCGCTAACCAGAGCCAAAGAAAAACCAAGCTTCAGCAACGAGACGGCGCGAGCGGTGGGTAGAAAGTTCATAACGGCGTGGTGCATGGTGGATGAGAATACGTACGATTTTTGAGACACGGGTAAACCGAACCTCGACAGCTCACGCCCGCTGAAACCCTCCGGCAAGCAAGCGATTGTCAGGGAAATGTCAGCCCGCGCCGGTGGCGGCTGATGCGGTGCGCTCAGGGCGTGAGACTGACCTGCAAACGCAGAAAACGAACGCCGGAAGCGTAAGAGATGGAGGCGGTGGTGGTACCGTCGCCCGCCGGGGTGCCTTGATCGACGCCCGTGGTGGACCAGGAGGCGGAGTCGGCCAGATTAGTGGTGGTCTGCACGGCGTAAGTGAGGCCGGAGGCGACCGCGCGTTTGTAGGTAAAGGTGAGGTTGCCAGCGCTTGCTTGCAAGGCAGGCAGGCCGGTGGTGTTTGGGACCGTGGGGGAAAGGCCAAGCGCGTATTCTAGCAGGTTGGGGATGCCGTCGGAGTCAGGGTCGGCTAGGTTGGCGGAGGAGCCGGTTTCGGCGGTGGTGGCGAAATTTGACTGGCGCCAGGCGATGAGCGGATTGGAGGAAAGAACGGTGACGGCGAACGCGGAGACGATGGTGCCGCCTTCGAGGTCGGTGGTGGTAAGGCGGACCGTGGTCTGGCCGGCGGTAGACGCGGAGCCGGTGAGTTGGAGAACGCCGTCGGTGAGCGCGACGGTGACGAGGGCGGGATCGTCGATGGAAACCTGATACGCGATTGGGGATATGAGGGCGGCGTCGCTTTCGATGAAGTATTGCTGGCTGAGGCTCGCGGCCGTGAGGGGGAGTTCGTCCCAGGGAAAAGTAGGGGTCGTATCATAGCGGGGGTAGGCGGCGATCTGGTCGGCGACGGTCATGCCGGTGCCGAGGACGCGGCCGAAGACGGTGAAGCCGCCGTTTTGGGCGTCGAGGTTGGCGGAGTTGTTTGCCAGATTGATGAACCATCCACTGGTGGCGGAGTTGGGGTTGCCGCCGATTTTGGCCATGGCAATGGTGCCGCGAAGATTGGAAGCGCCAAACTCGTTTTGCACCGCCGGGAAAGTCGGGACAACGTCGAAGGTATTGGCTGCGACGAAGCGGTAGCCGCCAGTTTGGATGATGAAGCCGGGAACTGAGCGGTGGAAAAAATTAGCGGCGAAGCGTCCGCTGGTGATGTAGTTTTTGAAATTTGCGACAGTGAGGGGCGCGGTGGCGTCAAAAAGCGCGAGATTGATCGTGCTGGTGGTTCCGGCCATGCGGACGGTGATCTGAACGGCCGAACCCGGAACATCGGGATCGCGGAGGTGATTCGTGAGGGTGATGGGCGCGGCGGTGGCTCCAGATGTCAGGGTGAGCGCAGGCAAAATTTGGTAAAGCTCGGGCGGGACATTAGCCGCGCGGGCGGGGGCGATAGCGGCCAGGAAAAACAATCCGCAGGTCAGGAGCGTGCGTCTCATGGCATGGAGGGTGCGCTGAGTTTCGACTTACGTTCAAGCCCGCGAGTGAGGGCGAAAACCCGTTACCTGAAACGAGAAAGCCCAGGGCTGCGAATCAACCCACGTGAATCAAGGATTCAGCTTGAACTGAAGCCGCTGGTAATGGGGGCAGTCGAGGGGGCGATGGCGGCCGGGGGCGTTGACATTTTATGAGCTATAGAAAACCTATAGCTATGCCGACGCTTTCGATTCATCTGCCGCCGAAGACCTACAAACAACTGCGCGCCGCGATGGGGCGCAAACAGACGCCCTCCGCTTTCGGGCGGGCATTGATTGAGCGTCAACTCGCTTCGTTGCCCGCGAAATCCGCCTTGGGTTCGATGAAGGGGTTGTTGGCGACCGGCACGGATTTCGATCCCTCGGCGGCGGCGATACCGGTCGAGGATTATGCAGCGGGTGACTCGCGTCCGTAAACAGCACGGGCGTCGGCAAAATGCGTTACGTGCTCGATACCCATGCGGCGATCTGGCTGGTCGAGGATGCGCCCCAACTCGGCGGGCGGGCGCGGGCGGCGTTGGGCAAACTCGGTAGCGAGGATTTGGTGATCTCCGATGTGACTTTGAGTGAACTGGCCCGGTTGTTGCAGACGCCGAAACTGAGGGTGACGGGCGATCCGTTGTTTGTGTTGGAGGCGTTTGCCCAGCGGTTCCAGGTGCAGGCGGTGTCGCCTTGGATTGCGTGGCGGGCGGCGACCTATGACTGGGCGCATCGCGACCCGGCGGATCGTCACATTCTGGCGACCGCCGAGTTTCTTGGGCTGCCCTTGGTGACGGTGGATGCGGCCATCACGCCGTTCGCGCCCTCGGTCGGGGTGGCGGTGGTTTGGTGAAGGCCGCCGAGATCAGCGCTTTTTGTTAAGGGCGGCGTTGAACCAGTCGCCGCCGAGGCTGGCGGGGGGGGCGGGGGAGCGGAAGCTCCCGGAGCCCGGACCCCGACCAGCGGTCGGGGCTACATTTTTGGCTCCGATGTGGGGATTGGCCTTCATCGACAGGGCGATGCGGTTGCGGGGGAGGTCGATTTCGGTGACCGTGACGTGAACCTTTTGCCCGGGCTTTACGACTTCGGAGGCGTCTTTAACGAAGGTGTCGGAGAGTTGGCTCACGTGCACGAGGCCGTCTTGGTGCACACCCACGTCCACAAAGGCTCCGAAGGCGGTGACGTTGGTCACGATACCAGGGAGCTTCATGCCGGGCCGCAGGTCCTCAGGCTTGTTCACGGACGCGTCGAAGGCGAAGGCTTCAAACTTGGCGCGGGGGTCGCGGCCGGGTTTGGCGAGCTCGGCGAGGATGTCTTTAAGCGTAGGCAGACCGACGGTATCGGTAACGTAGCGAGTGAGATCGATCTTGGCGCGAGCTTTGGAGTTGGCGAGCAGGTCGGCGACGGTGCAGCCGAGGTCGGCGGCCATTTTTTCCACCAGCGGGTAACGCTCGGGATGCACGGCGGAGGCGTCGAGCGGGTGCGTGGCATCGTGGATCCGGAGGAAGCCGGCGGCTTGTTCGAAGGCCTTGGGGCCGAGACGGGGAACGTCGAGGAGTTCGGCGCGGGAGGCGAAGGGGCCCTTTTCGTTGCGGCGGGCCACGATGGCGGCGGCGGTGGTGGCATTGAGGCCGGAGACGTAGGCGAGAAGCTGTTTGGAGGCGGTGTTGAGCTCCACGCCGACGCCGTTCACGCAGCTCATCACGGTGTCGTCGAGCGAGCGCTTGAGGCCGTTTTGATCGACGTCGTGCTGGTATTGGCCGACGCCGATGGATTTCGGATCGAGCTTAACGAGCTCAGCGAGCGGGTCCATAAGGCGGCGGCCGATGGAGACGGCGCCGCGCACGGTGAGATCGTGGTCGGG
>JAIXRU010000294.1 GCA_027485045.1 Opitutaceae bacterium | reverse complement strand
CGGCGAGGATTTCGGCCCGGTCGGGCAGGTGCATAAACGTGTCGCCGCATTCGTCCTCGAAGCGGCGGTCGCCGTACTCGCGCAGGCGCGGGTCCTGTTTCCCCTCGGCCCAACGGCGGGCTTCGAGCCGCCAACTGGCCCGCTCCGCTGGCGAGTGGTCGCGGTCGTGGGTGGTGAAAAGCAGGGGCGCGCCGGGCTGGCAAACGGCGGCAAGTTGGCGCAGGGCGCGGCGGCGGTTGCGGCTCAGGGGAATCTGCATCAGGCCGTTGAACATAAACAGGCACCCGGAGAAGGGCGGTGCCGCGCGGTCGGCGGGAGTGATGGGGGCGAAGGCGGGGTGTTCGTTTAGGCGGGTGGCGTCGGCGTGGTGAACGGTGATCGGGGCCTTGCGTTCGGCGGCGAGAAAAACCGCCTGCTCGACCAGTTCTTGGGCGAAGTCGAAGGCGGTGAGGTTTTGGTAACCCAGGGCATGGAGGGCGACCGAAATGCGGCCCGCGCCGCAACCGGCCTCAAGCAGGGGCGCGGCGAGATCGGTGAAATGGCGCGCGATCATGATGCGCTCGCTGGCCCAGAGGCCGAGCTCGTGCGCGGCCTTGGTGTAGTGCACGACGGCGCGCAGGTCGTTGAAATCGCGGCGCACTTGCGCGGCGGTGACGGGGCGAAGCACGGGTTTGGCCACGGCGGGAGGGCAGGGCGGCTTAAGCGGATTTCTTGCGCCAGGCGGCGACGAACATGCCGTTGGCGTCGAGTTCGTGCGGCCAGAGGAAGTGTCCGGTGGCGTAGTCGCCGGTCGGGGCGGGCAAGCCGAGGAGGGGCACCGGCTCCAGCTCGGGGTGGGCGGCGCTGAAGGCGCGCACGATGTCGGTCGTTTCCTGGCGGGTGATGGTGCAGACGGCGAAGATCAGGCGGCCGCCGGGCTTGAGGGCTTTGTGAGTGTTTTCCAGGAGCTGGAGCTGGATTTCGGCCAGCTCTTTGACGTCGTTCTCGGTGAGGGTCCAGCGGGCGTGGGGGTTGCGCTGCCAGGTGCCGACCCCGGAGCAGGGGGCGTCCACGAGGATGCCGTCGAACTTGGTCTTGGTGGGCAGGAAGGGGCCGCCGTTCCAGGTGACGGCGCGGTAGTTGAAGGCCTGGGCGCGACCGGCGCGTTTGCGCAGGGTGGCTAGGCGGCCGGTGTGGCGGTCGGTGGCCCAGATCACTCCTTTGTTTTGCATCAAATCGGAGAGGTGGAGGGTCTTGCCGCCTTCGCCGCAGCAGGCGTCCCACCAGGTTTGGGAGGGCTCGGGGGCGCAGGCGTGGCCGACGAGCTGGGAGGCGAGGTCCTGAATCTCGAAGAGGCCTTTTTTAAATTCCTCGGCTTTGAACAAATCGCTCGGGCCGGTGTAGCGCAGGGCGGTGGCAAGGGCGAGGGCCTCGGGGTGGCGGGCGAGCGGCGAGCGGCTGAAATCGGGCGCACGGGTCTGGCGCAGGGCGCGGGCGAGGGAGGCGGCGAATTCGCGTTGCGGGCGTATCCAGAGTGCGGGGGCGGATTGCAGTTGGCGCAGGTAGGCGGTGCGGGCCTCGGGGCTGGGGAAGTCGATCGAGGCCAGGGCCCAAGGGGGCAGGGTCAACGAGGCCAGGGTCTCGGCTTTGATGGAGGTCGGATCGGCGTCGAAGCGGGACTGGAGGTCGAGGGCGGCGAGCACTTGCTGGGGCAGGGCGCGGGTGGCATCGAGCCACTGGAACCAGCGGTAGTAGGAGAAGACCGCCCCGGTGAGCGCGCGTTTTTCGTGGGCTTCGAGCTCGCGGTCGGAGCCGACCTCGCGACGGAGGACAAAATCGGCCGGCGATTCCGGCGAGACGAGGGATACGATGTGGGCGGCGCGCTGGGCGAGGGCGGTGGACATGAGGATGCCGCGCATGTTTGAGCGAACCGGCCGGGGGACGAGTTTTTAATCCGTCGGCGGCGGGCAGAGCGTATTAAAGAAATACGCAAAAAGCCGGGCTTGGATTGCCACGCAAAATACAAGAAATCCTAGTGAAAAATCGTTGCCTCCTCCGCGCACCTATAGGCCCCTTAATTCTACTTTGTTAGAAAACGAGAATTGGCCGAAAAAAGTCGCAGAAGTCACAAAAATGAAGGCTTGGTTTTGCGCGTTTTGAGCCTTTTTTCGGCCATTTACAGGTATTCTCGCCGTAATATTTCCTTATCAGCACTGGAGCTGACATAACTTGGTTCCTCGCTGTTTCCAGCGGGTAAGGCAGAGGGATGGACCGCTAATGCCACGGCTCAAGGAGCGTGGCCAGGAGATGCGGTTTCGCTTCGTGAATGGGGATGTCGATGTGACGGCCAATGGCCTCTCTGCACCAAACACAGGACCTTGTCCCTTGGCTGATATAATTTCTACCGCGGCCATTGGCACGCGGCTTTAGCGGTCAAACCCGGTCTTTATCCATCCACCGAAAACAGCGAAGAACTCATAACTTTGTGTTACACCCGTGGGGCGGTGCGCTCGAAACTCTGCGGACTTGCGGGCGGGGGGCTTTGCGGTGTGCTGGTTTTCCGCTTCTCTCCCTTATGTCGCTTTATCTTCACGTCCTGCCTGCCGGTCCGATCGAGACCAACGCTTATTTGCTCACTGACACCGCTCGCGGTGAGGCGGTGTTGATCGATGCGCCGGGTGAGGTGTGGCGGGATGTAAAACCGATTCTGCAGCGCGAGGCCTGCGTGTTGAAGGAGCTTTGGCTCACCCATGGACACTGGGACCACATGCAAGGGGTGGCGGAAGTCGTCGCGGCCACCGGGGCTAAAGTGAGCGCGCATCTGGATGATAAACTCATGCTCGAAACTCCCGGAATCATGGAGGTTTTCCTGCCGCAATCGATCCGGCTGACCGCGGTGAAAACCGACCGGTGGGTGAAGCAGGGTGATCGGGTGACGGCGCTGGGGCTGGAGTGGGAAATCCGGCACGTGCCCGGGCATTGTCCGGGCAGCGTGCTTTTCTGGTGCGCGGCGCAGGGCGTGGCGTTTTCCGGCGATGCGATTTTTCGGCGCAGCGTGGGACGGACGGATTTCCCCAATTGTGGGTTTCCCCAGTTGGAAAAGTCGATCCGCACCCAGATCTACACCCTGCCGCCGGAGACGATTCTGTATCCGGGCCACGGCGACGCGACCACGGTGGCGGAGGAGCGGGCGGAAAATCCCCACGTGCGCGGCTGACGAGGCGGCGCGATTTTTTGCCGCCGAGGACCGACTTTTTAACCCGCCATGCCGACGGACGAAGACTGGATGGACCGGGCGCTCAGCCTGGCGAAGCGCGGGTGGGGCACCACGCATCCGAATCCGATGGTCGGGGCCTTGATCGTGGAGGAGGGCGAGCTGGTGGCCGAGGGCTGGCATGCGCGGGATGGAGGGCCGCACGCGGAGCGGGCCGCACTGGCCGCGCTGGGGCGCGCGCCCCGGCCGGGGGCGGTGCTTTATGTGACGCTGGAGCCGTGCTCGACGCACGGCCGCACCGGCGCGTGTTGCGGTGCGATTCGGGCGGCGGGCATCGCCCGCGTGGTCAGTGGCGCCACGGATCCGAATCCGGCCCACGCCGGGCGCGGGTTGGAGGTGCTGCGCGCGGCGGGGATCGCGGTGAGCGCCGGGGTGCGGGCGGAGGCGTGCACGAAGTTGAACTTGATTTTTAACCACTGGATCACGACGGGACGGCCGCTGCTGGCGGGTAAGCTGGCGACGACGCAGGATGGGTTTTCGCGGCCTCCGGTTGGGGCGAATCGCTGGATCACCGGACCCGAGGCGCGGGCGGATGTGCATCATTGGCGGCGTTTGTTTCCGGCCATCGCGGTCGGAGCGGGTACGGTGCGGGCGGACAATCCGGCGCTGACCCGGCGCTGGCGGGACGAGTCGGGGCGCGAGCAGGAGGACTGCGGAACGAGATTTGTTTTTGATGCGACCTTGGCGACGGCGGCGGGCGATCCGCCCGGGTGGCCGCGCGTTTACACCGATGCGTGGCGGGAGCGCACCGTGGTCGTGACCAGCATGGCGGCGAACGCGGCGTCGCGGGAGTGGCTGGAAGCGGCGGGCGTGCGGGTGTGGCGGCAGGAGACGACGCGCGGG
>JAIXRU010000016.1 GCA_027485045.1 Opitutaceae bacterium | reverse complement strand
TCGCCGATCGCACGGCATACCTCGACACACTGGAAGGTAAATTCGCCGCCAGCGCACCGCAGACTGACCATTACCGCCTGGATGGAAAAACCGGAAAGAAGGCGCGGCGTCTGGTCCTGGATGCGATTACCCAACACTACGCGACCGGCACGCCCTTCGTGGTGTTTGCGACCGCCTCGTTGGTGGGCGAGGGGCTGGACATCCCAAGGTTGGACACGCTCTTCCTGACCATGCCGCTGTCCTTCAAGGGGCGGTTGGTGCAGTATGCCGGTCGCCTCCACCGCAGCCACGAGACCAAGACCACGGTGCTCATCCATGACTACCTCGACGACTCCCCACTGACTCAGGCCATGTTTAGGCGGCGGTCGGCTGCCTATGGGAAAATGGGATACATTATAGAGGATCCTGAAACCGACCCAATGACGAGCACGCCAGATCTGCTAACATAAAATCAACTAACTGATAAAGAATAAGATGTTCCAAAAAAACCACGCCTTTCAGACCTCGGTTAAATCAACAGGGATTTAATATTTCCCAAGCAATCCAAACCTGGTTGCCCGACATGGATTCGAACCATGACTAGGTGAGTCAAAGTCACCTGTGCTGCCATTACACCATCAGGCAAAAGAAGGAACGTGAAACGTGCGGGTCTCCGCGTAGTGGTCAAGGCCTGAGATACGACCAAACCGACATTTTCAGCCCACCCCCGCGTACCCAAGAAACGAAAAAGCCGCCCCCCGAAAGGGTGGCGGCTTTGGGATTCGTGAGCGTGTGCTGCCGTAAGAAGCTTACGTGGTCGGAACGGTCGCGATCGTCTTGAGGATGCGGGAAGCAACCTCGTAAGGATTCGCGGCGGAGTTCGGACGACGGTCCTCAAGGTAACCCTTGTAGCCGTTGTTGACGAAGCTGTGCGGCACGCGGATGGAAGCGCCGCGGTCGGCGACGCCGTAGGAGAACTTGTCGATCGACTGGGTCTCGTGGAGACCGGTGAGGCGAAGATGATTGTCCGGACCGTAAACCGCGACGTGCTCGGAGGTGAACTTCGAGAAAGCAGCCATGAGGGACTCGAAATAGTCCTTACCGCCGACTTCGCGCATGAACTGGGTGGAGAAGTTCGAGTGCATGCCGGAGCCGTTCCAATCGAGCGGTGAGTTGTATGCGCCGAGGATCGGTTTGCAGTGGAATTGGACGTCGATACCGTATTTTTCGCAAAGACGGATCAAGAGGTAGCGAGCCATCCAGACGTCATCGGCGGCCTTCTTGGAGCCCTTGCCAAAAATCTGGAATTCCCACTGACCGGAAGCCACCTCGGCATTAATGCCTTCGTGGTTGATGCCGGCATCGAGACAGAGGTCGAGATGCTCTTCGACGATCTGGCGGGCGACATCGCCGACATTCTTGTAACCCACGCCCGTGTAGTAGGGGCCTTGGGGAGCGGGATAACCACCCTCGGGGAAACCGAGTGGGCGACCGTCCTGATAAAGAAAATATTCCTGCTCGACACCGAACCAAGTGCCTTCGTCATCGAGAATGGTGGCGCGGGAATTGGAAACGTGAGGCGTGCCAGAAGCATTGTAGACTTCGCACAGCACCAAGACACCATTCTTGCGGGTGGTATCGGGATACACCGCAACCGGCTTCAAGACGCAGTCTGAGCTGCCGCCAGGTGCCTGTTGGGTCGAGCTACCGTCGAAGCCCCAGAGGGGAAGCTCTTCGAGCTTAGGGAAGCTGACGAATTCCTTGATTTGTGTCTTACCGCGCAGATTTGCAACCGGCTTGTAACCGTCGAGCCAGATGTATTCGAGTTTGTATTTAGCCATGGATGTGGAGGTTAGGATAAAGTAGATTAAGGCCAAGGCACACACCGCAGACGAGCGGGTGTAACTTTGAGCCAAACCCTACACCACCCTTTTCAGCACTCAGCATGCCAGCAATGAAAAAAATTGCTGCGTGCCGAAAGTCCCCGTTTAAATTCCCACATAATCCACTTAAATATATCAGAGTGCGTTACTATTGCTAAAAATCACCCTTCCCCACGCCGGCGATTGCTTGCGGTGGGCAAGTGCTGACCAAATCTGACCATCTCTAATCATGCAGGAAATGAAAGACACGCGACGGGCCTTGGTGCGCATCGGCTTTGACGGCCGGGTGCACAAAACCTTTCGCGGCCACCAAGCCCGGGAACGTTTTCAGAATGAGGTTCGGGTGCTCACCTACCTTGCGGGCCGGAACTGCGACTTCGTGCCTCGGGTGCTCGAAACTCACGAGGAAGAACTTCGCTTGGTCACATCGAATTGCGGACAACGCGTCGAACATATCAATGAAACCCGGGTGCGAGAGATTTTCGCCGACTTGGAAAGCCAGTTCGCCGTTCGTCATGAGGACCCCTACCTGCGCAACATAACCTACTCCACCCATGCCGGGTGCTTCTGCGTGATCGATTTCGAGTTCGCCACCATCCTCGATCCCGCCGCCCCGCCCGGGCCGGTGCTAGACCTGCCTTCACCCGATACTCCGCGCGGTGACTAACCCCGGCATGTATTTTCTGCTTTTCCGGCGCGTTCGCGCCCTGCATTCCCCTTGGCCCCTTTAACCATGTCCGACCCCGCTCCCGCCGTACTTCACTGGTCTGGCCTGACCCACCGAGGAAAAGTCCGCGCCAATAACGAGGACACGTTCCTCGCGCTCGCCTTTGACGGCCACGAAGTCCGCTACCTCGGCAAAACCGGCGAGGCCGGGCTCGAAGCCGGCGACTACGTTTTCGCCGTGAGCGACGGCATGGGCGGTGCCCGTTCCGGTGAATTCGCCAGCCGCATCGCCGTCGATAAGATCACCCGCCTCCTGCCCCGCGCGTACCGTCTCTCCGCTTCGGGCATGACCGCAGGTTTCACCGATGTGCTCCAGGAGCTTTACGCCGCGATTCACGAAGAGCTCCTGCGCCTTGGCCGCAGCTACACGGAATGCTCCGGGATGGGCACCACACTTACCCTCGCCTGGCTAACCCCAGACTGGCTCTACTTCGGCCACATCGGCGACAGCCGCCTCTACTACCTGCCGCGCGAAGGCGGCATCCAACAGCTCAGCCACGACCACAGCTACGTCGGCTGGTTGCGCCGCCAAGGCCAGATCAACGAACGCGAAGCCCGCTGCCACCCCGGTCGCAACGCCCTTCAACAAGCCCTCGGTGCCGGCAACCAGATCATCGAGCCCCAGGTCGGCGCCCTGGCCCACCACCCCGGCGACCGCTTTCTGCTCTGCTCGGACGGCGTCATCGACGGCCTCTGGGATCATAACCTGGAAGAACTGATCCGCACCCCGCGCCCCGATCAGGTGCACCAGCCGGCCGCCTTTCGCGTCGTCGAGGACGCGCTCGAAAGCTCGGGGCGGGATAATCTCACCGCCCTGGTCATAGAGGTCGCCCCGCCCCCGCCGCCACCCCCGCCGCCCATCGCGCCCAACGTGGACGCCCCCTGAGCCATGCCCCCCGCCGCCAACCAGACTCACGTCGTGTTTGTTTATGGCACCCTGAAACGCGGCGGCTCCAACCACTCCTTCCTCGCCAGCCAGATTTACCTCGGTGAAGCCGAGCTTGTGCCCGGCTTCACGTTATATTCACTCGGTGAATACCCCGGCCTGGTCGCCGAGCCCGAGAACCCCGAAAACGTGACCGGCGAACTCTGGAAAGTCGACGCCCCCACCTTGGCAAAGCTCGACGCGCTCGAAGGTATCGACGAAGGTCTCTACGCCCGTGTGCCCGCGCCGCTCGTACGCTGGACGACGAAGCTCCCCGCCGAGTCCGCCGCTGCCGCCGAAATGTACCTTTACAAGCGCCCGATCACGGGGCACCTGCGCCTGGGATCGACGTGGCCCATCGCCTAAAACCAAGGCCGGAGCGCACCAGACCGCGCCGGACCGAGTTTACTTCTTGTACCAGCCGCCGTCCTCACGCTGGAGCCAGACGCCGGGCTGGCTGGCGGCGGCGAGCTGACGGGCGAAGGCCTTGCCCACTGCTTGCGCTGTGCCGCCGGTCTTTTTAGCCGTCTCGGCGAAGAGCACGGAGCGGTCCGCGTTCTCCGCGTCTACCACGCCCTGGGCGTCGCCGCCGCCATCACGCACCGCGAGCAAGCCGGAGTTCGCCTCGCCAACTTTGCCTGCCGTCTTCAACGCGTCGACCGCGCTAAGCCGCTGGCGCATGCCCGCCTTGGCCGAGGCTTCATCCGCCTGGGCCACCACCACCGCCAGACCGACGGCGGCAAAAATCACGGAAACGGAGCGTAGGGAGTTCATAGTAGGTTTTATGGGGTGGAAAGTTGGTTGGTATTCACCGTCTTGGAGTCGCCGTAGATGTCGCTCAACAGACTGGTGACGGCTTGCTCCATCTTCACATTCACATCCACCACCGCATGGACCTTTATCGGATCCATCGTCACGTGGATGCAGCCGCCGAAAAGGACAGCGGTTAACATCAATCCGGGCGAGAGCAGCGTGGCGCGCATAAGAAAGGTTCAATCCCATCCGACCTCATCCGGCAAACAAAGTTTCCTACCATCGCACACACCCTGTGCCACGATCACTTATTGCAACCGGAAGCCATACTTCGCCTCTTGATTTAAGCCAAAGGCCATGAATTCGCTCCATGGTCCGTAAAAATTCAGGTCAATAACCAGTTCCTTGACCAGTTTTTCCGAGGTGGGTCGCCCTACGACGTGAATCGTCGCGGTGCGAGCACCGCTCAATCCGTCCGGCCAGAACGTCACCTGGAGCGCTTCAATTTTCATTCCCTCGCGCCCAAGCTCGATCTCCCGCAGGGGAGCGTAAGCTGGATTTCGCAGCCCAATCCACTGCGCCCAAGCTCCCGCCTTGGGCAACAAGGGAATCACCTTCTTCATCTTCCCGGTTAGCAAACCCGGCGAAGGCGCGAGACGGAACTCCGCCGCATCACTGCGGACGATATCCAACCCACCGTCGCGCACCCGCAGGCCCTTTAGCTCGTCCCAACCGATTTCGATCCGCCCCCGCAATTTGCCTTCCGCCGCAGCCACCGCCCAAGGCATGAGCCGGGCCACCTCGGCTAGTTGCACTCCGCTCACCTCCGCCCCCGCGTCTAGCCGGGGCTTGGTCAATGAAACTTGAAACGGCTTCAACTTCACCCCGCCACCGAGTAAGCGCGCCTCCGCTTGCGATACCGCAAGATTCAAACCCGGCTTCAACCCGAATGCCACGTGCAATTCCCGCGCCTCCGCCCCCGCTTTCACCACCTTGGCGATGCGCAACTGCTGCCCCTCAGACAGAGTCTGCCCGGAAAAATCGTGCGTCGCCACATCCAGCTCGATTCCGCTCACCTCGACATCGAGCGCATCCGAACGCGCCCACCCTTCGCGCAGCTCCAACCGGACCTCCCCCGTCGGTCCCGCCTCAGACGACAACATGCCCGCCCCGCTAAAGCTCAGCCGTCCACTGGCCGACCACCCCGTTGCCGCCTCGCCGGCCAGCCGCCGCAAATCCGGCCAAAGCTCCGCCAAATCCGCCGTCCCTTGCTTAACCCTCCACGCCCAGGCCCCCGCGCCCTGCGGCACGGCCTCCACCACGACCGATGTTCCGGGAGCGGTCCCCGTGAGCACCAGTTTATCGCCCTCAATCGCGACAGACCACTTAAGCCCCAGCTGCCCCAGTGCCTCCAACCGAAGCTCGCCTGCCACCGCCCCGCGCCAAGGCCAAACCTCGGCGCGCGCGCCGCCCGCGCCGCCCCCAAGCAAAACCGCCACGAGCCATAAGCGCCAAACCATACCTCATGCATCAACGGTTCCGTCTCCGGTTTCGAGCGATTAAAAACGCACCCTCCCTCAACCGGGCCGCCCGACGATCTTTTTTGCTTCCTGCGATTTTTTCGACGTCCTCACCGAAGCTCAATCCACGCCATGAATCTCCGCCCCATCATCGACGATCTCGCCGGCCAGGCCGACGACCTGCTAGCCGGCATCAAAGACCGTGCCTCCGCCCGCGCCGCGCTCGACGAATTCCTCACCTTGGAGCAACCACGGCTCGCCCCCGCCGACCGCCGCACCGTGCTCGACCACACCATGGGCATCCTCGAATCCGAGGACTTTTTTGTTTTATGCTACGTGGACTCCTTCGACCCCGATCAAAATACGGAATCGACCGGCGACGAAGACTGATCCGGTCTCTGGGCTCCACCGCTCTTCCCGTGTCCGTCATCGAAACCACCACCGAACTCTCCCCGCTGCAAATCGCCCTCATCGTCGTCGAGGTCGGCCTGCTCCTGGTAGGTGCGTTTCTCCTGCTTCGCGGTCTGCCCGCTCTGAAAGCAAGCTTGAAGGGCATCGCCACTTCGAGCCTCGACCCTTCGCCTTACAACGTCACCGAGATGATGCTCGCCGCCATATTCGCGCTAGGCGGCGGCTTCTTCTTCCAGGTGGCCGCCGCCCAAATCGGCCAACGCGCATTCCCTCCCCCCGGCGATGGCTCCATGGGGCTTTTCCACGTCGTAACCAGCGGAGCCTTTCAACTCGGCCTGCTCGCCGGCCTCGCTCACGCCTGGTTCTGGCATTTGCGCAAACCCGCTGCCGCGACTTTGTACGACTCCCCTCCGACGCCTTCATCCGAGCCCAAGCGCTTGAGTGCAGCCCACGCGGCATTAAGCGGCGCGAGGGTCTTCGTTACCCTGCTGCCCTTGGTCTGGCTCACCAGTCTGGCCTGGCAGTCCTTGCTTCCGCTCTTCGGCGTCGAGCCCGAGCCGCAGGAACTCGTGACCTTATTCGCCAACTCCGGCGACCTTCCCGCCCTCGCCAGCATGATCGTGCTCGCCGTAATCATCGCCCCGCTCACCGAGGAACTTCTCTTTCGAATCGGCCTGTTTCGCTGGCTGCGCACCCGCGCGCCCCGGGCCGTTACTCTGCTCGTGCCCGCCCTCACCTTCGCCGCCCTTCATGGAAGTGTCTCCGTGCTTCTCCCCCTCATGGTGCTGGCGCTCGGGCTTGCCCTGGCCTACGAGCGCGACGGGCACCCCATAACCCCGATCGTGACCCACGCTATCTTTAACTTACACACCATCGTGCTCCTGCTGGCCGGTTTCCCTTCTTGAACATGCACCCGTATTCAGATAACCCGGACGATACCGTGGCCGCACTCGGCGAGCAAAAGCTCCTGGCAAAGATCCGTCGCTGGCTCGGTGCCGCCATGCCCGCCGCCCCGCACGGCATGGGCGATGACTGCGCCGTGCTCCCGCCCGCGCCCAAAGGGGCCCGCGGCGCCGCCCTGCTCACCGTCGATCCCGTTATCTATGGCGAACACTTCGACGATGCCATCCCACCCCGCGCCGTTGGTCGGAAACTCCTCGCGCGCAACCTCTCCGACATCGCCGCCATGGGCGGCCAGCCCGAGGCCGCCGTAGTCTCGCTCGCGCTCGATCCGCGCACCCGGCTGGACTGGCTGCAGGCGTTTTATCGCGGTCTGGCCGCCCTCGCCCGCCAGCACCGCGTGCCATTGGTGGGCGGCGATCTTGCCACCCATCGCGGTGGACTCGTCGCCTCGCTCACCCTCCTCGGCCACGCCTCCGGCAAACGCGTGCTCACCCGCACCGGCGCGCGCGAGGGAGACTTTATCGCGGTGACCGGCGTGCTCGGCGGCAGCCTCGCCTCCGGTCACCACTGGAAATTTACCCCGCGCCTGGCCGAGGGCCGCTGGCTAGCAGCCCGTCCCGAGGTCAGCGCCATGCTCGACGTCAGTGACGGCCTCGCCAAGGACATCCATCACCTCGTGCCCGCCGGAGCCAAGCCCATCCTATTTGCCGACCTCCTGCCCCGGTGCAAAGGCTGCGATCTGCGCGCCGCGCTCACCGATGGCGAAGACTACGAACTGCTCTTCACGTTGCGCGGCACACCCGCCAAAGCGGCCCGGCTCGCCGCCGAATGGCATCACGCCTTCCCCCGTGTTCCGCTCACCATCATCGGACGCCTTTCCGACCGGCACGCGTCCGCCGTAGGCGCACTCGACCTCGCACCCTACCATGGTTTCGAGCATTTTCGCTGAACTACGCGCCGGAGTGGTCACTGGCACGGCGGAAGAAACCCGCGCCATCGCCGCCCGCCTCGCCGCCGCCTTGCCGCCGAGCAGCACGCTTGCCCTGCACGGGGATCTCGGCGCTGGGAAGACCACCTTTGTCCAAGGCTTTGCCGCCGGGCTCGGCCTCACCGGCCAGATCACCAGCCCGACCTTCACTATTTTTACCCTGCACCGGGGCGCGGGACGCACTCTCATTCACGTGGACGCCTACCGACTGGAATCAGGCGCTCAGTTAGAGGATTTGATGATCGACGATTTCCTGACACCGCCTTGGTGGCTCGCCGTCGAATGGCCGGAAAAAGTCCCCGCCTGGCTACCCGCCGACGCCCTCCACCTCGACCTCACCCACACCCCCGACCGCCGACACTATTTAGTGCTGCGCTAAAAAAATCAGCGCCGCTTCACTTCAACGGTAACCCAAAACAAAAAGCCCCCGGATGTGAATCCGGGGGCTTTTATTTTATAAGGGTTTGATCCACTTAGGCCGTCGGCTCAGCGGAGGTATCGGAGGACTCGGCCTGAGCCGCCTCTGCGGCAGGTTCGGCAACCGCTTGCGCTTGCGCTTTCACCTCGGGCGCCGGGGCCTCGGGGAAGTTCTCTGGATCGACCTCGGTAGCCTCGATCTCGCGCTTGCGCGACTCAACCATCGGGGGCGGACAGAACAGCGTGCCGTCCACAAATTCAGTCATGTAGCCTTCCTTCACCAAGTAGCGCAGATCGCCCTTAAGTTTGGTCAGCTTCTCGATCTCGTCGGCGGGAACCGGCACAGGCTCCGCACCCTCAACCGGCGCAGGACGAGGAACGATGCCGAGGTGTTTCTCGCCCAGCTCGCTTCCCTTGACCATCGGATGAGCTTCCACGTAGGCGATGAGCGCTGCCAGAGAATCGGAGAAGGTCTGGCCCGGCACTCGGAAGCGACGCTTGACCGCACACACATAGCTGACGCCCTTCGAGCCCTTCTTAAAGATGGTGAAACTCTCGCGCCGCAGCCGGCCGCGAAGAGCGTTGGCCGTATCCAAGGGGAAACGACGCTGGGCGGCGAGCGCACCCTCGACCGCGCGGCGGATCTCGGTGGTGGCGGGAATGGTCTCCAGGATTTTCCCTGGGAAACGCAGCTGCTCGACACTGCGGACCACGCGATTCCGCGCCTCGGTGAGCAGATACTGGCGGGCATCCTCCAACGAATCAAAGGAGGGCAAGACGACAGGGGACTCGGTCGCCGGTGCGGCGGCTTCAGCGACCACCGGCTCGGACTCGACCTCGGCAGTCTCTGTAACCTCGACTGGAGCGGCGGTTTCGGTCGCGACAGCAGCGGCGGCAGCCACTTTGGGGGCACGCACCGGGGCGGGTTTTACGGTGTAGCGAACGGCCTTTTTCATCTTTTCCAACCACTGCGCAACCACCTCGGGATCACGCACCGTCTCGATCTTGGTCTTGTAGGCCTCAAGTGACATGCGGACGTTGGCCGCATGGTGCTGGGCGAGGATCGAGTTATAGAGATGGTAGTTCGGCGGAGCCAGCAGCGTGCCGGTGATGGAGCAGCGGTTCACCACCTGGAAATTACCCTTCGGCGCCTCGACCTCGACCTCGGCGGTTTCGAAGAAGTTACCCAGATGCTTTTCCAAAACATGGGCGATGGCGGCGTCCTCTGTGTCGAATGGCACGCCATCCGGCACCGAAATGTAGAAAGGAGCGGGTTTCACGCCGGGCGTGGTCGGTGCCGGGCTGGTCCCCTTGGCGGCGGGCGCGGCAGGTGCGATGCGCTGGACCACGGCGACGAAACGGTCATTTTTCTCCACTACCGAGCGAGCAATGTAGAACAGCTCGAATGTGCGGCAGGACTTGCGAATGGCATCGGCGAGGGCCTTGAAGCTCGCATCCTCGGGATAGAACGTGATGGTGAAAAACGGGCTGACATAGGGACCGACCGGCTCGCGCGGCGGACCGCGAAAATCGCCGCGGCGACCCGCATCGGGGCCGCCTTCGCGGCGCTCGAAACGAGGACGATCCCCGCCACGCGGACCACCTGGACCACCGGGACCACCTGAGCCGCCGGGACCTGACGGACGATCAAAACGACGGTCACCGCCGCCGGATGGACGAGCCGGACGCTCACCGCCCTCGACGGGCGGGGCGGAGGGCGCATCGCCGACTGCGCCAGTGACGGGCCGCTTAAAGTCGCGTCGATCACGGCGCACGGGGGCTTCGCCCTCGCGGCGGGGACGCTCATCGCGACGATCGCCGCGCGGCGGGCCGCCGGGTCCGCCTTGGCCGGATTTATCCTGCACCCAGGAGGTGCCAAAGCTGAAGCCTTGGAGTTGGGTCAAATCCAGTTTGTTGAGCCCGGAAGAAGAATCGGGCGTTTGCGGTGAGGGCGTCTCGTCCATGCGGAGTAAATACAAAGCAGGCGGCGGGCCTGCGAGTGGTGTTAAGTGCGGGTTTGTCGAAAACCCGCTGCGGAAGGCAGCGGGATAGCGCAGCTTCACGACCCCACGAACGCAGGCAAGCCGTTTCCCGAGGCGCTTGCTTAAGCCTGCTAAAAACCAAAAAAGCCCCCGGATCGGATCCGGAGGCTTTTTAAAGTGGTGCCCAGAACAGGACTCGAACCTGCACGCCTTTCGGCACACGCCCCTCAAACGTGTGTGTCTACCAATTCCACCATCTGGGCAAAGCTACTGCGAGAGGAACGCGGAGAGAGACAAACGCCCCCCCCGCTGACAAGCCCCAAAATCAAGGTTTTAAAAAAACACCACACACCAGCTTCTTCGCCGGTCTCAATAGCCGCACCGGCACCGCCGCCACCATCACCTTCGAATGCGCAGAGATGACAAACTGAGTTCGGACTTCGCGTTCTTTGCGTCTTTGCGTCTTCGAGTTGATTACTTCCTTGCGTTGCGAAGCGCCAAGCAATCAGGCGCGCGATTTTGCGCTTATATGGTCATGGCATGATAGCCGCCATCAACCACAAGTTCCGATCCAGTGATAAAGGTTCCGGCTGGCCCGGCCAACAACAGCGTGGCTCCTACCAGTTCACGCGCTTCGCCAAATCGCTTCATCGGCGTGTGCCCCATAATCGAATTAACCCGCTCTGGAGTAAGCACCTTTTTGTTTTGCTCGGCTGGAAAAAATCCGGGAACCACCACATTTACACGCACGTTTTTAGGCGCCCATTCGCGTGCCAGATTTTTGGAAAGATTATGCACCGCCGCCTTGCTGGCCGAATACGTAAATACCCGAGACAAAGGAACTAAGCCAGACATCGAGCCCAAATTAATAATCGAACCACCTTCACCACGATCCACCAGATACTGACCAAAAACCTGGCAGCCTAAAAAGACACTCTTGAAGTTAACCCGTAATATGCGGTCCACTTCTTCTTCGCTAATGTCCAGAAAGGGTGTGGCGGAATTAATACCCGCACCGTTTATAACAATATCGACGCGTCCGGAACGCGCCAAAACCGTTTGTAGCAAACCTTGTAACTCGGCTTTAGAACTGGCTTCAGCCGCGTGAAACCAAGCTGTGCCTCCGGCTTGAGTAATGCGCTCCAAACGCACCCGGGCCTTTTCCGCATCCCGGCCAACCAGCACAGTCTCCGCTCCAGCGGCGGCCAGGCCCTCGGCCATGGCACCGCATAATTCACCTGTCCCGCCAATCACCACCGCCACTTTTCCAGCTAGGGAAAACAGGCCGTTCAAATATTCGGATGTAGTGCTCATAAAATAGTGTCTCAAAACTTAACTGAGAAAGCCACCGCGTCAGGCACTCACGCCTGAACTAAGTTTCAGCGAGTGGCTATTACGGTGTAATCCCAAGTGCGGTCCTAAACATTGAGCTCACGCTCAATCTCACCGGACAAAAACCAATCAAGCATCCGACATCGCCTTGTGTTACACCGTTTTTGCCGACACCGAGATTCGCGGTTGCCTGCCAGCGTTGAAGTGTCTGACGCTCTCACTTTTTACCCAATGATTTCCTGGATCCAGCGCACCTTCCAACAGCACTTCAAATGGCTGTTTCTCATTCTTCTTGGCGGCGTAATCGTCTCTTTTGTCTTCTTCACCAACGCCTCCTCAGGGCTTGGCCGCGCCGGTCAGCCCAAAATACCTCCGCGCCCCTATCTGGACCTCGACTTGAGCAAAGCAGAGGACCAACGCCGTCTCGGCTCCGACGGTCAGCTCAGCGTTTACCTGCGTTACAATCCTGGTAGAGAAGTGCCCGAGGCTCAACTCAGCCAATACGCCCTGCGCCGTCACGCCACCCTCCATCTCGCCAACCGTGTCGGCCTACCCCAGCCCAACGATACTCAACTCATCGAGCATATCCGCACCCTGCGCGCCTTCGCCGGTCCGGATGGTAAATTCGAAGCCAAGCGCTACACGGACTTCATCGAATCACTTCGTACCAACCCCCGTCTTACCGAAGCCGAGGCCTCTCGAGTCATCGCCGAGGATGCTCGGATCGCCGCATACGAGAAACTTCTCGCCGGTCCCGGCTACGTATTGCCCTCTGACGTGAACGAAATCCTCGCCCGCCGCGACACCCAATGGACTCTCGCCATCGCTACAGTGGATGGCTCGGCCTTCGCCCCACGAATCGACACCTCCGACATAGGCCTAAAGCCGTGGTTCGAGGCCAACCCTCGGCGCTACGAAATATCTCCCCGTGTCACCGTAGCCGCCCTTCGCGTCGCCGCTGTAACGCAGCCCGACAACGTGGCATTTACCGAAGTCGAACTCCGCGCCGCCTACACCGCAAACCCCACCCGTTACCCAGCCAGCCCCGCCGCACCGGTTAAAGTGGATACCGCCACTGGCGAAGACCAGAACGCCGCCGCCGCCTTCAACGCCGCACGCCCCTTGGTGGAAGCCGACCTACGCAAGCAGCGCGCCGAAAAAGCCGCCCTCGACAAAGCCGCCGACCTCGCCGTGCAAATTCTGGAACGTGGCATCAAACCCGCCGCGCTCCCTGGTTTCCTCGCCAATCAGAAAAACACCACCCTCATCGAGGTAGGCCCCGTAGCCGCTGACTCCATCCCCGCCGAACTCGGCGGCAACGCCTCCACCAAACTCGCCACCGAAGCCCTGCGCCTTTCGGCTGATCGCCCCTACTCCAATCCCGTGGCCGTCCCCGGCGGAGCCGCCATTCTCGTCTGGCGCGAAAGCATTCCCGCCCGAACTCCTGCCTTTGAAGAAGTGCGCGCTAAAGTGACCACGGACTACTTAAACTCTGAAAAGCGCCGCCTTTTCAACGATTCCGCGCAAAAACTACGCGCCACCATCGCCGCTGCCACCGCCTCCGGCCAACCCTTCGCCGCCGCCGTGACCGCCGCTGCCACCGTCTCGGGCTTCAAGGTCACGGTGAAAACTCCCGCGCCCTTCACCATCAGCGGTGAATTCCCTGCCGACGTAGGCTACAACGCACTTCAAGTGCTTAATACCTTGGCTAAAGGAAAACTCAGCGAATTCCTCCCCACCGGCGAGAGTGCCGGCGAGCTCGTTTACGCCTTGGACCAGAAACTGCCCGCCATCGACACCACCTCACCCGCCTACGCTTCAATGCGCAAAGACCTCGCCGAAAACCTCAGCCAGTCCAGCGCCATGGCCCTGGTATCCGAATTCGTCGAAGCCGAACTCGCCAAATCCTCTCCGGTTGTCGAGTAACCGCCCCCGTCACTGTGCGTTACCGGCACACCCCGACCTCGTGGCGTGCGTGCCGTTTTTTTGCCACCAACCTTATGCGCGGGCATTTCACCCTCCGCCTTGACCCTGAAGCGCCTAAGTGAAACTTGTTCAGCACTCATAAACCGACTTGGACACGACGTGCCAATCTACCACTATGCCCCAGCCCAGCTACCCTGTAAGCTCTGCGGCAACGGCTTCGATCACCATCAAAGCGCTAGCGCGACCGCCCTTAGAACCTGCCCGACGTGCGGAAAAAGTGTCACCCGCTCAGCCATAGAAAATTTAAACACCCCGAAACTATTGCGCCCCCTTTCCGTCTCTGATGCCAAAAACCTGGGCTTTACCGTATTCAAAAAAACTTCCGCCGGCGAATTCGAACGTCAATGATCCTCACTTCCCGCAACGCAGTCCTCTTTGCCAGCGCTCTCGCCACCGTCATCGCCTTTGCGCAACCTGCGCCAACCGAAACCGGCCTAAGCTCCCTGCCCACCCCCGCTGCGCCGCCACCTCCACCGCCACCCGCCCCCGCCTCTCCCGTGGCGGATATACTCGCGGCCAAGCCACCCGTCGTTCCCTACGCCGATCCCCTGACTCTAGAGGCTGCGATGAATCAGGCACTCGCCGCCAACTACGACGTTAACCTCCAGCGAATCACCTCAAACAGCGCCGCCGATAACGAAGAAATCGCCCTTTCGGATTTCGATACAACCCTCGCCGTCTCCGCCTCCACCGGCGCCTTCGTTGACGCCTCAGGCACCACCTCGACCAACCCCCGCAACGAGTCGCGCGACTCCCGTCTCTCCGCCACCCAGCGACTATCCGCCACCGGTGCCACCGTCACCGCCTCGGGCAGCCTGGCCCGCAGCGAACGCACCCCAAGCACCTCCCTGCTTAACCCCGCTTACAACTCCGATGTCGGCCTCGCCATCCGCCAACCCCTGCTCAAAGGCGCCGGTGCCACCATCAGCCAATCCGCGCTCGAACGCGCCCGGCTCGGCACCGAGCGGGCCCGCGCTGATTTCGCCGCCCAAGTCTTCACCCTCGTTCGTGATGTCGAGGTCGCCTACTCCAACCTCGCCCTCGCCCGCGAACAAGTTGGCATCCGGAGCTTCTCCCTGGAAGTTCGCAAAAAACTCCTCGAAGAAAACACCGCCCGACGAGACACTGGCGTGGCCACCGACCTAGAAGTCCTCCAAGCCGAGGTAGGCGTGGCCACAGCCGCGCGCGATCTCGTGCTCGCCCGCCAGTCCGCCCAAGACCGCGAAGACGAGTTGCAACGCCTCCTCGGGCGCGAATCCTTCGAAAACCCGGTGGGCCCCGTCGCACTCGGCTCGTCAAATCCGCCTCGGGTCGATTTGGCCGCCAGCCTCCAACGCGCCCGCGCCAACACCCCGGAATTCGCCTCCGCCTTGGCTGCCATCCGCCAGCAGGAGATCGACGTGCGAACCGCCAAAAACGCCCGTCTGCCCCAACTGGATTTCGGTGTGCAAGGCGGCTTGAACGACGCTTCCACCCGGGCCAACGAAAGCACCAGCAACCTCTGGAAAGGCGACGGTTACAGTTGGCAGATGGATCTATCCCTCAGCATGCCATGGGGCTTTCGCGAAGAACGCGCGCGACTTCGCCAGGCCCGCTCCAACCTCGACCGCGAAGAACTTCGTCGCGCTCAAATCGAACAACAAATCCTCGTCTCCGTAAGAGTCTCGGTTCGGGCGGTGGAAACCGGCATCGAAAATCTTCGCCTTTCCGCGCTCGCCGCCACCCTCGCCGCCCGCGAATACGAAGTGGAAAAAGCCCGCTACGACTCCGGCCTCTCCACCTTCCGCCGCGTCCAGGAAAGCCAGGACGCTCTCGACCAGGCCCGTCTCTCCGAACTACAGGCCAAGGTAAATCTGCGCACCGCCCAAGCCAACCTCGACCGCCTCGAGGGCACCGCGCCCGCCCGTTATCGCCTCAGCTTGCTCCCCTGAGAGTAGCCCATGCCCAGCACCCGCGCCGCACTCCGCCAAGCACCATCCGAGTGCCCGGTTTGCGGTGAGGAACTCTCGCCCCGAGCCCAAGCCTGCCCCGCCTGCGGAGCCGACGAAAAAACCGGCTGGAACGACGAAGTAACCCGCTACGACGGCCTAGATTTACCCGAATCCGCTTTTGACGACGCCACCGCTCCTCGGCGACAAGCCCGCGCTCGCCACCCCGGCCGCCCTCACCCCTTCTGGGTGCTAATCGCCATTGGTCTTACCGTGCTGTTTTTGGGTTTCGCCCTATTCGGACACTAAAGCGGCCTGAATCTCAACCCGTATTCCCCGCCGCCTTTAATCGCTCTACCTCGGCCCTCAGCGCGGCGATTTCAGCCTGAGCCGAGTAAAGCTCTTGGTCGAAAGCTTTGCGCAGAGAAATATTCCGTGCGATTCCGATCAATCCAATGATCTTTCCCTCGGCATTTCGATACGGCAACTTGCTCGTCAATACCCACAGCTCCTTGCCGTCCTTGGTCCTCACCATCTCTTCTCGGTTAATAATCGGCATGCCAGTGGTGATTACCGAATGATCATCCTGATCATACATCTGGGTTAATTCTTCACTATCAAACTCGACGTTCTTACGTCCGCGTAAACCAGCTGGAGTAGTGCCCTTCCAGGAAGCCAATACTTGGTTGGCCAACAGGAATCTGCCCTGCAAATCCTTGATGAAAATCGCATCTGGCAGCCCGGTAAGCAAGGCCTCCAGTAAATGGCGTTCGGTCGCCAGCGCCGCCTCGGTGGACTTTAGTTCGGTAACGTCGCGCGAATACCCGTAAATCCCGATCACTCGCCCAGCCTGGTCCAGCAAGGGCGCTTTCCAGGTCAGGCACCACGTCTCACTGCCGTCCTCATACGTTTCCCTCTCTAACTTAGCCTCCATGCTGCGCCCCGTCAGCATGATCTCCTGCTCATCATCGAACGCCTGCTGCGCGTGCTCCGCGGAGAAAAAATCAAAATCACTCCGACCGATCAAAACCGACGCATCCGTAACTCCAAAATGCCGGGCAATGGCCTGGTTCACGGCCAGAAACCGGCCAAGCCGATCTTTATAAAAAACCGGGTCCGGAAGCAAAGCCAGGAGCCGATTGAAAAACACCGACTGAGCTCGTTCTGCCCGCTCAGATAAAGCCAGCGCTATAGCCGCGTTCATCACCTCGGGCGAACTCTCCTTCGGCACCGCACACGATGCCGCGTAACGGTAAATCAAATCGATCGCCGCCGCTCGCTCCTTGTTTGGCCAATCCGGACCCAAAATCGCCACCGTCACCGGATACGCCTTCAGCGCGGCCTCCAGACTGAGCAAATCGTCCACCGGCGGCAGCACTCTGGCTTCCTGAGCAAAAGCGAGGGCTTTAATATCCTGCGACGCACAACCAACCGGCAATAAATTTGGGGGTAATGGATCCATTAAAAAAACGGGGGGTAAACGAAACCATGAATAGGGTAGGGCTTTTTGCGTAAAGGTAACGTCTTTTTTTAAGCTGGACTAACTTTTCCTTTTACCAATCCGGATAAGTAGTTTTACCCCAACGCCGCCTCGAACTTCACGGCATCGTCCGGGGTATCGACGCCCAATCCAGGATCCGCCGTCACATCACAGGCGATCTCAAAACCGTTTTCCAGCACCCGTAGTTGTTCCAGTTTTTCAATACGCTCATAACGCCCCGGCGCCAGGCTAGCGAACTTCTCAAGCAACTCCGCCTTGTACGCGTAAAGCCCAAGATGCTTGAAACAGGGATTCGCCCGCACCCAAGCGTCATCCACTTTGCCGCCCAGATCCCGCGCAAACGGCATCGGCGAACGTGAAAAATACAAGGAACGCCACCCGCCTCCCGGGGCAAAAACCACCTTCACCTGATTCGGATTAACAAAATCCTCCGCACGCAAAAACGGCGTCGCCAGCGTGGCCATCGCCGCCGGCCCTGCGATTAACTCGGCCAGACGCCGTATCTGCGCGCCGGTGACCAACGGCTCATCCGCCTGCACATTGATCACCCGCTCCGCCCCGATCTTCCGATTGGCCTCCGCCAGCCGGTCCGTGCCGCTCTGGTGCCCCACGTCCGTCATTACGGTATGAAATCCAGCCACTTCCAACGGCGCGGCCAGCAAGGGGTCATCCACCGCAAACCAAAGCGGGAACTCCGGTGCCTCCGCCCGGATACGCTCCGCCACCCACAATACCAAGGACTTGCCCTTTACCCTATGCAGTAACTTACGCGGAAACCGCGTCGATTCCAGACGGCAGGGTACGATGATGGCGACCGGTACGTTCATAAGCGTTTACCCTGCCTAGTTGGTTTTTGGGTTGCAAGCCGACGTCCCCGTGCGGAGTTTGCACTACTTAATGGACAAGACCGACACCGCCGCCCAGCTCACCCGCGAGCTTGTTGTGCAGAATAAAATGGGTATTCACGCCCGCCCTGCCGCCATGATCGTGCGCATCACCAACAAGTTCAAAGCTGACGTCATGGTCGAAAAGGACGAGGAGCAGGTGAACGGAAAATCCATCATGGGTCTCATGATGCTCGCCGCTGGCAAAGGCTCGAAAGTCAAATTTCTGGCCACCGGAGCCGACGCCGCCGCCATGCTCGACGAGCTCGACGCGCTCTTCGCCCGGAAATTCGACGAGGCCTGACCTGTCGTCGCTTCGGCGAGACTCAGATGCCGAAAAAAGCCCGCGCGTTCGCCGTCGTTCGTTGCGCTAGCTCAGCCAGAGGCAATCCCAGCGCCGCCGCTGCCGCCTCGGCCGTTAATCGCATGTAGGCAGGCTCGTTTTCCTTCCCGCGATGCGGCACCGGGGTCAGGTAGGGTGCGTCCGTCTCCAACATGAGTCGTCCTATCCCTTGCGCCACCAGCGCCGCCCGCACCGGCTCGGCGTTTTTATACGTCACCACGCCCGTGAACGAAGCGCAAGCGCCGCGCCGCGCCAGCTCGGCCATTTCCACCGGTCCTTCCGTGAAACAGTGAAACACCACCCGCGACCAAGGCACTCCGCTGGCCTCAATCATCGCCACGCTCTCCGCAAACGCCCCGCGCGAATGCACCACCAGCGGACACCCCAGACGTCCGGCTAACTCCAACTGCGCCGCAAACGCCGCCCGCTGCCAGATAAAGATCCGCTCCGCCCGCTCCGGATCGTCCTTCGGCAAGTGAAACCGATCCAGCCCGCACTCGCCCAAGGCCACCGGCAACACCCCTGCGCCTTGCCAAAACGCCTCCAACTGCGCCACCTCCTCGCTCCAGCGTTCGCCCACCGAACAGGGATGCAGCCCCGCCGTGTAATGCACCACCCCGGGAAACCGCTCCGCCAGTCCCTGGTAAAGCGACCAGTCGTCGCTCGCCGTGCCGATCGTCACCATCCGCGTCACCCCAGCCGCCGCCGCCCGCTCCAGCACTGCGGCCGTCTCCCCGCGTTTCTCAAAAACCTCCAGATGCGTGTGCGTATCGATCAGTTCCATGGTGAAAATCCCCCGCCGAGCTCAGCCGCCGTAACGTTGTTCCAAATACGCCAGCAAGGCCTCCGGTCCCAGCTCCGCTCCCGTCACCCGCTTGGTCAGTGCGAACGCATCCTCCCTGCGCCCGTGCGCATGCACTTCACTCCGCAACCAGCCGAGCAAGCGCCCGAAATCCCCGCGCTCAAAATCCTCCTCCAATCCGGGAAGCCGCGCCTGCGCCGCCGTCCAGAGCTGGGCCGCGATCATGTTACCCAGAGTGTAGCTCGGGAAATACCCGAAAGCCCCGCCGCTCCAGTGCACATCCTGCAACACCCCTTCGCCCGCGTGCGCCGGCCGCCGTCCCAGCAGCTCTTCGCTCAACACATCCCACACCGCCGGTAAATCCACCACCGCCAGCTCGCCCGCAAACAACCGTTTCTCCAGCTCGAAACGCAGCACGATGTGCAAGTTGTAGTGCACCTCGTCCGCGTCCACCCGGATAAGTCCGCCCGGCTCCACCGCATTGGCCGCCGCGTGCAAGGCATCGCCCGAGATCCCGGCCAGCGGCACGGGAAAAGCCGTCCGAAACTCCGACTCCAGCCCGCGCCAAAACGCCCGCGAACGCGCCACTTGATTTTCCCACAAACGGCTCTGCGACTCATGCACCGCCATGCCCGCCGCCACCCCCAGCACCGTGCCCGCATGCACCCCCGGCAGTCCTTGCTCATACATGCCGTGCCCGGCCTCGTGTATGGAACTGTAAAGCGCGTCTAGGGGCTGATCCGCATCAAACCGCGTGGTCAGGCGCACGTCGTCGCCCGAACCTTCGCAGAAGGGGTGCAACGAAACATCCAAGCGCCCCCGTTCGTAATCAAAACCCAGCCGCGCCGTCACCGCGCGCACCAATCTGCGCTGCGCTTCCACTTCGAACCCGCGCAAGGCCACCGGCCCCTCGCCGCGCGCCAAGGCCTCGCTCGCCGCCGCATCGATCCGCCGCACCAAGGGCACCAAGCCCGCCCGCAAACGGGTGAACAACGCATCCACCTGCGCCGCCGTCAGCC